>NZ_CWGJ01000012.1 GCF_900000175.1 Estrella lausannensis
TATCTTATCGCTGTCAATTAACATTCCGAAGCTCAGAGACTTCGGTGTTTTGAGCTTAACGTTTTGTTCGTTTTACGCTCAAATCGAAGTACTAATCTACATGATGCCTACATTTTCACGCAAGCGACTTTCTTACGCACACCCTCTTTTTTTTCTATCTCTCTCATTTTCTGTCTATTCTGCGCCTTATTTCCTGTTTTAGCGGCACTGAAAAGGCAGAGCCCTTCTGCTCAAAACAGCGGTTTCCTTATCTTTAAGCCAATTCTTGCAACCAAATCCGCCACTCCATAAAGTGAGGTTGACACAAGTAATCTAACGAGGAGCTTTATGCAGAACATATTGAAGCAATTTATCTTGGGCGCAGCCCTATTCGCGGCTGGAGTGCTTTCATCGGAAGAAACGATAGCAGACAAGTCTACGGGAAAAACCTTCCCTGTGAATGTCTCTTTCTCTCATGGTGGAAAAGAGTGGAACCTGAACGCCACAGGCGTCTCCACGAGAACCAAGTTTTTTGTGAAAGTCTACAGCGTTGCCAGCTACATCCAAGAGGGCGCCGACTTAAACAAGAACAACGTCTTCAACCAGGCGCTCAATGACAATTTAGCCAAGCAGTTGACTCAGATCTGGGTCCGCGATGTCGATTCCAAGACAATCAAAGACGGTTATCAGGACACATTCAAGAAAGTGTTCTCCCAGGCTCAGCAGCAGGCACTGCAATCCCAAGAGGAACAGTTTTTGGGCTTCTTCAATGAAAATGCCAGTGTTAACGATAAGCACGTTCTGCGCTGGATCCCCGGAGGCATCATTGAAGTTGAGATCAATGGGGTAAAAAAAGGCGAAGTGCAAAGTCCTGAGTTTGCAAGGGCTGTCTGGAGCATTTGGCTTGGACCGAAGAGTGTAGTTAATAGAGCTCAGCTCGTCTCCCGAGTCGGCGGCTAAACACTTTCTCGCACCGTTGCCCGGGGGCATCCCCGGGCATCTAAACACTCCCCTGCTACAACTCTTTTCACCCCCGTCAAAATCAAACACCCACCCCGAGGATCTCCTTGGACTTCAAAGTAATCAGCGACTCACGATGCCTAAAGCATGAGACCCCCCTCTATCACCCCGAAAGTAAGCAGCGCTTTCTTACCGTCGAAAGAGCGCTCAGGGAAAAGGGCCTGCTCAACATCTCCGATCTTCCAACTCCCCGACTGGCAGCAATGGAAGACCTGCTGCTTTGCCACAGCCCACAGTACATCACAACACTGACCCACGAAATAGAGCGTTTGCGCGAGGGAGAGATCAATCTCCTTTCCACCGGAGACGTCTGGATAAGCCCCTTCAGCTTTCTTGCCGCAAAGGCTGCCGCCGGCTCTATGCTGGCCGCCGCCGACCATATCATGGGGGGTTACTGCCGCAAGGTGTTTGTCAACGCCCGCCCTCCTGGCCACCACGCCACTTCCGATGCCGGTATGGGATTTTGTCTAATCAACAACGTCGCGGTCGCCGCAGCGCACCTGCTCTACCGCCACCACCTGCAACGCCTGCTCGTTATTGACTGGGATGTTCATCACGGAAACGGCACACAAGATATCTTTTACAGAGATCCCAGGGTCTTTTACTTCAGCACCCATCAAGAGGGAATCTATCCCGGCACAGGGCTAGCCAGCGAACAGGGAGAGGGAGAGGGCGCCGGAACGACAATGAACAGGCCGGTCGCGGCCGGAAATGGGGCGTTTGCTAAGATTCAGTCCGCGTTTCAAGACTTGGAAGAGGCAATGGAAAAATATCAGCCTCAGTTTGTTTTGATATCCGCCGGCTTTGATGCCCATGAATTGGATCCCCTGGGGGGACTAAAACTCAAAACGGAAGACTTTGGCTGGATGACTACGAGAGCTTGCCTCTTAGCGAAGCGCTACGCCGAAGGAAGGATAATTTCTGTTCTTGAAGGGGGATATAGCCTCGATGGGTTATATTCTTCCATCAATATCCATCTTGAGGGGCTGATTTAATCAGCAACCCAAAAGAAAAGCTTTTGAAATGGTTGCCTAAGGGCAACCACCCAATTTTATTGCTCTTCCAGACGGATAACATTCTGAATCATCTCTCCCATCACCCACTCTTCAAACCTAATTAAGGCCAGCTCCAGCTTATACTGCTGCGCAGCCTTGGGTGAATTGGCAAGAATAGATTGCACGCGTTGACTTAGCTTGATGTCATCACAGCCCATAGTTCCTTTCTGGCACTCTTTAAGAAACAGGAAATCCTCTTTGAGATTGTAGTCCTCATCAAAGATCTCCTCTCCGGGAAGAAAACTATATTTGATCTGGTTGCGCGCCAGCCTTTTCAATTGGTCATACGACAGCTTATAGCGGGTTGCGGCAATTTTATATTCGTTGCCAAGAGAGCTGCCATTAACCCCCGCATCATCGGTATTGATTGTAACGGGAATCCCTTCATTCAAAAACTTTTTGAATGGGTGGCTTCCATTGACGACCTTTAGCGTCTTTTCATTGCTGGAAAAACAAGTTTCGACACAGATCTTTTTACTCTTCAAAAGAGCAAGAAGCTCGAACATGTTTTTGTCCTGGGATATGCAAACGGCATGTCCGATACGACTCGGATTTCCCAGTTTGATCGCCTTCCTGATCGCCCCTCTCATCGCCTGCTTCGGCACCAGTGCCTCTGTCAGTTCTCCCGCATGCAAGCTTAAGCGGACATCAGGCATTCGGTGCTGAAAGTAACGGATCATTTTCAGCTGCGCATCTCTGTTAGTCAGCGCATTCTCATGATGCTCCCGGCCCGAGATTACAATGCCGACAATCCGGGGATTTGGTCTTTCACGCTCTATCTGAACCAGTCTGAATGCGACGGCCAGATCCGCAAAGAAACTGGGCAAAGGCAATTCGCGGTTCACATCCACATTCAATTTAACAACAGTGGGATTGTTAAGGGAAAACAGCGAATCTTTGAAGCCATACTTGTGCAACTCCCTCGGGATGGCATCCGCTTCATCCAGGTAGAGAACATACTGTCTTGCCACAATATCAATGTACGTAAGAAGAATTTGCAGCTTATCGTCTAAAATCAGCTTTAACTCAACATCCTGTTCATCATCCTTGATCGGCAGTAATTTGTTATCAAAACGCTCTGCGGTAGGAAAGCTGTTCAAGTAAAGTGTCTTGCGGCAAAGCGTTTCGACCGGAATTTTTTCAGAGGATTGCGCGCATAACAAGTCGAGTCCTTCGGTTTGAGCGGGCGACGACAACTCAAAACGGCCCAGAATCGTATCCTCGTCCCATCGGCCCTGGCTTTGGGGCGGTTCTTTCAGAAGATCGAGGTCAAACTCAAAGCCCTTGCTCGTCTCAAGGTAAAATGTTTTCTGTTCATAGGCATCTTTAAGAAGCGGTGCCAGCAGCTGTGTCAGCTTCAGATATTTTTCTATGCTCTCAAATACTGGAAATGTTTCAAAAAAATGATGGTGGGTCAAACCGGTTTCTACTGTCTGTCCACGAGTCGTCGCTTTTTGATAATATTTAGTCTGCAAGGAGAAATTGGACATAATCTCGGCCGCGGTCAAGACACCGCTCGACGATGCGTCCCATTTATCTCTCTTTCTGAAAATGAATGTCTCGGGATCGCATACCAGATCCAGCGATACCGCGTAGCGCAAATAGGTGTTGGCATCAAGTGAACCGGTAAGATGGCAGTGTGTATCTCCGCCCTTGGGGAACACGCTTAGAAACTGAGTCAGATAGTGCTCGTCCACCATTATTTCCGTCAGAAACTGACCGACACCAAGTTCCCTGCTGGCCTGAGCGATGTGGCTAATTTGGGACAAAACTCTAGTGTCTATTGCCTGATCATCCCTTGCTTTGCCGTGCATTCCTTCCTTAGGACTTCCACTAGAGCCTCCCCGGGATATCACATAACAAATCGTGACAGGATCTTCGGCATCGTCGTCGCTCGATTCGGCAGAGATTCTTCCTACCAGCGAAACACTTTCATCACCAACGCGTGGGACATAGCAACCTATTCGATTTGTAAATTGACTTAGGGGCGAGGTACTGTGCGTGCTGTTGCCTGGCTGTGAGTAAACACCGCCTGTTCGCGTGATGCTAATGGGCGGCGTCCCTAAGGAGCTGGAAGTACCCTCCCCGGACGAGTTGTACCCTGGAAGAGGTCTTATCTCTAGCGATTGATGCAAAGGAGACTTTCCTTCCGACGAAAGAAAAGAGGTTTTTTCTGGAGACGACATACCCGGCTACCTGATATTAAAGTAATAAGTATATAGTTTACTAATTGATTCTTTGGTTCTTAGGGTCTAGTATTCACACTCTTGCCCAGACTGTCAATACTCGAATTGGAATCGGAGGAAAGGCCTTTGAGCGTCTCACGGGGAGCTCACCATTTGACGCTTATATCCTAAATTTCCAGTTTACCCCTTAATTCAGGGAACAGTATAAGCCACAAAGCGATTTAATGTAACGTACTTTATATCAAAACAATTGCTATTAAGTATATTATAAAAGATGATTAAAACTTTTTGAAATTCATTGAGCTTTGCGATGACACATCTGAGATGTGTCTTAGCATTTAGTTTTCGCCACCCTCAAAGCCAACACAAAATTTTGAGTAGTTTTCGGTATATTTAAGAACAAAAAAAAACAGCCCCCAATCGGGGGCTGTCACAGGCTTGTACTTTTGACTGAAGTAAAAGCTTTAAGCGCCGCGCGCAAGCATCGCTAGCAACAGAAGCGCAACGATGTTGGCGATCTTGATCATAGGATTGATCGCAGGGCCGGCCGTATCCTTATAAGGATCGCCCACCGTATCTCCGGTAACGGCGGCCTTATGCGCCTCAGACCCTTTGCCTCCATGGTATCCCTCTTCAATACGCTTTTTAGCGTTATCCCAGGCACCACCGCCGGAAGTCATCGACAGTCCTACAAACAGACCTGTTACGACGATTCCAAGAAGCATTGAACCCAAGGTAGCAAACGCCTCGGATCTTCCCGCCACATAATCGATCACAAAAAAGACCACTACAGGGGCAAGAACAGGGAGAAGTGAAGGAGCGATCATCTCTTTGATCGCCGACTTAGTCAATAGGTCAACCGCTCTGCCATAGTCGGGCTTTGCAGTCCCTTCCATCAGCCCTTTAATCTCTCTGAACTGACGTCTTACTTCAACCACCACAGAACCAGCAGCTCTGCCGACAGCCATCATGCTTAACGCTCCGAACAGGTAAGGCAGTAAGCCACCGATGAAGAGACCTACCACTACATAGGGGTTCTGCAGCTCAAACTGCGTCACAACCTTGGGGAAATAGTGCTGGAGGTCCTCTAAAAACGCAGAGAAAAGGACCAAGGCAGCAAGTCCCGCCGAGGCGATCGCATAACCTTTTGTCACCGCTTTTGTTGTGTTGCCCACTGCATCGAGCAGGTCGGTTGTTTCCCGTACCTCTTTCGGCAGGTGCGCCATTTCAGCAATGCCGCCTGCGTTATCGGTCACAGGACCGTAAGCGTCGAGCGCTACGATCATCCCTGCCAGTGCAAGCATTGTGGTCGCCGCCACGGCAACGCCATAGAGGTGGCCGTTGGCATACGACACCAAGATCGCTCCGCAAACGACAAGCACAGGAAGAGCTGTCGCTTCCATCGAAACCGCGATACCTTGGATAATATTAGTACCGTGGCCTGTTGTGGAGGCATCGGCAATACTCTTGACGGGTCTATACTTGCCTAAGGTGTAGTACTCCGTAATTTTCATGATCAGACCGGTTACCACAAGACCTGTCAAGGCACAGTAGAAAATATTCAAACCGGTGAATGTTGTCCCTTCAATAACAAAAGTGGTGTTGAATCCAATCATGGCATTGGTAACAAATCCAATTCCGAAAGCAGAAAAGACGGCTGTCGCGAACGAACCTTGGTACAAAGCAGCCATGATGTCTCTTGTTCTTCCCAACTTGACAAAGTAAGTACCAAATATAGAGGCTAATGTACAAATGCCGCCAATTGCCAAAGGATAGAACATCATCGTATCCATCAGGGGGGCGAGATCTCCTACGAACAGCACGCCTGCCAACAGCATCGTACCAACGATGGTCACAACATAGGTTTCAAAGAGGTCTGCCGCCATACCTGCGCAGTCTCCAACGTTGTCGCCTACGTTATCGGCGATTACCGCTGCGTTTCTTGGGTCATCTTCCGGGATGCCGGCTTCGATCTTACCCACAAGGTCCGCTCCAACGTCAGCGCCCTTAGTGAAAATCCCGCCGCCCAGTCTTGCAAAAATCGAGATCAAAGATGCGCCAAATCCAAGTGCCACGAGAGGCTCGAGAAGCGCGCGGTCGGCGTAACCCGACATTTTCAGATAGAGGTAATAGACTGTTAAGCCAATCAGGCCAAGACCGACAACCAACATTCCTGTGATTGCACCTGACTTGAAGGCTACATCAAGAGCCGGCTCCAAGCCGCCCTTGGCAGCTTCGGTCGTCCTGACGTTTGCCCTGACGGAAATATACATTCCCACATAGCCCGCTACTCCGGAAAGAACCGCTCCAATTAAAAAGCCGATACTTACAGACCAGCCGAGCACCCATGTCAAAAGGGCAAATATAGCGATACCAACTATCGTAATAACCTGGTATTGCCGGTTCAAATAAGCGCTGGCTCCTTCCTGGATTGCGGACGCAATTTTCTGCATCTCCGCTGTGCCTGCGCTAAGAGACAGGATAGAGCGGATCATGTAAATCCCATAGCCGATAGCTAAGAGTCCGCTCCCTATCACAAGAGCAAAGGATAAATTCATATTCTCCTCTTTATTCGTTTTGTTTTTTTGAAATTGATCACTGTCTTTAAAGATTTTCCACGATTTGAGATTGAGTTCATTTCGGTATAAGCAATACAGCTTAAAAAAGAAAAAATTTTCACTTTTTGTGGTAAAATGAACGCGCGAGAGGAAATTGCCTTATTTCAGAAGGCCCTAATTGAAAGAGGATAACGGTCAATGTATCACACCGAACGTGCTTCAAAATTTGGTCTTTGGCAACGAGAAAGCTCCCCAAAATGGAAGGACTGTAAGTCTCCTAATAGTAAAAGCTTGAGACGACTTGCATTCTTTCAATCTAGGGGCCTTTCTCAAAGCTCGCACGCCAATTATCGAGACGCTTTCGGTGCTAATTGATACTATGACCTTTGCTCTCTCTCTATCACAGCAACTTTCACGCAGGCGAAAAACCACTTATTGAGTTCATTTCACTACGAGAGACCATCCGCAAACAGATTTCGTCTGATTTCAGCCTACGGGCAGTCTGCAAAGTCAAGAGGATGCCATAACCTTACATTTATGAGGAGTCAAAATTGGAATGTAAACCCGGAGGCCATCAACCGCTTTAGCCTCCCATCTTTATTGTAAAAAACTTTTCGATCACTGATCGATCTGCATCCCAATTTTCATTTTGGCAAGCGTCTGATCGACCACTGCTTGTGTGACCTTAACGAAGACTCTCTCCCCCTCACTTTCGCTCAAGTTGCCAATTGCCCCATCCATGTCGTCCATCACCTTCTCCAAGGTAGGAAGATGATATTCCATATCCAGAAAGAGACCCAGACCCTCCCTCTCTTTATGGGAGGAAGGCCCCTGCTCTACCGCCGATATCGTTTCATGAAGAGAACTAAACAGAGCGCGGCGGGTCGCAGCTACCTTTTTATAGTTTTTCAACATCTCCCCAATCCGACGATTCTCGCTCTCTTCCCTGCTCGCATCCCGAATTTCACGCCCCTGTCCCTTCCGCTTCGGCTTGACGGATTGGATACTTTCAGTGGCATGAAGCCTTACCGCCTCTACCTCCGCATGCAGATCGCTGAGTTTTTTAGTTTTCCAACTCTCCTCAAACACCTTTGCCACTGAAGATATACAGAGGTCGAGAACCGACAAAGCGAAAGCCGGTTGCCCCTTCTTCTTAAAATCTTCATCCTCTTCTATTTTTGTCAGCAGGTACTCGAGCACCTCTGTTTCGGCAAAAACATGGGAGGAAGAGGCTTGCTGTCTTTTGAGAAGGATCTGTAAAAGGGCTTCACGTTCGATCGATTTGATCTCCATCAAATTAAACCTTCGTAAAAAGGCAGGGTCTCCCTTTGGTTTATCCGCCTCGGCTTCAGCTCCTCCCCCAGCAATATGCTCTTTGAACTCATGGTCCGTAGTCGCTGCAACGCACATCAGATCAGGTCTATCAAGCAACGGCTTTAAAAAATCAGACAGGGAGCTTTTGTTTTTCAGTGCGACATGCACCTCGTCAAAAAACAGGATCACTTGGTCGAGCCTTCTGATCCGGTTGAGAAGAACCTTCATCTGATCGGCGTAACCGAAAAATCCTCCCGATACCAAGCTTGCCGTGTTGACCAAAAACACTTTCCTGCCTTTGAGCGAATCGGGCACATCACCGCGCGCGATCCTTCGGGCAACCCCTTTAACAATCTCTGTTTTACCCACCCCCGATTTTCCAACCAGCAAGACATGATTCTTCTGCTTACACTCCTTGTTATCGAGCATGTGGATCATTTCATCGATTTCCGCCTCTCGCCCGATGACTTGACCTATACGCCCCTGTAGAGCATCCAGTGTCAAGTTCGATTCGCAATGCGGCAAAGTATCGGGACACGGCCTTAGAAAACGGATATATATCGTCATCAGCACCATTAAAACAGCGACCACACCGGCTGTGATGGCATAAACTTCAAGGCCCGCTGCGGGAAGGAATAATTTGATCAGAACCGAAATCACCGCCGGTATCATGAAAAATTTGTAGTAGATATCGAGCATCGCCTGAGCTTCCCATGCCGACTGAGGATCTTTACCGACATCGAAAAGAGTAAAGGCGATGAGGAAGATATCGATGATGTTGGTCAAAAAGCTGACAAAGGCCTTCCAGATTTTCGTGATCTCCCACGACTGATCTTTAAATTCCACTTCACTTTCGACCAACTTAAGTTTGCAGTCAGCAAGATAATCTGCAACATCTTGCAAGCCCTCATATTTATCCTGTATGATAGCTTTTACCGCTTCTAAATCGAGGCAGTCAGAAACCCATTTGGGCGCGCCCTCCCCTCCCCTTTCTGCACTCACCAGCCAAGCGGCCATCAAAAACAGATCCAGCGAGCCTGGTTTTAGCTTGGCAAGCTCTTCTTTTAACAGCTCTTTGCATTCTCTATCCGGCTCCTGTTGCAGCAGATTTTGCAGCAACTCTTTTAGATTCGAAAGGTCTATCGACTCGCTGCTTTCGTCCAAACTTCTTAACGCCCTAAAGAAGTTCTCCCAATCGGACTTATCGATCGTTTCCTGACGAAAGGAAGAAGCCTGAAAAGGAACGAAAAGACGATCCGCGGTGCTAATTTGTGCAGTGGACATAATAGGTTGATCCTAAAGTTAGCGGTTAAAGAAGCAGGTCAAAGGGCCGTAGCAAGTCCTGCCCGGCCAAGACACGAAAATGCAGAGCGAAAAACTCCATAAAACAGAGACAGAAAATCATATCTAAAGCACGGAAACCAAGAAAGGAATATCTCTCTGGATTTGTTTCAAATTTTATGTTAACGCATAAAGTGAGTGAACTCACCCTTTGACCGCAAAATATATTTTGAAAGGAGCCCCCCATGAAAGAAACCTGTGAAACCAAGACCCGTAAAGAAAAAGACTCCATGGGCGAGGTCGAAGTAGCCGAAAGCGCATACTGGGGAGCGCAAACGCAAAGGTCGCTCGAACATTTTAAGATCGGATCCAAGTCAATGCCGAAAGACCTCATCATAGCGTTCGGCATTTTAAAAAAAGCGGCCGCTAAAGCCAACTTGGAACTGAAACTTCTCGATGAAGAAAAGGCTCGTTTGATTGTGCGGGCAGCCAATGAGATCATCGAAGAAAAATTGATGAACCATTTTCCCTTAAGTGTCTTTCAAACAGGTAGCGGCACCCAAACCAACATGAATGTCAACGAAGTGATCGCCAACAGGGCAATCGAAGAGGCCGGAGGAGTACGCGGAAGCAAAAATCCCATCCATCCCAACGATCATGTGAACATGTCCCAATCATCGAATGACACTTTTCCGACAGCAATGCATATCGCTGCTGTAATGGCAGTTAAAAAAAGCTTGTTACCCGCTCTTGAATCTCTTCAAAAGTCTTTACAAAAGAAGGAAAGAGAATTTGCACATATCATCAAAATTGGCCGGACGCATTTAATGGATGCGGTGCCGATCACTTTGGGGCAGGAATTTTCAGGGTATATCGCCCAGCTTAAATTTGCCGAGGAAGCCATCGTCAACTCTCTGACAGGACTCTACCCGTTGGCGCTTGGAGGGACAGCTGTCGGGACGGGAATCAATGCCCATCCCCGTTTTGCATCGATTGCGACCGAGGAGATCGCAAAAGAAACAAAAGAGCCCTTTAGATCAGCCGAAAACAAATTTGCAGCCTTAAGCTCGCACGATCCTTTCATCGTAGCGGGAGCTGCCCTTAAAACCTTGGCATCCGCCCTTATGAAAATCGCCAACGATATCCGCTGGATGGGTTCCGGGCCAAGAGCCGGCCTTAACGAGCTACTTCTTCCCGAAAATGAACCGGGATCTTCCATCATGCCTGGGAAAGTGAATCCCACGCAATGTGAAGCGCTGACAATGGCAGCTTGTCAAGTTTACGGAAACGAGCTCTCCATCAGCATGGCAGCCTCGCAAGGCAATTTTGAGCTAAACGTCTACAAACCCCTCATTATCCACAACTACCTGGAGGCACTCTATCTTTTGTCGGATGCCATTCGGAGCTTCGAGAAACATCTGATCGAGGGTTTAAAGGCAAACATCAAGACGATGGAAGGTTATCTTGAAAGGTCTCTCATGCTTGTCACTGCTTTGTCGCCCAAGATCGGATACGACAAAGCCGCTCAAATCGCCCACACCGCCCATCATGATGGATTATCGCTTAAAGAGGCCGCGCTGAAAACAGGCTATCTTACAGAGAAAGAATTTGAACAGTGGGTGCGCCCTGAGGCGATGCTCGGACCTGCCGAAGAAAAAAGATAGATTTACCGAAAACTGGCTCAAGATTTGGGCTTGGCAACGAGAAAGATCCCCAAGATTGAAAGTCACCTAATATGAGAAATATGAGGTGGCTTACGATCATTCAATCGCGAGAGTTTTCTCAAAGCCCACATCCCAAGTTTTGAGATACTTTCGGTATAAGCATCCCACTTTAGAATCTGTAGGTGATCGAATGAATAAAGCTGTTGATTAATGACAGCACAAGAGCAAACGCAAGAGCCCACCAAAAGCCATCCACTACAAATCCGGGTACAATCGAACTGACAAGCAGCACGAGGCCTCCAAGGATTACAAACGTAAATAAGCCCAGAGTCAAAATATTGATCGGAAGTGTCAGAATGAGAATGATCGGTCTGATAAAGGTGTTGATGACTCCTAAAACCACAGCAACAACAAGAGCGGTCCAGTAGTCTTTTAAATGAATGCCCGGAAGGATGTAAGCCGTAACGAATACTGCTAAACTATTCAACAGCAGCGCGATTATAATACCCATTTGCCTCCAAGGATGTTTCTTTTTTAGAGCGGGTTTAGAGCCTATCGTAACCGGATGTGCATCAAACTTCGTGTTTGAGACAACTCCATTACATTACTCAATCTGAAGCTTTTACCATTCGACAATATCCTTCGGACAGAAGAGGCGCCCTATCCATGTAGGTCTCTGTCAGCCTTAGAAGCCTGCTTGCAGCAAGTTGTGAACTCAAAGCTTTAACGCACACGCTCACTTAAGCCTAACGCCTCTGATAATTGCAAGCAAATAGAAAGGTGGGAGACTCCCTCCGGCATTGTGCTAACGGATTTGGACTTGTGCTAGATTTGAAATCGGATGATTTGCTAATGCATGCGAGCTATCAGGGTCTGGTACACCGCAAGCGTCTCAAAATTCGAGATTTTGGAGATTTGGTAGGCTTTTGAACCGACGCCTCAATCCTTTTGCTGTGAATTTACGAGGGACAAAGACCTCTGATGATGAAATCTTGAGACTTGCAAAGTTTTAATGCGCATGGCAAAAGGAAATTTCGTACATGACAGACAGGCGGCGCTATGACTTTTCAGCAGGGACTCATCTTAGTCCTGATCAGTATCACACTCCTTCTCACATGGTATATTTTCAGTAATAACTACCTTAGGGACAAAAAGCTAAAGATGGATGACAGCAAACCTCTTTTCAAAGAGAAAATCTCCCTTTCCGATGAGGAGTGGAGGAACAGGCTTCCAGAAAATCGATACCACGTTCTACGACAGGCTGGAACAGAACAGGCTTTCAGCGGTGATTTGTGGGATGAAAAGAAAGAAGGCACTTATTATTGTGCCGGTTGTGGTTTACCCCTCTTTACGTCAGAGGCGAAGTTCGATTCAGGCACAGGGTGGCCAAGCTTTTTCAAGCCGATCAATCAAGAACACGTCGCACTGAAGGATGATTACAAATTATTTGCCAGAAGAACCGAGGTACGCTGCGCCCGGTGCGAATCTCATCTCGGACACGTCTTTGACGACGGTCCCGCGCCAACCGGTAAACGTTACTGCATGAATTCCCTCTCCCTGCAGTTTAAGGAAGAGGAAAGCCCTTAGAAACTTTCCATAAACTGAAATCGTATAATTCGAGTTTGTGGACAGCCTCTTAGAACCTGGCTGCATGCTTTCACTATAGGTTTACCGCTAATCCGACACTCTTGAGACACTTTGGCATGTATGTTTCTTTATAATCTTAAGCTTATTTAGAAGGTTAAGCATATGTCAGTTGAAACACCCCGTTTGCTGATTGAGTACGGCCAGTCCCAATCCGATACACAAGAGAAACGGACAGCACTATCACCACAGGATAAACTAAGCTGCATTGTATCCGTGATCCAGCAAGCTCCCAGCGAGGCTCATTTCCAGGGATGGAGAAGCCATAGCGTTATTGAAGACTATTCGGGTGATCCATCCGCTTGCGGCCCCTTCTTCAACCAATTTCAAGGGCGTGACGATCCCAGTTATTTTTTTGCAGCCAGGCTGAAAGCATATATCGAACAGCTAGAAAGAGAAGTCCACAGCAGTAAACGAGAAAATGAAAGATTGCTTCATAGTGAGCAGGCCCTAAAGAAGCTTGTCGAGAGATCACTTAACGAAGTTGTCGCCAAACTCAATGAAAGGCTGCTCTCGTTTATTACCTCATCATCGCCTCGCGTTGCAGAGGTGCTCCGAAAGGCTAAAAAAGAAGAAGGAGTCGATCTTGAACTCCTGCTCAAGGAGCTGCGTCTCTTGGAGAGCGAAGCTCTTATCAACAACTGGATACTCATCGAACAGCCTGCGAATGCGGAGGATCTCACCTTATCGGCTTATGAAAAACAAGAGTTTGGGTATCAGCTCATTTCACTGGAAGTGCCTCAGACAGAGCTTAGCAGCTTGATTGAAGATATCACGGCGATCAAAGGGTTTCTCTCCAAGGAAGGCGACCCGGAAATCACTCTTCCCCCACCGGCTCCAGGCAATATGGAGATCATTCTGCGGGGGCTGCTAAAAGCCCTGCGCTTCGTTGGAGAGGCCAGCTTCTATGGCCTGACTTCGCTTTTCTCCGTCTACAGAGAAGTGATTAGAGCGGCCACTTTTTTTGGTGTGGCCACTGTTGTGCTGCAAAGTCCCTGGACACCCGTCACACAAGCAGTTGGAGGACTTCTGATCGGAATAGCACGAAACGCTCTTCATGTCTAGGCCAAGCCCTCCCCCCATTTTCATGAAAATACTATGCTTTGACCGCATCTTAGTCTGCCCGGCTGTTGGATTGACTCATTCCTAACTATTGCGTGAGCATTGCCATCTCCACCCGCCCTTCTTCCCGCAAACAATTTGTGAACAGAGTCGGCACGTTAAAAAAATGTAGAGTGGTACAGTCACCAAACAATGTTGATGTCGAGTCGAGGTCTATAGATGGGTGCAGCAAAGCTGGTAGATTTGGCGCTTAGCTAAAACACTAAGAACCGGTACTAAGGGAATGTCAACGGATTTGGTCGTTTACAGGCTTTAAAACCCACCCGAGAGGGGTGGGTTTAAAAAAGGGGGGAATCGATTAGATGAAAAAGCGTTTTACGAAATCAATCGGTTTTTCGAGTGAAGCTGCAGCGATCAGCTTAAGAACGCTTCCAACCACAAAGGGAACAACCCCGAGCAAGATGGCATTTTCGAAACCGACGAAAAAGGACAGAACTGTCGCGCCCAAAATATAAATCACGGCTTCACCTGCAAAAAGAGCAGTCATCGTCCAGAGAAAACTTCTGTTTTGCTTCATCTCGAGCAGGGATGAAGAGACAAAGACAGCCGCAACGAAACCGATTAAATAGCCGGCTGTCGGAGAGATTGCCCATAGAGGTTGTACAGCTCCTCCGGCGAGTACAGGCAAACCTAGGGTGGCTTGCATTAAGTAAGCCAAAACGGCACACAGTGCTTCTTTTTTGCCCAGCGTCAAGGCGAGCAACATGACTCCGAAAGTCTGCATGGATACAGGAACAGGATTGAAGGGCAAAGGGATTGCGATCTGCGCCATACCGGCTAGAAAAATGCTTCCCGCAGCGATCGTGAGTACCTTCTTCCAAACTGACTTTTCGGCATTGAGGGCCTCTCTCTCTTTATCGAGACTGATAATTGTAGATTTCATCGGTTCACCTTAAGGTTAGAGCTTTCCACCATAGACTAAAAAGGACTGAGGATCGGGCTTTATCGCGGTATTGGGGGATGTTTAGAACCTGTCAAAACAGACACCTTTCCCTGACATAACTCTCTTTTGCAGTTGTCATATGCAAAACACCGCTTCCGCAAAGAAGAAAAAGCCTCGCTTCCAGTTCTTTTCTCCTGGTACAAGCCGGATCATATCGGTTGCCATTCATAGGCAACTTAAAAAACCAGCCGCAGCCAGTGCTACTTTGTTGTTTACGTGTAATATAGGGAGAGGCGCCAATATTTAGCAATGTGCAAAACAACTTTTTAATAGCTAAAAGCCAGAGCTAAGTGAAAGAAAATCATGCGACTTTTACTTTCCGGCCATCTTTTAGGATAGATATGCTCGGTCAACGCCGCTCCTTCTTGTAAAGCTGAAATTGAATTTGCCAAAATGGCTCTTTCAAATTATACCAACTCTTAGATACCGACAGCAGAACCTGGCCAAAATTGGACTGGCATCGGTTTTAATTGAAATAAACGAAAACACCGGCAGACAAAAATGGCAATGGACCGCCTGATCAGAGAGTTAGAGAGTGGCGATCTCCACCTTCGCGATCAATGGCAATTCGAGTTGAAGTCGGAATTTATTCCCTCCGAAGACCCCAAAAAGAACAGGTATATTCAAGAATTTTTCATTTTCATCCCGAATTCCCTGCAAATCAACGACACAACGTATCAAAAGCAGGATTTTTATAGGGATCAAAGTACCTATATTCGCTATAAAACTCCCATTTTTACATTCCAGGAACTTTGTGACCGACACAACAAACGCTCGCCCCTCCAACGTTTGTTTCTGCTAATGCAATCAAACGATTTAGAGGAGGCCGTTCCTAAGCTGGAAGATGAGCTCAAGCTCCTGGCCAATGTATTCCGCAGCACTCTAAGAATGCGCATCCATTCTCTATTTAAAACCCTGACCCAGACAGAGCACCAAACGGTCAGTGAGGCAATCTCTTCATTTGCGGCTGATTTGAAGGCGTTGGAAGAGGATCTCACTTTATTTCGCCTGCAATTTGATGAGTTGACACTTCTGATACAGACCAAGTGCACGATCGCCTCCATCTGCCAGCATCTTTTCTATGTCGAAGAGTTCATGTCCCACACTGTCTCCTACTATTTCACCGGATTATTAAAAAGAATTCGGGAAATCAACAGCGACAAATTCCCCGATTCGGAACTGCTGACGGAGAATCTCCTCATCAAAGAAAAACAAAGAAGGAAAGGCATCATTCCGGAACCTGAAGAGGTTCAACACGACCTGGAAAAGAGCGAATACATCTTTTACAGACACGGACTCATCAATAAATATGTTGCAGACGCTCTCCTTCTAAACGTGATCCGCTCATCGCCCGATACCGGTCTTCAGCATCTCATCGGCAGCTTAGCGGCCTTTGTGGCCATGTTTTTTTTCTTTGTTCTCTTCATCTGGCAGGGCCGGGTTTTTATCATCAACTCTGAACCCTTCATTTTAGCCACCGTGGTTTTATATGTCCTCAAGGACCGAATAAAAGAATCCTTAAGGAATGTCTCCTACAGAAAGGCGGTGAAGTGGTTCCCCGATTTCAAGACAGAGATTAAATCACCTGATGAAAAGGTTTACCTAGGAGTTCTCTCTGAATCATTCACCTTTATCAAAGAAAAAAATCTGTCTGAAGATATCAGACGGGCGCGCAACAAAGAGTTCCATGTCATCTTAGAGGATCTGAAACGCTCGGAAAGCATCATGCACTTTAAAAAAACTATCCAGATGCTTGAAGGTGGAAAAAAAGACGCTCGACGCAATAGCTTAAACGCAATTTTTAGGTTCAACATTCAACGATTCCTGCTCAAGGCAGACAACCCCTTCCAAGGGTATTTTACAATCGATGACATCACGCGGGAGTTTCAATTCCTGCACCTGCCAAAAGTCTATCACATCAATATCATTGTGAAAAATTCAGCTTACAATGAGAAGGGAGAGCTTGTCTCGGAAATCAAAAAATTCCGGTTAATAGCCGATAAAAACGGCATCAAGCGGATTGAGCAAGTTAAGTAGCTGCCGAAAGAGCCATTGCGAGGCTCTTTCGGCGCATTATCGATCAAGGGCCTAAGCCGGATACCCCTTAAGCTTCTTAAGAACTTCTGTCAGACTTTTGCCCACGTTGAGAAGCGACTCCTGCTTTTTTGAATCTTTGAGATCGCCCTTTTCATCAAAGTTCAGATCCGGCCCAGGAACTGAGACCTGATCGGGTATGACCAATACGTTGATGTTCCCTAAGATTGCCCGCAGATGAACAAGTCCCCTCAAGCCTCCCAGACCTCCGGGCGAAGCGCTGATGATCGCCGCCGTTTTACCGATGAAGCACTCCAGGTAGGCCTTTTCATCCGGATGGGGTCTTGAAACCCAGTCGAGAGTATTCTTCAGCACGCCCGAGATGGAGCTGTTATATTCCGGAGAAGCGATTAGAAAGCCATCAGCCTCCCTGAACATTTTTTTCAGCCTCATGGCCATGGGTGGAATACCGAATTTGGCTTCTTCATCTTGGTTTAAAAGGGGTAGAGAATATTCAGACAGGTCGATTAGGTTCACTTCCGCTCCAGCTTCTTTCGCTCCTTTGACGGCAATTTTCAATATTTTTTTATTGAAAGAATCAGCTCTTAGGCTGCCGGCAAAAGCCAGTATCTTCGGTCCTCGTTTCATCTCTCACCAACTCCTGTGTCTTAGAGACTGCATTTAAACTCAAATCAGTATGCTTTACCGCTGAATTGCCCTATAAACGAAAGAGCCTTAAATTTTGCATTAAGGCTTTGAACAAGACTCGACATCAATGGGAACTCACGCTTTTCGAGCGATATCTTCTAAACTTTTCCAAAAAAGGCCCTTATTTCATAGAATACTGGTTTTCAAAGCTCCCTGTAAACCGTATTCAGGCCTGTGAGCCGAGTGTACCGATAGGAAAACCACCCATGAAAAAGAGTTTTTTCTGCCAGGCTCTGCCCTTTTTAATCTTTTGCTGCTCTTTAGCACACCCTGCATTCACTCAAACAGAGCAGCTAAAGCAAGAACTGACCGTCACCAGCAACCAAGTCGTTTCAAAGCAGTTGTTCAAGGTTCTTTTGCTCATCGAGATGCAGCACCCTTCCACCAATGATACGGAGTTTGACAACCACATCCTGGAAACCGAAGTCCGTCAGACCCTCTCCGTGTGCCAAGCCCTCTTACCCTCAGCCGATGAGCCAGCGCAAAAAGCCCTCTGTAAAGTGATCGAATCCGTCAACAACCTGCTTTCACCTGAGCTGTTAAACCATGATTGGGATTTACTCGCAAGCTCCATCTGGAGATGCATACAGTCGCTCCGCGAGGAGGCATCTTCTCATCAGTATTTCGAAAAAGGGATTCTTTATAATGATCTTGGAGACAATCCCCATATCTCCCATCCGGAAGAACTAGCCATCAGGCGTCACCTGCTGCCTTACGAATCGGCAGCACGAAAAACGCTGGACGCTATCTTTTTCACTTCGCGCGCAGTAGAATCTCCAGACGCCTTTATCCAGGCCGGATTTACTCCCCTGCTCCCGATCCTTAAGAATAAAATAGTCATAGCCAGCCATATTGCTCTGCCTGATATGATCATCAAAACATACCTAGACTGCTACCCAGTCAATAAAAGCGGCACTGCGGACTGGGTGTGGCTCTCCAGACGGTGCGCTCTGGCAAACAAGATCCGCAAATGCATCTCTAAAAATCACTACAAGCACTTCACCGTCCCACATAAGTGGCTCTACCCGATTGCTAACACGACAAGCCAACGCGTCCACGCTCTTTTGATCGAAGAAAAAATGGATCTTGTCTCCAGCGCCGAAAACAAAGAAGCGTGGCTTACCATCCCGAAAGAGGCCCTCAGGGAGCTTCTGGAAATTATGCTATCGGAGGGAGGGCAGAGCTATCGTCCTGATAATATCTGGAAAACAAAAGGGGGCAAATTTGCTTTTATCGATACAGAATATCCCCATCTTCCCCCCAGGTTTTTAGAGTTCAGCGCTTACTTGGACAGGGAAACGCAGCAATATTGGAAAATGCTCGTCATACAGCGCCTGCTCTCTGAAACGCTTTGAGACTCTCTCAGGATTTCTGAAAAGGTCAATCAATACTGTTCGTCTTTTTCCAGATAGATAAGATGGCGCGACTTTTGCAGTTTAAAGACAGCATCTCCTTCCAAAGTAGGAGTTCCTGCCCTCTTCTGCATTCCCAGAGCCAAGGAGTTTTCTAAGGGGAAAAGGCTGAAAAATACGGCTGCAACCAGCAGCGATAAGGCAACTCTTTTTTTGGGCAGATCCAGCATGAATCCCTCCTGACAAAGTCACTGAAGTCTTCTTTTGCACTTCATCTTTTAAGACGCCGTGCAGTTATTTTTTGGCTGTATCGCGTGTGCTGATTCAGATCGTTGCGTTGAGCTACGTATTGGTAAAATGTGAAAGATACTTCCTGTCCTAAGTGGGCCTATAAACCGAAAGTGTCTCAAAAATTGGCTTTTGGCAACGAAAAAGCCCCCATGACAAATATTGAGATACTTCGCCTTAACTTGAATATTCTCCCTTTCTCATTTATTGGAAAGTAAATAGTGGATACGGAATAAACAATTGAATTTGAATGGGTAAAACAAGCCACAGAAGGCCCGCACATTCAAAAAGCAAATATTGAAGCGATTTCAAAACAGGCCGAAATGAACTCAAAAAGGGATCAGGAGTTCATTTCGGCCCCTGCGGCTTAAGCTCCGCGAGCCCACCAAGAAAGCATGACAGCTCCTGCTTGGGAAACATTAAGCGACGCGATTTTACCTAACATTGGAATGAAGACACGGTGGTCAGCCTGCTTAAGCAGCAGGGGCCGTATCCCCTCGCCTTCGGAACCTAGGAGCAATATGCACTTGGGTGGGAATATGAAATCCGTCAAGGAGCCTGCGTCAGAGGACGCATCGGCGGCCACAACCTCAAACCCATCCTCTTTTAACTCCTGAACTGCCTGAACCAGGTTGGACACCTTGACGACATCGAGCAGTTCGCAGGCGCCGGCACTGGCTTTTGTAGCCGAAGGCGTCAAATCGACTCCTCTGTTTTTTGACCACATCACCCCCGCTGCCCCAAAGCATTCGGCCGCGCGCATGATCGCACCCAAGTTTTGCGGATCGTAAATGGAGTCTAGAGCAACCAGCAGAGTTCTGTCCTTGCTCTCGTGCTTACGCATGAATTCATCCAGCGAAATCTGCGACGAGCCCCTCATCGCAGCAGCGATCCCTTGGTGAGAGTCCGTTCCTGCCAACGAGGTCAGTTCATCCTTGGAAACCTTGTGCAGCTGAATCTGATGATCTCGTGCGATTTTAAGCATGTCCTCTTCTAGGCCATCCTCTTTTTTAGCAAAGTAAAGATGAGCTACCGCTTTCGGTTTATAGGAAAGCACCTCTCTGACAGCCCTGTTCCCAATCACCAAACTTCCCGAGAAGTGGATTCTTGCCGGTTTGACATTTTCTCTAAAACGGGGCTTTCTGTTCATAAGCTCTCATATCCATTATCAAAAATTTAAAAGGCACTCCCCGCCTAATATCGCAGATTGTGCTGGACTGTAGGGAAAGTGTTGCTAGATTTAGCATCAGGGCTTAAGGAAAGCCTCGGAATCAAGACCTTAAACAACCTAGCATTAAAAAGATAAAAGCTTTCAATTGCGAGAGCTTTCTCTTTGCCAAAAACCAAATTCCATGACACTTTCGGTATATCATACGTGATTTGCGCCGTTTCAAGCTATACCGAAAGTATCTCGAAAATTGGGGTTTTGAGACACTTTCGGTATACACCAACCGGCACAGGACTCTTCCTGCAACTTTTAATGCAGCGAGTTGTTCAACGAGCTTCCTCCACCCCAAAGGGGAGGAATTTTCCACTGAACAAAAAGGCCCTGCTGCTGTCCTCTGTCCTATTGAAACGCGGCCATGAGTTGCCTGTCAAAGAAAGATAGGGATGCTTTCCTTCCGGCTGAAGCGGATGAACCTGATCTGGAGACTCTGGCTCGAGACCGGCAAGAGCGATTTTTACATCTTCGCTATCGGGGATGAAGTTGATGAAATTGTGTCGATGGCTGTTGATTACCCGTAGCAAATCGTCAAGTTCCGCCGCCCCCCAGCTCATCACGATTGAAGGCGGGGTCTTGCGCTGCATCGTTTCGACCAAAGCAGTTGACGGTGGGTAAATTTTAGCGGCCAGCTCAGGATTAATCCACTCCGGCTGAGGAAAGCCGGGATGGGTCCACCACCAAAATAGCCACCAGCTCTCCGTACGGCTGAGCAAAGTACTTCCTTTCCAAAGCCACCACGAAGGAACGCTCCCCTTCAACAGCCAATACGCGGGATTGCGGACAAAGTGCTCCTGCAAGAAAAACTGATAATCCGGATAGGAGAGAAACAACTCAACGAGGAGCGCGTCCAAATTAGTGCTATTGCCTTCACCTGCTTTTACCGCAAACCTTTTCTCAAGCGGCAGATCAAAGTAGGGCGGAACCAAGATAAACCCCTCCCCGTCGAAGACAAAATCAGCCGGAGTGTAGGTTCGATCTTTTTCAAGAACGACCCACCTCCCGGGAATGGAGCGCTTCAGACCGCCTTGCAGATCCCTGACCCAGAATCCGGGCGCGTAAAGGCAGGGGCTTAGCGGGGAATCGGTTGGTTTTTCCTCCACTTTGCAGAGAGAAGGCGTTTGCTGAAGTCTCGCCAGCGATCGATCGATGGGGTGCCAATACCCTTTAAGCCTGATCCAATATCCTCCCCTTTCGATCCACCTGGGAGGTTGCCACTTCATCCCTGGGGGTGGGACCCGATAGATCCCCTTTACGAAGGCATAGGAGTTTTTTTCCGGATCCCATATCCAGTAGCCGCTAAGCCAAATGGCATTTTCATCAAAATCGCTCCCCTTTTCTGGTCGCAGCTCACGAGGAAGCCCCGGCGGCCTTTCCCTAACAGATGCCGGGACAATCCCCTCTCCAATCGCTCCGATTAAGCCCTCGTGCACAGGGGTTACTGAGAAAGAGGGTTCCGCCGAAAACGCCATCAGCATCGCCAGCAACAGGTATGTTATAAATCGTCTCATGTCCGCACCTTTGAGAACGTCAGGTTATGCCAAAAGTGTCTCAAAATTGGGTGCGCGGCAAAGAAAAAGCCCCCTAGTTAAAAGATTGCAAATCACCTAATATTAGAAATATAGAGTAACTTACAAACCTTCAATCGCGGGGCAGGTCTCTGTTTGTCAAAATCCCAAATTTCGACGCACTTGCAGTATAGGCTCATTTCAAAAATCTTTCCTTGTACACATCTTGACAATTTTTTTCTATGAAAGGACGCAAAGGGGCTCCTTGTTTTTTCTTGGGGAACATCCCCGCAATGGATTGTCTGATACCGAAAAAGACCCACTGTGGAGGGATGGCCCACCGCGTTCCATCCATAAAAAAATTTGATAAGGCCGTTCAATCCCTTTCTTTACTTTTTTCTTTTGCCGGGAAAGCCGGTTTTAATCCATACTCCTTTTCAATCTTAGAATCCCCAATCAATTTATTTTTAATAATTCTTAATACCCTCTTTACACAAACAGTTTAGAATAGATGTAACAAATCAAAATTCAATAAAAATATCCAGGTGGTTAAATGACTATCTATTTCAAAAATAATCACAGCATCGATCAGTACAAACTCCTCTCTCCCTCCTCGTTCGATGACAAAAGAAGCCATATTCTCCCTGAAGCACAAGTTCTTGAAAACAACACCGAAACCACCCCTTCTTCCCTTACATCCGAGCAAAACTCCGGCTTTATCCACTCTCTCGGCAAAACAATTGCCTTGATCACCATGACCATTACCGTGATCCCGCTTGTGGTGAAGATGATTATGCATTGGCAAAATCAGAAAGAGAAAACACAAGCCTTGGAAGAACTTGAAAAGTTGAAGTGGTATGGTTTCTTCGGCCCGGAAGAACTCGAACCGGTCATCAAAGCTGTCGCCAAGGGCCACGATGCCCTATCCGCTACCCAAGCATTTGTCAACCGTCTGCCAGCTAAAGACTTTCCCGATGCTTCCGTAAAGGAGGAGATTGTCGCCAAAGTAGAGAAAGGACACATCTCTGAGGCTCTGAAAAAAATTAAAGAGCACTACCAAATCCTCAACTTTTATAAGGCGTGCAAGGAAAAAGGCAACCTCCTTACCCAGATTGATCCTGCCCAAAAACCCAAGGTTCAAGCAGCTTTTGAAAGATCGCAGCGCTACCTGCAAGACTCCAGGCAGTCGGCAAAAGAACTAAAGGATTTGTACCTGACAATTTCAAATCTGCGCTCCATTCCTTTAACCAAGAGCTGGATCGACTCTCTTCATCAGAGAGGAGAGCTCACATCAGGAGAGTGTGAACAACTTAAATCATTAATTGATGAAAACGACGGTCCGGCATTCATTGAGGCCTTAAAAAAATGCGTTGCCCACAAGCTAAAAAACGCCAAAGAGCAGGGGCCCAACATTGGCTATTATTTCTACAAGGAGATGTGGGATGTATTAGTCGCAATCGATTCACGAAAAGGAATTCAGTCTCTTGCCAACCACTTAGCTCCGCTTTTTTATTACCAGAACATCTACACAAAACTTTCCGTCATCGAGTGCGAGCTGACAACTCTCACCGCGACCGAAGACCAACTTGCAGGGTACATCCATGAGATCAAAAACACTCTCAAAGAGGGCGCTACTCAATTGACCTCATCGGTTGGAGCTGATTTAATTCTGCCTCCCTCTTTTGACTACCAGTTCAGATCGGCTGTCGGACTGATCCGCAGAAAGTTAACCCATATCAACGACCAGCTTTCGAAGCTGGAGGGACAGGGTGGAGTCTGTGAATCAAACCACGAACTGTGCGGATGCCATCACGCGTACACTGCCGAAGATCTCCAGAACGATCAAGCCGGCAAACCAAATGGACTATTCCCCAAGCAAGTCGTCGACATTAAAAAAGGACGTATCGTCCTCGAGAAGAAATTGAAGGCTCTCGAAGGAAAGATTGAGCAGCTGGCAAGCGAGAGCTTAAACCCCACCGTAGAGAAATCCGATACCGGAGTAAACCTGCACTCTTCCAAATTAAAAAGATTGGAGATTAAACGTGAGGCGCTGATTGCCGATATCGCCGCGCTCAAGTTATCGGAAAAAGGATCTCCAAACGCTACCACAAAAAAACCGATCGTAATGGGTTTCACATGCAGTTTCGGATCCGGCCACAAAGCCCCCACGGCGGCAGTCGCTAAAATGCTTGGCAGTGAAAATGCCCACTTCACAGTCGCAGACGGTCCGGATGATATATTAAAGCCTCTTTGCGGCTTCCACAAGTTTGGGAAAATGCTCGGTAAGGAGTGGAAAAAGTCGGATGCCTTCGCCTATATCCTACAAAAGCAATGGTACTGGATTCCGAGACTTTATCTATTCATCAGTAAAGTCTTCTCGAAAATAGCCAGCCTCTTCACGGGTGCTCCTAAGGAAAGACCCAGCTTTCCAAGCGACACCCCAGAGAAGGAGCTGCTAAGAAAACGCCTGCTGATGGAAATGCCAGATCACCTGATGACTTTCTACCACATGGATCTCAACAGCATCCTGGAAGTGGCAGAAGAAATGGGACTGCCCACAACCCACTTCGCGACTGACTTTAACGCCAAAATGGATGAGGCATTCGGAAGCTTGCCTCCAACACATCCGATGTTCCAGATCATGGTAGCTAACAACACCCAATCCACTCTAGACTCGGCATCGCCCGTGAAGCCAGGTGATATCGTCGTCACTTCCGGTGCTGTCCGTCCGCTCTTCTACCAAAAGACCGATGCTGAAACTCTCGAACAGATGCGTGAAGAAAGAGGGATCGACGAAAACACTTCCACCATCCTTTTCATGGGCGGGGGCTTTGGCCAGTCGATCGACTATCCCGAAAAACTAGCGGCTGACATGAGCATCCAAGACAAGATGCATCTCGTGGTTATCGCCGGCGCCAATAAAACTTTCGGTGAGCATTTTGAAGAGGAAGTCAAAAATGGTAAGCTGGTCAAGCACGGCAAGTTTTATAAAGGGTCCAACCCCAACATCACGATCGAAGTCGCTCAAGATCCTGCCACAAAGACGAAGAATACCCCTTTCTTCATCGGAGAGGCTGCCATAAGCCGCTACTTCGACCTGGCAGATGTGCTCTACACAAAGCCGGGTGGCTCTACAACGCTCGAAGCTTTGGTCAAAGGCCTTACCACGATTTTCGACAACAGAACAGCCCTGATGGCCTGGGAAGAAGATAACATGCGTCAAACCATCACGCTCGGTTACGGCATCGAAAACAGAGACGAAAAAGACTTTCTAACCGACCTGAAGACCGCGCTAAACAAGGCAAAAAACAGCGAGAAAAAAGGGCGCAACCTGCCTCAGGTGGGAGCCGTTCTTCAGCAAAATTTCAGTAAAATCCACGGCAAAAAACCCAATTCTTGGCAGAAATCGAAATTCGTCCATTACCGCTTTGACCTGCCGGTTAAAAATTGGGAAGCCGAATGCGCTTTAGTTTAATAATAAGGAGATAATAGTGATGATGTACCCTCTCACATTAACGCACACAGGTGCCAGATGGCATCTCGACACCTTGGTTGCAACGGATTCCAAAAAGGAAACGGAATCGGCCAAGCTATTTCAAAAGGCCGTCAAAAAGCTTAATCACGCCTTCAAAATGGCTGCCGGGGATCTCCAAAACAAAGTGCATCCGATGAAGAATGATGCGGTATATGATGAGGTGTACGATGCCGGCAAATTGATCAAAAAAATAGAAACGGCGATCGGCAAGCACGCATCGGCAGAAGACAAAGAAGCCGTAGGCGTACTCAAAAGATGCGTCATGTCAATGAGGCTCGGCGGTTCCATCACTCCCGAAATCCTCAAGGCTAACCCCGAGTTTGAAAAGTTCATCACAGCCAACCACTGGCATCATAAGGCTTACCGCTACGAACACGTGCTTCCCGTGATCGACGGAGAACCTGGCGTATTTTACGAAGGGCAGGGAATTAAGTTCAGCGAACTAATGACAAAAAATGATGAAGAAAACAAGCCCTTGGTCGATCCCTACTCGAAGAAGATGCCTAACTGCTGCATCATCAAGCAGGGTATCATGCCTTGGGCTCAACACAATGTAAAAGAACTTTTTGCCCATACCCAAGAAGATCCGAGCACATGGGGCGATCAGTATGTTTATGAAATCGTCACTTCGCTTCTTGATAAAGAGGAGAAAACACCGCATTTTACTGGAGACCACTGCTGGCTGCGTCTCCGCACAAAAGATGGCGATGTCTACTCTTGGGGCGTAGTGCGCCCGGATATCACCGTATGGCAGGGCCTTAAGCAGCGCAGCACTATGATGCTGAACGGCGCCCCTGAATGTCCGGATGGTTTCGAGTCGCTGGAGAAGAAAGAGCACCATATGCTCGCCACGCAAATCCCCATCACGGAAGAGCAGTTTGAGGAAATCAAAGGCAATCTCAACAAAATGAATAAAAACGGCGTCCCTTTCAGCGTCATGACCGGATTGACATGTCAGGGCCACGTGGTCCATCAGGCCTCCAAGATTGGAGTCAAGATCAACAGCGAAATGACGGGAGCGACTTTCATAGGTAAAAGCTTCTTCGGTAAAACAGTGAACTGGCTCTGGAAGGCAATCGTACCCAAAGTCATTCGAGTCGTCATCACCTATCTCTTTGATTTTGTGCTTGGCCTCACAGTGGGAAGGCTGCTCTCCATCCATGCCGTAGACCCTAAAGTCAGGGAAACTTATGGAGATGAATTTGACGGGTTTACCCACAACTTCTTCAATATCTTCAAGCCCGTCATGGTCCAGCACCCGCTGGCTATGCGCAAATGGCAGCGCAAGGTAGAAGCGTTCAGAAATTCTGACGAAGGAAGAAGGATTGGCCCCTGGGCAATGCCGGAAGAGTTCCTTACGCCGAAGAAGAAAGAAGCCCCACAAGTTTAACACCCTGCTCTCCTGCCTGGTTTCTAGCCAGGCAGGCCTCTATTTATAAAAAAATCTTTACATCCTTCCTCTCATCACTTATCAGCTCTCTTTGAGTTTCTCGTTTGAAATTTCCTATTTACCGCTTCGGGTTTAGAAGCACTTTCATATTTTAGCCCATTACCTAAAGAGGAGTGGAGAGATGCAAGCTGCCATCTTTGAAACACCAGGCAAACCGCTACAAGTAAGAGAGATGCCTATACCCACGATCAAGGACGGGGAATTGTTGCTCCAAGTGGAAGCATGCGGCCTTTGCCGGACAGACCTGCATATTTTACAAGGTGAGCTTATCCCACCGCACACCCCTTTGATCCCAGGCCACCAGATCGTCGGTATCGTCAAAGAATCGTCCTCAAAGAGCCGTTTCAAAAAAGGTGAGAGAGTGGGAGTCGGGTGGCTTGGTAAAACATGTGCCAATTGCTACTTTTGTCAAAACAATCTGGAAAACTTATGCGACACCCCCGAGCTGACAGGATATTCCATCCATGGCGGCCTCGCTGAATTTGCCAAGGTGCATGAGGATTTTGCCTTCCCTCTACCCCAAGACATTGAAGCGGTAAAGCTAGCTCCCCTACTTTGCCCGGGGCTGATTGGCTATCGGGCCTATAAAATGTGCAAAGAAGTGCGTACGATCGGTTTTTTTGGCTTTGGAGCATCAGCGCACCTGCTCATCCAAGTAGCCATCAGCGAAGGAAGACGTGTTTTTGCTTTCGTCAAGCCCGAAGGCAAGCAAAAAGCCATCGATGCCCAAGAGCTGGGAGCATCCTGGACAGGGACTTCTGACGATTTTCCGCCAGAACCTCTCGACGCCATCATCATTTTCGCTCCACTCGGCGATTTAGTGCCTAAAGCGCTCATGAGAGTGCGTAAAGGAGGAGCGGTAATTTTAGCCGGGATTCATATGAGCGATATCCCCTCTTTTCCCTATCGCGTGATTTTTGAGGAAAAATCGCTGAAGTCTGTCGCCAATCTCACACGTAAAGAGAGCGCTGAATTTCTTGAGATTGCCAAAAAGCTACCTGTCAAAACTTTCACGGAGTCATACCGCCTCAGTGAGATCAACGAGGCATTTCATCAAATGCAAACAGGAAAAGTTCGCGCTTCTTGTGTTATCAGGTTCCCCTGAACGGTCTTTCTTAAGAGAATGTATTCATTCTTTTGGTCTGCCTAAGCTAAAAAAATTTGAACGCTTTTCGGCACATGTGCTAGCGTCTACCTCGTTTGCCTTACCCTCAGTTATACCCAAAGTATCTCAAAATTTGGGATTTTGAGACACTTTCACTATAGAATGAAAACAGGAAGTTTATTCATGAGCCGCCCCCTGAGACTGTGCAAATTGATAGTGCTACTTCTTTCAATTTTACTCACTCCCCTGACAGCTTATGAAAAGCCCTCCAACGTTTCTGAAAGGATTTGGAAAGAAACATCCCCCTACTTTCTTCCTGAGGATAATCCAGCTTCTTCGATACTCCTTAAAATCTTCCAAAAAAAACGCGCCACCCTCAATAGCGAAGCTTTAAAAAAAGCAGGATTCACCTCCATCAAAACACAGCCCTACACCAAGGTAACAACAGCCACACACCCCACAATGCCTACACTCTTCTTTAAACTCTATTTCGACTCGCAAAAGCAGATCAAGAAACGGGAAGATCACGTCCATTGGCTGGCGCGGATCCGGGGTGCTGAATTGATTGGCGCTGTGATCCATGAGATGAAATGGGATGACAGCTTCAAAGTGCCTCGAAAATGGATCTTCCCTCTCCCCAAAGAGCCCGCTCCACCCTCGATTTTTGGCGCAGTCCGGTTTATTCTGGTCGAGGAGAATATGAAGATTTTATCCGAGGACGAAAATTTAGCTGCGTGGAAGGGGCCCCTCGTGACAGAGAAGTTGCTTGACCGCCTCTATTTTTTGGTCAGTAAGCTGGGGCTTTCCGATTGCCTCGTACCCCACAATATTCCTTTCTCCTACGACAACAAAGTCGCATTTATAGACACGGAAATCTATATGTCCTTTCACATCCTCTATAAAAGCTTTGCCAGATACCTCTCTCCCGAGATGGCTGCTTACTGGGAAAGTTTAGATTCAAAGAAAGTATCTCAAAACCAAAACCTCAAATTTTGAGATACTTTCGATATATACCGAAACAACTTGAAGAATTGGTCTTTGGCTTCGTTGGGTTTACTTAAGAATCTTCGTTCTCACTCGCGCCTTGCCTATCGGCAATGGTCGCTCGCTCCGGACAAAAATTCTTAAGGCCCTCCTGACCAAATCCCCAATTCTTCAAGTTGTTTCGGTATACCTCAATTAATCACTCCTTTGTTATAGTCTAGCTAATTTTTAAACAAAATAGACAATTCCGTACGAGATGTTTCTTTTTTTCTTTAAATAGAAAGAGACTACCTTGTGATTTTTATTAAAATTCATACTAATACAGGAAAGTGAATAAGTCATGGCTAATTTAGTAATACAACCCACTGGAAACACACCCTTTACAAACCTAAGCTTTTGGAACAGCCTCTACCCGCAGTCACAATACAAGGATCGCACCGCGTTTGCCCTGCACTTCCTCCTTGCGCTAAACCAGCCCGAAAAGACCGTTGCGGCTTATATCACGAAGTTGAATACAGAAAATCGTGCGCGGCTTTTCCACAAAGACCCCTTAAATCACAACTTGACCCCTTTGCATATTGCTGCAATGAAAGCCAATCAAGCGGCAGTAGAGAGGCTTCTCTCTCACGCAAAAGACAACCGCGAAAGACGGCAAATGCTCAATCAACAAGATGCGTTCGGCTTCACCCCCCTCCATATGGCTGCCCTGACTTCGGAGCATCTTTATCGATACTTTCTCGAACAGGGTGCCGATCCCTCATTGAAAACACTGTCCGGAGGAACCGCCGAGCACCTCCTCCCCTTGTGCGGAAGAGTCAGGGTATTAAACTCCACGGACACCCTATTTTTTGAAGATCCCCTCTCCAGTGAGGTGAAGAGGGCAATCGATCTTACCGCACATGAAAAAGAGCGGCTTTTCCCCCCAGGATTTACCCACACCGACACTCCCCTCTACGCACCGGAAATGGTTCATCGGCTGTGGCTCGACACCCAAGAACCCATTCAAAAGGCTTTTCCGAATCTTGTGGCTCGATTCCGTAAAGCCCCTCCTCGCCTGCTCGTCAGAAACAGTGCTGAATTAGCAGAAATTGACAACGCAAAAGAACTTGTGGCAATGCAAGCTATCAGGGAAGGAGAGATCATTTCAGAATACACAGGTCTTCGCACAGAATTGGTGAAGCCCACAGGCTTTAAAGAAGCTTACCTCACCAATTCCAGAAAGTATGCGTACGCAACACAGGAATTTGATTCAAAGGACGCAGGAAACGAAAGCCGCTTCGCAAATAGCGGATTTCCCAATGCCTTAATTGCCTCCTACCACTTTGAAGGGTCGCTGCACTCCTATCTGATTGCGACAAAACCAATCAAGAAAGACGAGGCGATTGTCTGGGATTATGGCATCACAATGACGCACCTTGCATTCGGAAAGCAGATCCTCCTGAACAAAACCGATATGCTTGAATTTTTTAGGGGGAAAACCGGGCACAATTGGCGTGCAGAGACGATTGCCGATTTCATGATGATAGCAAATTCCAGGAACTCTGAAGAGTCACTCTCCAGAATTCACTCCAGTGCCGCTCTACAGAATCGCTACGTATTTCCCCTAACCAACCCAACCGCTCTGCTTTACCTCTTTTTTAATGAAGCAGTACCTCTTGACCTGTGGACGACTAAAGAAATACAAAACCCTTTCCTCGATCAATTCCAGCGCGAAAACCCTTTCGAGTGGAACACTCTGGAGTGTATTTTCGAGACGCTCCAAAATGTGCTACAGCAAGCAAAATCCTCCCATCCTGAAGTGAAAGCCCTATTCTACCAATGGGTCTTAGGACATCTTGAGAGAATCCCCTTGATAGACCTCTTAAAGGGAATCGAAAAAGTCCTTGAATCCGATCTGAGTTCAAAAAATACCGCCACTCTAAGCACTCTGCTAGATGAAGCGAATCAATTTCTTGAAGGTTATGATTGGCTGCAAGATCCGCTCTACCCATTTCATCTGGAGCGAAGAGCCCGACTTCTCTTTAAAAATTTCGATTTCCTCACTCCTAAAGAAAAGGTCGCCGAACTAAAGCCGTTGCTGGGGGAAATCAAGACCAATTTAGGTTCCAATTACGAGTTATCGGAAACCTATCAGGTGATGAAACGTGTACTGGAACTTGCCAAAGAAGAGGCTTTAGTAAAATAAACAGAACCGTAAGCTTAAAAACTTGATTAATCTTGAACGCTTCTGCCGGGGTTCAATTCAAAAGCAACCCGTTGGCAGCAAAATGCCCAATTAAGGCCGATACCTTCACTTTTTTATACCGAAAGTATCCAAAATCTTGGTTACTTTCGGTATAAATCCCCCTCATTTTATTCCTGCTAGCTACCTAGGGCGTGTCACAATTTCACCACCCCTCAGCAGCGCTTTCTTCGCCGCCGCTTCCTTGTAACTTATTCAAATCTTTTTTTAATTTACATTAATTAAGGTAATGTTTATAATTCTAATTCTGCTTTAATTTAATACAAGGAACATGTGATGGAACAAAAACCCCAAGAATTCTCTAAGATAAGGGCATTTTTATTTCCAATTTATAGCCACGAGATCAAGAAGTGCTTGCCGATGGCTTTGATGATGCTCTTCATCCTCCTAAACTACACCATTTTAAGAAACGTTAAAGACGCTCTTGTCGTCAACGCCAAAGGACAGGACGAAGGAATTATTTCCTTCTTGAAGCTATACGGCACAACTCCAGCGGCAATTCTCTTCATGCTGCTCTACGCGAAGCTGACCAACATCTTCTCCAGGGAGCGCATCTTCTACATGACCATCATCCCCTTTATCACGTTCTTTGGTCTTTTTGCCTTTTTCATCTACCCCAACTCCGAGACTCTTCACCCCTCCCATGACACTGTTACAGATCTGCAGGCGCAGATGCCTTACCTGAAGTGGTTCATAGCAATGGGCGGCACATGGAGCTACAGTCTTTTCTACATTCTGGCTGAACTGTGGGGAAGCGTCATGCTCTCTCTGATGTTTTGGCAATTTGCCAACGAAATCACTAAAACGACAGAAGCAAAACGATTCTACCCTCTGTTTGGGTTCGTCGGAAACATCGGACTCGTATCCGCGGGCCTCATCGTCTCTGGACTTTCAAGAGCGGGAGACTCCATCATCGCAGGTGTTGAAAGCTTCCAGGCCAGCCTCTACCTCCTGATGGGGATCGTTGTTGCGTCAGGAATCATTACCACTTTCCTGTACTGGTGGGTAAACAAAAACATCATCCCTACACTCGATACGCAGGGCAAAGATCAGTCCGCCACCAAGAAAAAAGGCAAAAAGCCGACGATGATAGAAAGCTTCAAGCTGGTTGCCCAGTCAAAAGAACTGCTCTGCATTGCCTTGTTAGTGCTTTGCTACGGTGTTACGATCAACTACATCGACGTTCTTTGGAAAGGACAGCTCAAAATTTACGCTAACGGCGACAAAAACCTATTCCAGGCCTACATGGGAGAGTTTTCTACTACAACAGGCGTTATCACGCTGGCTTTGATGATCTTAGGTGGCAACATTCTGAGAAAGTTCAGCTGGCTGCAAGCGGCTTCGATCGTGCCTCTGACGCTCATCGTCACATCCGTTCTTTTCTTCGGGTCTGTGATGTATGGGGAAGCAAACAAAGAAACCGGACTTCCTCTGTTCACTCTCTTCGGAGTTTCTGTCTCTGCTGTCGCACTGGCAGTACAGGTCGGGTTCTGGCAGGGAGCTGTCACTAAGGCATCTAAGTACTCCTTGTTCGATGCAACGAAAGAGATGGCCTATATCCCGCTTGACCCGGAAATTAAAACCAAAGGAAAGGCTGCTGTGGACGTAGCCGGCGGACGTATGGGTAAATCGGGCGGCGCTCTGACATTGACAGTCCTCCAGACAATCTTCCCGTTTGCGACGACTGTCACTTTGACACCGTATCTGGCTTGCGCCTCGGCTGTCATGTTTGTCATCTGGTTCGTTGCACTAGTCCAGCTGAACAAAAGCCTTTTTGCAAAAGATGAAGGTCCCGGCAGCGAAAAAGAGGAACTTGTCGCAGCTTAAGCTTTCTTCTAACTCTTAATTCACCTCTGAAACGGGCATCCATCGCGATGCCCGTTTCTTTTTCCTCCCCCCCTCTTCCTCTTTAAAAACATCCTCTTGACCTTATCGCCTCTTTTTTTTAAAAATACCCATTTGCCAGTTCGCATCACAAGCAATGGAGTCACACGTGAGAAAAAACCTAATTAAACACTTCTCTGCCGCATTAATGCTGATCAGCAGCCCTCTGCTTTCTGAATTTGAAGATGATATCTACTCACAAGAGCAGATGATCAAACCCGATCAGCAAGCAGGAGCATTCCGACTGGTTGGAAACTTCGATGTCGTCGGAAAAGCAGATATCAATAAAAAAGGATACAAAGGGCAAGATGTGCAATTTTCCAGCATCGGCGGGGAAGCCGGAGCTGTTGTGCTCTACAGCATCTGCAACCGCGAAGCCCTGTTTCTAGCGGTCGGTTACTCGCATCAGAAAATCGACTGGGACGAAAACCCCTACTTCGACCAAGACAACTTTGACACTGCCTCCCTGGCACTCCGCTTTTACAGCAATCGCTTAAAGGATTGGGTGTGGCAAGGGCAAATCGCGATCAATGGCGATATCGAACACTACGATTTTGGACGCTACACCAACTATGACCTGCTCTTGTGGGGAAAATACGAGTGGAGCTGCAATTTCAACTTACACGCAGGATTTTTCATGGAGACCGGCATGCGGATCGACCGGATCTATCCTATCGTGGGTTTCGACTGGAAATTTGCAGACGACTGGATGTTGAACGCCGTCTTCCCAACCAACATCAGCTTAGTTTATACCTATGACTGCAACTGGAAAGCCGCCCTAGCGATGCGCTTTTTCGATGTGCGGCATCGCGTCGGAGAAGATGAACCCCTGCCCCGTGCACTGGTAGCCTACCGCAATTCTGGTACAGAGCTGAGCGTTACCTATCTTTGGGATCCGTACATAGAGGCCAACCTCCATGGCGGCTGGACGCTCGGCGGTAAGCTGCGCATCTCCGACAAACTGAACCACCACCCTAAACACTTCAAACTCGACTCTTCAGGCTACTTTGGTGGCGAGATGATCGTCAAATTCTAACTAGACCGCTCTTTTTAGCGCAGCTTAGCTAAGCTGCGCTGATCCTACCGAATTTGCCTTTTGCACCGAGAAATCCTCCCTAAGATTGAAAGATTCAAGTCACCACTCCTTCTTCTCGGAGAGGAAAGAGCGCAGCGCAGTTAAGGCCATGCTAAAGATCGTTACCTGTTGATTCAATTCTCCCTTCTGATGCATCTCGAAGTATTGATCTAAATTAAGCTCTTCCTTTTTTTGCAATACCCCCACAATCTCCGCTTTCCGTTTTTCTCTCTCTTCCGGATTACTGAGACTGGGCTCCACGGATGCAAAGAGGGTTGCAAAAAGACGCAATTTACTCGCTTGCCGCATGAGGTTAAGCTTCTCCACCTCGTCTGCTGTTGGCTCGCGCTGTAAATAGAGCTTAAGCAGTTTGTTTAAATCCTTTATCCGATTAACAAGTGAAAAGTACCCAAGGTCCTGATAAAAAGTGCCCAAGCCGGCATCTGTCCAGTCGATCAGCTTAAACTGCCCCTCCGACACTAAAATGTTCAGTGCATTTAAATCATTGTGACAAGGCACTAGGTCGACTCCTGAGAAGGCGCTCTTGATCGCCTCCAGATATTGGATGGATTGACGAACCTGAACCTCAGGCAAGGGTACATCGCTATTTAAAAGAGCCGAGAGCTCCTTTTCAACTTTTTCAAAGAGCGTCACTCCCTTCGGATAATCTCCCGTAGAGTCGTGTAGCACCCGGATCGTTTGAAGCAACTTGGAAAGTTGGTCATCAGCCTCTACCTCTTTCTTCGTGAGGGTAGTCCCCGCGACAAAGTCCATAAGCACCGCTTCAAAACGCGGGGCCACATAATAGATCTTGGGAGCAATTCCTAGACGGGCAGCATAAAGGCTTGCCTCCACCTCCCGTTTCCTCGTTTCCGGGGATTCTTCTTGGGGAAAAATCCGGAGAACGTATTGTTTGCCCTGGAGCTCGACTTTGTAGTTGGACGATGCGCTAAGCCCCCCCGAAAGCTCGGAAGTCTTCAACTCCTGAAAGGGCACTTTAAAATGCTCTTCCAGATAACTTCCGGGAGAGGCTTGAGTGGAGGCATAAAAGGGAAGGGCTAAGGTAAACCAATACATCATCATAGAGCCAGTACTCCACCTGCTTCGAAAATACCCTCAATTTCCCTTTTTACATCTTCTGTAAGCCGATTTTTCAATTCCTGAACGCGAAGATTCTCTTCAAGTTGCGGCAGACTGGTCGCCCCAAGAATTACCGTACTGACATTCCTGTTTTTAAGGCACCACGCAATAGCGAGCTGTCCAGGCGTCATCTCCAAACTTTTTGCGATTCTTTCCAAATCAAGCAAGACCTCCTCTCCCCTTTCCGTCAATTGGCGCTTAAATTCCGGATGGAAGAAGAAGCGGCTTCCCTTGGGTATACCCTGTTTGTACTTTCCCGTCAGGAGACCTCCGGACAGAGGGCTCCAGATGGTCGCACCCATCCCGTATTGAGTAAACAAGGGAAGATACTCCCGCTCCATTCTGTCCCGATGCAGCATATTATACTGGGGCTGTTCCATCGAGGGAGGCGTCGCGTTGATTGCCTTTGCCACAGCATGAGCCTCTTCAATCTGATCTCTACTCCACTCCGAAGTTCCCCAATAAAAACAATGCCCGGATCGAATCAGCACATCCATCGCGCGGACAGTCTCTTCAATGGGGGTTTCAGGATCGGGGCGATGGCAAAAGAGAAGATCGACATAATCTGTTTTCAGCCTCTTTAAAGAGCGTTTTGTTCCCTCGACTAAATGTTTGAAGGAGAGCCCCCGATCGTTCGGTCCCGAACCGCCCCAGAAGATTTTAGTCGAGATCACCACATCCTCTCGTTTGTAATCCCTGAGCGCTTCACCCATAATCAACTCGGAAGCACCTCCTCCATACGCTTCGGCATTGTCAAAAAAATTGACTCCCCGCTCATAGGCGTGGCGCATCAGTTTTTTTGCTCCTTGAAGATCTAAAGAAGAGCCAAAAGTGATCCACGATCCGAACGAGAGTTCGCTGACTTTAATTCCTGCTTTTCCAAGCCTTCTGTATTCCATTCATACCCCCTAAACCTTGCGTGCCCGCTGCGGACTTTTTTTAAAAGCTATGCCAAAATCACATCCTACCCTATATCATAAATTTTCCTGTCATACCGAATGTATACTGAAAGAGTTTCCAAATTTGGTTTTTGCCAACGAGACAGATCCCTGCGATCAAAAGATTACAAGTTACCTAATATTAGAAGTATGAAGTGACTTATAATCTCTCGGTCTAGGGGGCATTCTCAAAGCCCCCATGCCAAATTTTGATAGGCTTTCGTTATCTACCGAAAAAAAGTGGGGCTGCCCATGCAAAAAGACTCGTGGACTCAAGAGTGGTTTAATGAAGATTATCTCCGACTGTATGCCGCAAGAGGAGGAGAAGAGGCTGCAAAGAACGCTCGTTTCATTATCAAAGCCCTCAGGCTGAGTGGAAACGAAAGAGTGCTTGATGTCGGATGCGGATCCGGACGCTATGTATTTGTTTTCCGAGAGCTTGGATTTGCCATTGAGGGGATTGACTTTTCACCATTTCTGATCGAAATCGCGAAAAAAGAGGCTAAGAAACAGAGTCTCTCCCCCACCCTGTTCCATCTGGGTGATATTCGCACCAGCGCGCTCTCTCCGCAGTACGACACCCTTCTTTCCCTCTTCACTTCGTTCGGGTATTTCTCCGACGCAGAAAATCTGAACGTGTTGAAGGCTATGCGCGGTAAAGTGCGATCAAAGGGAAAGCTCTTTCTGGATTATCTCAATCCAAATTATGTCATAGAACACCTCTTGCCAAAGGAAGAGCTTATTCTTAATGGAGAGAAGATCGTGATTGAGCGTCAAGTAACAGAAGGGTGCGTGGAGAAGAAAATAGCTTTTCCCACAAAAGAGTACTTCGAGAGAGTAAAACTCTATTCCCTGGAAGAGCTAACCGAGCTTCTGCATCAGGCTGGATTTGAAAGAACAAACGCATATGGCAGTTTCGAGGGAGAAGCATACAATCTCTTCTCTCCGCGCTTGATTTTGACCGCCGAAGCGAAATGACAAAGCCAAACTACCTGATGTAATGCTCTAGAGCCTGATCTAAAGTACCAAAGCGGAAGCGAAACCCATTTTTCAACAATTTTTCAGGCGCCACTTTCTGAGACGAGAGCAGGAGCTCATCGCCCATCTGTCCAAACATCAACCTGACAATAGCCTTTGGCATGGGGATAAGGGCAGGCCTCCTCATCGCTTTTGAAAGCTCTTTTGTAAACTCCCGATTCGACACGGGATTGGGCGAGACCATATTGACAGGTCCCTGAATCTGCTTATCGGTCAGGATAAATCCTACCGCCGATACCAGATCATCTAAAGCAACCCAGCTCATCGACTGGGAGCCGTCGCCTATCACCCCACCGAGGCAGAGGCTGAATGGGAGAGCCATTTTAGCTAGCACCCCTCCGCCATGTCCCAGGACAATTCCGGTTCTCAAAAATACCGTGCGCACCCCTCTATCCTTGACAGGGAGCAAAGCGCGCTCCCACTCCTCGCAAACGGTGGCGAGAAACCCATCCCCCCGTTTGGACTCCTCTGTCTTGAGCTCAGTCGAATTGATTCCGTAATACCCAATTGCCGAAGCGTTTATGAAAGTGGTAGGCGGATTCTTTTTTTTGAGAACAAACTGAACTAGCGTCCTTGTGGCCATCACCCGAGATGACAAGATGGCTTCTTTGCGCTTATCGCTCCATCGGCCTGATGAGACATTCTCCCCTGCCAGGTTAATGATGGCGTCAAAATCATCCTCTGTTTCAATATCCCCTTTCTCGATATCCCAGAAGATCTCCTTTCCGCCGCTCTTACCCTTCCGCTTACGGACTAGAGTGTATACCTGATGTTCTTTCGCAAGAGATGAGACAAGAGCTTTGCCAATAAAGCCTGACGCGCCGCTGATCAAAATTTTCATGACTCCTCCCTGGGCACTAAATCGCACGCCTCCGGCGGCATCCATTTTGCATCCTTTCCGGCCCACTTGACGTTGCACCCGATAGGATTAGTCAGTGGGATCGAAACTTGTTTTCCGCTGATACTTTCCGCGAGCACTCTTTCCAAATCATTCACCTTGATCTCTTTGGCGTCTTTTGGACTATCGACACCCCTCCCACAATAGATGAGATGCCTCTCTTCATTGAAAACAAAAAAGTGCGGTGTGCGCAACGCTCCAAAAGCCCGGGCAACCTCCTGCGTGTCATCATGGAGGTAAATCCAGGGAAACCTCTTTTCCTCCATGCGCTTTACCATTTCACCGAATGAGTCCTCCGGCACTGTTTCCAGACTGTTAGAGTTGATGCCAACAAAGCGAACGCCATGATTCAAATAATTCTCGGCCGTTGTGCGCGTCACCTCGTCGGAACCCGTGACATAAGGGCAGTGGTTACAAGTAAAAAAGATAACAAGCAAACGGGCGCTGTTAAAGTCATCCAAGCTATAAGTTTTACCGTCGGTTCCCTTGAGGCTGAAGTAAGGCGGCTTTGAACCAAGAGGCAATGTGAATGGCATGCGGCATTCCTTAAATTTAAGGTCGAACAATTGGACTGGGAGTGTCCCGTCATTTGGGTTTTGGCTACAAAAACACTCCCCTCAATCGAAAAATTTCAAGCACCCCCATCTCTACGAGTAGATGACTTGCAATCGTTCTATCTCAAGGGGTTATTGAAGCCCGAAACCAAATTTCCAGACCCTTCCCCTGTAGTTCTCCTTGGGATGAGCGCCCCGGAGGCTGTTTTTGCCCAAACGAAAACAGATCAGGCTCATCATAATCAAATTTTGATTTGCCCTACAAGGAAATAGCTCGCTCCATGACGGTCCTGATATTCCTAAGATTCCTAAGACTTAATAGCATAGCAAAAGAAACAGCGGGCTTAGCCTCTTGGGTGATGTGCAAAAGCTCCAGCGCTTTAAGCTGAGAGAGGCCCGAAGGCAAAATCCTAAGGTTGTTATAGGAGAGATCGAGCAACTTAAGGGAAGACAATCCTTCGCCAAAACTATCCGGCAACAATTTAAGGTCATTCAGCTTCAATGACAGATACTCTACTTTCTCCCAGCTGCCACCAAATCCATTCTGTAGATCCTTTAACTGATTCTGCTGGAGGTAAACCTGCCGTACCTTCTTGTTGGATTCCAAAAAATCGCCAGGGAGATTCTCCAGCCTGTTAAATCCCAGATTAACAATCTCAAGTTGCAGCCATAAACTGCCGAACCTCTCCGGCAACCTCCTTAAGGAATTATTGCTGACAATCAAACTTTTAAGTTTAGGCGAGCCTGCAAAACACCCTTGCTTAAACTCCGAGAGAAGGTTGTCGCTAAGATCGACTCTTTCTAGAGCCGGCAGGTCGCTGTCTATGAAAGCCGCGAGCGATGTTAATGCATTTTTTTTCAAGGTCAGCGATGTGAGTTGCTGCAGTCCGGAAAAAAATCCCGGACTAATGCATTTTATTTTATTGCAGGAGAGCTTAAAGCTTTTAAGATGAGGCCACATTGTTTTTAACTCTCCATCCAGTACAGTCAGGCTGTTGCATGACAAGTCCACCTCGGTAACACCCTTGAAATATCGCAGCTCCTCGGGAAGAGAGGTCAGACCCACTCTTGAGAGGTCTAGCGTTGTTTTATTTCCTAAAACAGCGCTCTCCTTTTCAAGCCAGGCGCGGCAATATTCTGCTTTTTGCCTTAAGGGAAGCCGGTCAAAACTCTCCTTGTTGAAATGGCCGTATCCGAAATATCTTCCCAACGAATGGAAGAGAAGCAGGAGATTGCTGTCTCTGCACTCATCCGCCACAGCCTGCACAAGCTCCAGCCTCGGAGTGGACTCCAGGATAAATCGTTCATTTTCTCTGACGAGGCTAAGTTCCTTTCTTTCCGAGAGCAACTCCCTCCAAATCCACCGAACCTTATCTGCCGCTGTACGATTTAAGAGAGATGAAACCTTGACCAGCCTGTTTACTGACGAGCCAATACCTTTTCTCTCCAAACGGATAAAAAGGTGAACAGGATCTGTGAGAATCTGGTAAAACAGTCGGCACGCTAGACTGGACGTTTTCATATCCGATTCGAGCAAGATCAGTCTAAGGCAGTCCCTTGGCAGATCCAGCAGAGTGAAACCAGAGATTTCACTAACAAATTGAGAGGAAGTGGCTTGAGTCATACTCTTCTCCCGTTAAATAAGAGACTGTCCACACACTGCAATCGTAGTATTGGTGATACCGAAAGTGTCTCAAAATTTAGTTTTTGCCAACGAGACAAGTCCTCAGAGAATACGAGTGTAGCAAGCCGCCTACTATTAGAAATGTGAGGTGATTGGCTACCTTTCAACCCCGAAGCATTTGCAAAGCCCCCGTGCCGAAATTTGATAGGCTTTCAACACACATTGCGCTCCCCCTTTCTTTCTTCCTTTCCCTCTTTAAATCGCAAGAAAAAACCGGTCTCTTTCTTGCCTCTTTTGGACAGATGGAGTATCCTTTCTCTATCGACTAGGAGAATTGTAATGTCCCATCTAAATGAAGAGTCAATCCGTAAGCTGACGGAGCTGTCTTGCATCCAGTGCTCCAAAGAAGAGATGCAGTCTCTCATGACCGACCTTGAAAAAATTTTAAGCTACTTTGATGAACTGAATGAGCTCGATACCACAAACGTAGCGGCATGCAACCATGTGCTAAAAGAGCTGAATAACGTCATGAGGGAAGATGTCGTCCAAAACCCGATGCCGCGAGAGACATTTCTTTCCAACGCACCCGAGCACACTGGAGGCATGATCCGCGTTCCCCTGGTGATCACGAAAGCAAAAGCTGAAGAAGAAGAGGAGATGCCTTAAAATATGCACACATTATCAGCAACAGAACTGAAAGGCAAATTCCTACGAGGAGAGCTCTCGGCCAAGGAAATTACAGAACATTTCCTCCAGAGGATCAGTCGGTATGACGGCGAGGTAGGATCCTTCCTATCCACTTGCGACGAGAGAGCTATAAAAAAAGCTGAAGAGCTGGATCAGAAGAAAAAGAGCGGCGCCAAACTAGGCAAGCTCGCCGGCATTCCCGTCGCCTTCAAAGACAACATCCATGTGAAGGGTGAAATCACCACTTGCGCCTCTAAATTTTTGACCAACTACCGGGCCCCTTTCAATGCGACCGTGACCGACCTCATCGAAGCAGAAGATGGCATTGTCATCGGTAAAACAAACATGGACGAGTTTGCCATGGGCTCATCGACCGAAAACTCGGCTCTCAAATCCACAAAAAACCCGTGGAATCTGCGATGCGTACCCGGTGGGTCTTCTGGCGGTTCAGCCGCCAGCCGCCGCTGTTGCTGCCCGTTTAAGCCCCATATCCCTCGGAAGCGATACCGGAGGATCTATCCGCTTGCCCGCTGCATTCACAGGACTGATCGGCTATAAGCCAACCTACGGCCCCGTCTGCCGCGTCTCCCGTTTCGGTCTTGTTGCCTACGGCTCGTCACTCGATCAGATTGGGCCTCTTGCGACCAGCGTCGAAGATGCCGCGCTGATGATGGAAGTCATCGGACAGAGCTGCGAGCGTGATTCCACCAGCATTCCAAGAGGAAGCGAATCTATCCTTCCACTCCTTGGCAAATCGATCAGCGGACTCAGGGTCGGCGTACCCTACCACGCTATCGAATCCCTTGCGGAGGAACCTAAAAAAGCCTTCGAAAAAGGCCTCGAGCGTTTGCAGTCTCTTGGTGCAACTGTCGTTCCCATAGAGCTCTCCATGATCAAGTACTCCATTCCGGTCTACTACATCCTGGCCACTGCCGAGGCATCGACTAACCTGGCCCGATTTGATGGAATCCGCTACGGGGTGCGATCGAAGCAAGCCAAATCGTTGAAGGAGGTCTACCGACTCTCCAAGGAAGAAGGTTTCGGAGCTGAAGTAAAACGACGCATTTTGCTCGGAACATTCGTTTTGTCCGCCGGATATCAAGATGCTTACTACAAAAAGGCGCAAAAAGTGCGCACGCTCATGCTGAATGAATTTGAAGGCTGCTTCAAGACTTGCGACACGATTGCCATGCCGGTATCGCCGTTCGCGGCATTCGAAGCCGATTCGATAAAAGATCCCATCCAGATGTATCTGGAAGATATCTACACTATCTTGAGCAACCTTGTGGGCTGTCCCTCCATCAGCGTACCCAATGGTTTTACAAAAGAAGGGATGCCTCTCGGCTTCCAGCTGCTCGCAAGGCAGCATGAAGACGCCAGACTGCTTTCAGTTGCTCATGCCTTCCACTCCGCCGGCGAAAAATGCCAGATCCCGGAAAGCTATCGATAAATAATTTCAGTTAAGAACCAATCTTCCATACCAGGATAAGCTATGGCAAATGCACAATGGGAAACAGTAATCGGTCTTGAGATCCATGCCGAACTGAACACCAAATCCAAACTCTTCAGCACCGCTCCCAATCGCTTCGGAGATGAGCCCAATACCAATATCACCGAAGTGTGCACAGGGCAACCCGGAGCGCTTCCCGTGCTGAATAAAGAGGCGGTTCGCAAAGCCGTTCAGTTTGGCCTGGCAGTCAACGCCGAGATTTCCAAGTTCAGTAAATTCGACCGTAAATCCTACTTCTATCCCGACAGCCCAAGGAACTTTCAGATCACGCAGTTTGATGAGCCGATTGTTCGAGGGGGAAGCGTAGTTGCCGAAGTGGATGGTCACGAAATGACCTTTCACATCAACCGCGCTCACCTCGAAGATGACGCGGGAATGCTCAAGCACTTCACTAACTTCGCAGGAGTCGATTACAACCGGGCCGGGGTACCTCTCATTGAAATCGTATCCGAACCCTGTCTCAAAAGCCCAAAAGAAGCGGTAGCCTATGCCATGGCGATCAAATCCATCCTGGAGTACATCGACGCTTCTGACTGCAACATGGAAGAGGGGTCGCTGCGCATGGACTGCAACATCTCTGTCCGCCCTGTCGGGGAAACCAAGCTGCGCAATAAGATCGAGATCAAAAACATGAACTCCTTCTCCAACATGGAGATCGCTCTCGAAGGGGAGATCAAGAGACAGATCCGTGAATACACGCAAAATCCCGGAAAAAACCCCTCTGATGTCATTCATCAGTCGACCTATCGCTTCGATCCTGACCGCAAGACGACTGTTCTCATGCGCCGCAAGGAAGACGCTGATGACTACCGCTACTTCCCCGAGCCTGATCTTGTGCCCATCATCTTAACCGATGCGTACATTGAAGAAATCAGGGCCTCGCTGCCGGAACTGCCCTTGCAGAGGAAAAGACGGTATGTAAACGAGCTTGGACTCTCAGAGCACAGTGCTTTTGTTTTAACGACCGACAAAGCGCTTGCCGACTATTTTGATGCCGCCATGAAGCACTCACGGAATGCCAAAGGCGTCTGCAACTGGATCACTGTGGAGTTTGTAGGAAGGCTGAAAGAGGAATTCAAACCTTTACCCCAGTCCGGAATAGCTCCTGAGAATATTGCCGAACTGGTCAACATGATCGACGATAAAACCATTACAGGAAAAATCGCCAAGGCAGTAGCTGACGACATGGTAAAGACGCCCGGAGTAGCCCCCTCATTGATCGTCAGGCAAAACCCTGACTATCAGCCGGTATCCGATACCAGTGAAGTGATGGCCTTTATCGATCTCGTACTTAAAGAAAATGCGCAGTCCGTCGCAGATTATAAATCCGGTAAGGATCGTGCCTTTGGCTTTTTGATCGGCCAGGTGATGAAGCTCTCAAAAGGGAAAGCATCGCCGGATCTTGTCAACCAGCTCTTAAAAGACAGGTTGCAGTAACTGGCAGCAAAGCACACTACTCGCTGAGATACTTTTGCGGGAATTGCCGGCCTCGGCCGAAGAGCAAGAATTTGTAAATTGACACTGCACTCTTCGGCTTAGGCAGCGTCACCTGCAGGGACAGGTTCTACCTGAATCAGTAGGCTTTGCGACTGAATAGGACTGCAAGCTGCCCGAATCCCACGCCGCCCACATTCGGGCCAATCTCCAGCTCCGCTGTTAAAGCAAAAATGCCTCAAAGTCAGAAAATCAAACTTTGAGGCACTTTCGGTATAACTACCGGCATTTACTGTGAATCCTGAGCTGGCGAACAAAAATCACACGATAACGAGCACTTTATCAATAAATTATTTTGTTTATATTATTATTTCATAAACATCAACTTAATCGTCTCTTAACATTATTTTTTTATAGTAGTAGACAAAAGTAAATAGTAAAATTCTTTAATATCAAGGAGAATACAATGAGTTCGATTACAAGAGACGCTTACGGACCTAGCTTTTTCGATACAGCAAACCAATTCATCAACACCGCGATCGACACAGTAACGCAAAAATATCAGGAACTGGAAGAATCTCAACCCAAAGTGATTGCCATTGCCAAGAAAGTTCTTCCGATTGCGCTTCTGGTTATCTCCCTCTTCATTAGCCCGATTTTCACTTTAGTCGGTCTGGGCATCGGATTAGCCTTCTCCAAGCAGATCAATCCTCTCCTGGAAAGGATTCAAAACTCCGCCATCGAAGGGTTTAGAAACACAAATCTTCTGGGGAAAATTTTGATGGCAGCAGGCGCAGCTTGTATCGGGATGGTTATTCCAATGAGCGCTCAGTGCCTCATGATGGGCGTGAGCGGTGGGTTGCACATAAACAAATCACTTCAGGGCGTAGCTCTGCCAACGAATCAATAAATTTAACACACCCCCTTTTTCCTCCCTGCCGGTCTTGGAATTCTACATTCCAGACCGGTTTTTTTTAGCGCACTACCGCGACACACTGAAACTTTGAGATTCGCTCTCATCTCGGCGTGTGGCGCTGTCACTCTTCATGAGGTTGGTCTTTGAGCAAAACTGCTTTTGCTTTCACCGCCTGATCGTGAATCTCGCCAAATTCATCAGAGTCGGCCGCATATTCGATGGCCAGATCCAACGCCATCAGAGCGCTTTCCCTGTCATGGATCGCAAAAAGACACTTTGCCAGATAAAAATAGGGAACAGGACTCTCCACCTGGCAGATCGCAGCCATCTCATAGGCATCGATTGCAGATTCAAACTCATGGCACATCTGGGTAGCCATCCCAAGCCCCATCCAGTAGTCATGGTGATAGGGATTTAGGGTAACCAAAAAAAGAAAGGCATTAGCGGCATCGGTGTAGCGCTTTCCTACAAACAACTTATAGGCTGCCTGGTAGAAATCGGCCATCGATTCGTCAGAAATTTCCAAGATATCCTGCGCACTTTTCCCCTCCTGAAGCTCTCTCTTCACTCGTTCGTGATCTTTCAGTTTCTCTTTTACTTTTTTGGGTAAATCAAACTCTTTTTTTTTCTTTCGCGGTGGCAAGGATTCCTCTTCTTTGAACCGGTCCTTTAAAATAGCTGCCGGCACATACTCTTCATCGCCTGCAAAATAGAAAAAAATTCCCTAGCTGTCAAATATTCATATAAGGAATGGAAAGACTTTTCTTTTACCTTTGCTGCTAAATACTTTAAACATTATCATCTATCTTATCGCAAGTAGCGATCTGATTTTATAGTAGATAATTTGAATATTCAATTAGGTAAATACCGTATATTCACTTTGGTAAACGCCAAGAGTGTCTCAAAATTCGAGATGCCTGCGGCTGATAGCAACACTTAATAAGGCAAATCCCATGCAACCAGCAACACAAAGGACACATACCCCAATCGAAGAGCCTCCTTTACCGGTGACTTTTTGGGAAAAAGTTAAAGATATCGGATGGAAGGTCTGGGAGGCTGTAAAAGCCATTTTTTACCTGCTCGCAGGAGTAGCCCTTTTTATCGCCAATCCCTCCCTTTTTGCGATCGGCGCTGCCACAGGTGTTATTTTTGACGAGAAGGTCAAGGAGATTGCTGAAAAGATTTCGGTCATCTACAACAGTCAGCAGTGGAAGGTGCTGACTCTGACAGCGATCGGAGCTTTCTTTTCGTTGCCGGTCACTGCGGGTGCTTTGGCGATCGGCTTCGGCGCGCATCTCGGCTACAGCCTGCTTCCCGAAAAAGAAGAAGTCCGGTCCCCCGTTTAAAAGGCTGTCAGCAAGCACATCACACACTTTCATCCGCGGCAGAAGCTCTTATCTCAAAATTTGGCATGAGGGCTTTGAGAAACCCTCGGGATTGAGACATTGCAAGTCGCCTCACAGTCTTAATATTAGGTGACTTGTAATCATTCAATCGTCGGGAGCTTTCACTTTGCCAACCCCAATTTTTGAGACACATTCGGTATAACTAGCAGCCGCCCCAACTTCAATCGGGTTGGTAACGCGGATGGAAATTTAAAAACGCCTCGCTTAGATGGTGGGTGGACACTCGCATGTACCGATCCGTGGAAGAAATGCTCGAGTGCCCCATCATCTCCTGGATAACCCGCAAATCAGCCCCTCCGTCCAAGAGATGAGTCGCAAACGAGTGCCTGAGTGTGTGCGGATGAATATTTTTTTCAATACCAGCCTCCTCGCCATACTCTTTAATCTTGCGCCAGATTAAAAATCGGTCGACACGCTTTCCTTTGGAAGTCACAAAAAGGGCCTGGTTGGTCGCGCTCTCGTATTGTGCCCGGTAATGGAGCAAATAGGAATCGATCGCCAAAAGCGCCTTTCTGCCGATCGGCACAACCCGCTCCTTGCGCCCTTTGCCTTTGACTTTCACAAAAGTATCGTCCACATCATAAATATCGAGCTGTATAGCCTCGGAAACACGTAAGCCGGAGCCATAGAGAAGCTCCATAATTGCCCTGTCGCGACTCCCCTCTTCTTCGCTGCAGTCCGGTGCGTTTAGAAGAGCTGTTACCTCACGCACAGTCAAGACAGCAGGAAGAAGCTGCCACAACTTTGGAGAATCGATCAGATCGGTGATATTGGTCGCAACATAGTCTTCCTGCTTCAGAAAGCGATAGAAGATTTTAATGGCCATGAAAGCCCTGAATATGGTGGACTCTTTTAAATCCTTCGACTTCAAAAAAGCAAGATAGTCAATGAGAGAGTCTTCTGACGCCTCTTCAAGCTTCTCGCCCCTGACATCTTTCAGGTGGTTTAAGAACAAGGAAACATCATGCCCATAACCTTCCTGAGTGCTTAGGGCAAGGTTGCGCTCGCTGGCAAGGTAGCAGGCAAAATCCTCAAATGGATCCCTAAGAGAGCGGTTTTTCATAAACCTTTCCGTAAATTATGCAATCGACGATTTCTAGAATTTTGAGGCGCTTTCGGTATATACCGAAAGCGCCTCAAAATTCTAGAAATCGTCGATTGCATAATTTACGGAAAGGTTTATGAAAAACCGCTCTCTTAGGGATCCATTTGAGGATTTTGCCTGCTACCTTGCCAGCGAGCGCAACCTTGCCCTAAGCACTCAGGAAGGTTATGGGCATGATGTTTCCTTGTTCTTAAACCATCAAATTCCGATGATGGATTTAATCTCCTCGTCAAGCGAAGCTAGGTCGATGGCCGCTGCCTCAACTTTGGGAACGGAATAGGTCTCGCCGGAGGAAGGCATTTCAAATAAAAAGAAAGCGAGCCCCTCTTGCTCCACCTCTCCTCTTCTTGCCAAAACTTTCCGCCGCTCCAAGTACAGAGCAAGCAAGTAAAGCGATGGCTCTTTTCCCGAGGGGTTTTGCTGGAGTCTCTCAAACAGCTCCTTAGCCGCCTCATCCTTTTGACGGGAACCCATTGAGACTTTTTTCTCGCCCGGCATGATGGATTTCCAAGAGGAAAGAGGGGGGGCTTCCGCACTTTGTCCGCTGCAGCCGTGACAGGCGTCGACACGGACTAACGAGGCGCCTCCGCTTTGAAACAGGCACGACACCAAAGAGTCGCCCTTGTTAAATTTATTCCCGCAGATTTGGCAGTTTGCCCCTCTCCTGGGAATCTCGATGCGTCCAATGGCTAACATAGTTCATTCCTTCCTAAGACTTGGGTCCACTCTTGCCAATCCACCGCCTCTTCAAGATCGTGCTCTTTGCAGCAAGACACTAAAGTTCCTTCTGTCGATAGATAGCCCATGACCCTTCTTTTACCCTCTCTGGAAAGAGGTGCTGCAACGATCAACGTTTCTACATCATCCCATTCGCTTGGCAGTAAAGTCTCGGGTATCATGCGGAAAGCGATACCGCGTTCGATCAACCAGTGCGCGGTTTCACCAATCGCTTTATAATCGTTCCAGCGTTTATTCTCCAGCGGCGGTAGTAAAATTGCGGTAGCCTTCTCAACTGAAGAATCCGCAGGCGGTAACCTGTGGCCGAAAAAAGCATAAGGATGCTCCTGCATCTCCTCCAACCTGATTCCGGTGTGCATCTGCTGAGCTCCCAGCGGAGCGATGAGCACGCGGCCCAAACGAGCGCGGTTGAGCAGGGCGGCTTTCGTAGCTAGCGGCATCTCCCGGCTTAGCTCAAGCAAGAGAAAGAGCGGGCAATTTGCCGGCAGCTCCCCTCCAAGCCGTTCCATCAAATGAAAGACCATTTCAAAAAAAGCCAAGGAGAGAAGAAAACGCCCGGCGTCACTTGTTTCAAAATGATTGTAATCGAGATGGGAAAAATCGACGACGGTCACATTCACATCAGACGACAACGCCTCGGGTGTTGAGTAGACTTCCGACACCCATATTCTAAAAGAATCGAGTAGTTTAAAATCTCTTTTCATCAACGGAAAGAAATCGGCACTCCCTCTAAAGCCGATGACGCCGAGAACATTGTCAGAAAAAGGGATGAGTATCCTTTCTCTAAAGGCTTTCAACGAAAACGCCATCTGGGAAAAAAATGCCTCGGACTCGATCGATGTGCGCGGATTGTCAAAGAGGCCAAAATCCAGATCGAAAACTATCTTCAGCGCCAGCTCTTTGGCCCGGCTGGCAACTGCCACTGTCTCTTTGAAATGCAAATCGGCATCAGAGCGGAGAGAGACTTTGATGGCGACTGTGTTAAATCCCTGCTTCTTCGACTCCTCGGGGTCCATATCGAGCGATACAAGAGGGGTGAATAACTCCTCTCCGTGGAAGCAAAGCTGGCCTTCGAAGTAGAAAAAATCAGGTACGCTCTCCCCTGCATTTTCGTCGTGTGCATCCCGCTCGTTCACTGCTGCTCCTTCGTATTTGATCGATTATATGTATAAAAGACGATGTCTCATATCTTCCGGATCCAACTTATCGAGAAGATCCATCAAAAGATTGCCGGAGTATTTAGACTGGAACGTAAACCAGTTCAGCACTCTCTCCTGCATTTTCCCGTGCGGTGTGAGCAAGTTTTGAATGCGATTGATCGCCTTCCCACTGATTCCGCTCTCCTTTAGCATCGCGATCTGCTCTTGGCCTCTGCCGCGAAACTGTATAAACTTCACTGGATCTACCCCGTGCCCTTTAAGGAGTTCGGCATCCTCGCGGAAGATGAACGTCGAAGAGATTCTAGGAACAAGCCACGGCATGGAAACTCCGTGGAAGCGAAAATAATTCTTTAGACCGAGAAAATAGTTCAATTCGCCGGGGCCTAAAACAGCTGCAGCCGTCGGAATCACTTGCGCTGCCATCACCGGTCTTGACATGACTGAAGAGGATATCCGTGCCGGATCTTTCTCGGCAATAGCCACCAGCTCCTCTTCGGAAATTTTTCTACCACCGGCGGAAAACCGGTTTTCAACCCAGTGAATCCTTTCTCTCTTACCCGAATCCGACCTCAAAAAAAGCGATGTCTCTCCCTCTTTGGGAAACGGCAGGTCACCGCCCAGAGGAGCCAGGCTATCCTTCTCTTTCTGAAACAAAGCGCGCACATGCTCGGTCTCAGTAATTTCCTTTTTAAAGAAGGGTGTACAAAGGGTTTTTAAGTATTTTGGTTCAATAAAAATAAGTCCCGTACCTTTGAAGAGACGCGAAAGGAAGGTGGCTATCGTCCCTGAATAGGAGGGATTGGCAGGAAGCTCAAAAGGAACTCTCATCTCTTTGAGGAAAGCTTCAACTATCTCAAAACCTCTCTCCCCCAGCCGGATATCCTCTAGGGCCACACCTCTGATCAGATGATCCAGGCGATATTTTTTTAAATTTCCCGCCTCATCGACAGAAAGAGTGCTTGCCGCCTCGTCAAGGTCATGATCTTCGCTCGCGATCCAGAAAATAGCGGGAGCATCATAGCGCCTGGCGATCGAAAGTGCGGATATGGCTTTGAGGATCGTATAACAAGGCCCCCCCATAAACCCCGGTTGCTGCCCCGTGACAACCGCCTGAACATCTGGCTGCAATAGAGTGAGGGCGGCGTCTTTAGCCGCAAAGTCATTACCGATCTGCTGATTGTAGTCGATAAGAGCCTTGACTAACGCCTCTCTTTGATAAGGAAGGTGTCTGTTTCTCGCCGCCGCCCGTACAAAGCCTCCCGGGGAAAGGGGCGCTTCCTCATAGAGGGCGTCGCTTTCAGCCGGGATGTAAATTCTGGCGGTGTCGACTGGCTCTTCAACCATTGGCTTCAAGTCCTTTTTTGGAAAGAGTGCAGCCGGATCTCCTTTCCTTTGCTCACCCAAAGAGAGTGGAAATAAGAGCCTCCGTAATCCTCTGGATTCTTATCATAATAGGGCTCGGGGTAAATAGACACAAACTCCTTGAAGGCCCCCACGGTGCTGATCATCTCCTCCGAATAGGGAATGTCATCTGTCACCAAGGTGATCTTCCCTCCCGTCTTCAAGACGCGCAGCATCTCCTTGACAAACCGCGGGTTGACGATGCGGTTTTTAGCATGACGCCGCTTCGGCCAGGGGTCTGGAAAGTTAACGTATACTTCCGTAAGACTTCCATCGGGAAAAAAAGCGCGCGTACTCTCTTCCCCTTCCCCGATGAGGACAATCAGATTTTGCAAGCCCTCTTTGTGAATTTTATTGAAAATCTGCTTACCGCGGCCAATCTTTTGTTCAACGGCGAGCCAGTTGACGGAGGGGTTCTGCTTTGCTTTCTCGGCAATCCACGCTCCGTTACCGCTGCAGTATTCAACGTGCAGGGGATGGTCATTACCAAAAAGAGAAGGGTGGCTCCAGCCAGGAAAGGCAAAAGCTTCACGATCAAAGCGGTCAGGAACAAAAAAAGCCTTTTCAAAGATTAACGGTATTCTTTTTTGAAAGGCTTCCTGCGGAATGAGGAAATGGGGCGTTTTCATAGATTTCTTCATGAAAGTTTAAAAGATGTCCGATTATAAAGCGGGAATGCAGTAAGAGACAACCTTTGAATTGAAAAAAATAGAGTTATACCGAAAGTGGCTTGAAATTTGATTTTTGGCTTTGAGAGAGTTCCTCTCAACTGCTAGGCCGCAAGTGATTTCACATTTCCACTATTCGGCAGATCACATCGAATTGCGGGCCTATCGTCAATTAGCCGGCCCGATCGATGAAAATTGATCGGGCAGCCCTTTAAAGCGTCAGGTAGGGCTAAGCTCTGCCTTTAAAATTTCATTGAACATCGCTTGCTCCCGAGTGAAAAAGGCATCAATCTCCTGGTCGCTTTTATAGCCATTCTCGGTAAAGAGAGCCTGCGTGAAAGTGTTGAGAAGAGGGGTGAATCGGGCGATAAACTTCTCTTTGGCTTGCTGCTTGACCTCTTCAGGGATTGTCACCTTGGGATGTTTTTTGGCGTGCAATTTCAAAAGACCCTCAGCCACAAGTTCCGGCTGCCTTGCGAAAAGGGCGCGCACCCTCTCGAGCTCGAGCGTCACTTTTTCCCTTTTTGGGTCAGTAAATAGCGGCTGCATATTATCCTTCCAGTCCAGGTAGGCTGTATGAACCGCTTTATCTTTCAAATCTTCTTCCGTAGCATTCAGATTCACCCTTTTTTTATGCTGAATGACTTTATCGACGAAGACTTTAAAATCGGGGTCGGTTTTCATCCGATGAATTCGAATCGACTCGGTGTTTTTTAAAAAAATGGAGGCCAAAATACCCGCCGTTCCCAACGTTCCGATTCCCGTCGCCACCATCACCGTTGTGGAAGCAGCCCCAACACCCATGCTGAGCAGGGCGGGAAGGAGGGCAAAAGGGCCAAGAATCCCCGTGAAAAGAAAAATGGCGCCTACAATCAGCATCACTTTCGCCACCGTTTGATGAAAGGACGCTTTCTTGGCCAACGTCTCTTTCTCCACCTCATCGACCGGAGGAAAAGCATAAGGGTTGGCAGCTGAAATTTTTTCTTTTGGAGTTTTAAATGTGATCTTGTTGAATATTTTATCGATTAAGCCGCCTTCGCCTGTTTTCCACCCTTCAAGACCCTCAAATGCGGATTTGTATAATCTCTGCACTTCGGCATCGCGGCTGCGAAGTTTAGGGCACTCTTTTTCAAGCAGTGCGGTGTAATCCTTCTCCTCCATGACAGATCCGAGCGCCACGTCTAAAAAATGTGATTTAGCATCAAAGGAGAGAACATGCTGGGAAAAACCTGGTGCCACCATAAAAAACCTCATGATTGAACACCGATTTTACCAAAAAACTATGAATTCCATCAATAAAAAATAAATTTACACAAAATTAACAATTATGAATCTCAAAGACGATTAATAGATAATTGATTATTTACAAACAACAAACAACTTTAGTGAGCAGAGTGACCGTTTTGGGTATATCGATGGGAGAGATTTCTCTTACCCGAAATTCACTTGATATCAAGGGCGACAATGGAAAAGTCGTCCGCAAATGAAGGCGCTTTCTTATCAGCCAGGGAAAACCGTAAGATATTATCAAGGTCCTCATCCGTGGACTGCACAGGAAGAGCTTTTAAAAATTTGACGAAGTCATCCAGAGTCGTCGTAAATCCGCTCTTAAGTTCCTGTTCAAAAACCCCATCACTGAAAAGATAGAGACGCGCGGGCCCTTTCACCTCAAAAAGAGCGTTCGTGTACGAAAAGGTCGGCATGGCCCCGATCATGAGACCGGGAGTGGTGAGCTGTTCAAAAATAGGGGGGGAACCTACTGCCCTGGACTTGATGATTGCCGGTGGGTGGCCAGCACTTGAGTAGAGGAGCGTGCCCGATGAGAGAGTATAAACCCCATACCACATCGAAAAAAACATATTATGATGCTTTTCCATAGGAAAAAGGGCGTTCATCCTCATCAACACATCGCTCGGATTGTAGTAGTCGAAGCCGATCGAAGCGGCCTTTTCGCGCAAGACGTTCACTGCAGAAATCGATAGCAGGGCGGCGCCAACACCATGACCGCAGACGTCTAATAGATAGAGGGCGAAATGGTCTTCATCAATATAATGATACCCGAAAATATCACCGCCAAGAGTCATTGAAGGGATGAATTGCCACGATGCCGTTAAACTCTTGTCTTTCAAGGGCAAAGGGAGGATAGAGCGGACATAGTCGGAAGCGTCGTCAATTTCTTTTTTGAGAGCCCGCTGGCTTTCAGCCAATCGGTCGAAGGCAAAGTTTCTCTCAAGGTGAGCGATATAAGCTTTTGAGTGATACCGTATCCTGGCGATGAACTCTTCTTTCTCAGGAAGCTTAACCATATAGTCATTGGCCCCTTCGGCAAAGGCCCGGGCTTTAATCAAGGGATCTTCTTTGACGGAGAGCACGACTAGAGGGATGTTTTTGGTGTCTTTGTGTGTTTTAAAATACTTAACCAAAGTCAAGCCATCGATTTCCGGCATGATCAGATCCTGTAAAATGACCGTCGGCTTAAGCTCGATCGCCATTTTCAGGGCTTCCGTGGGATCTTGACACCAATAAAAAACAATGTCTTGTTCGGTTACAAGGCACCTTTTTATCGCTTCGGAAATGATGCGCTGATCATCCACCAGCAACACAGAGACTGGATGCTGATTCAAATACTCCAAAGTCGACCTGTCCCGGTCTAAAATCATACTCATAGCCACATCCTTCAGGAACGTACTGCGGCTGGAGAGTTTTTCGTAGCTATCAACTCTCTGATCTTCACCCCGATCAAATCGATCGGCAGGCAATACTTCGCTGCATCCAGCTCCTTTGCCGCCCTCGGCATACCATAGACGACTGCAGTCGACCAATCTTCGATAATTGTGTCGAAACCTGCATTTTTAAGATTCAAAAGTCCCTGCGCTCCATCGGAACCCATTCCCGTGAGCAGGCAAGCTATCCCTTTCAGACCGGAAACCCGTGCGACACTGTTGAAAAAAACGTCAATGGAAGGTTTGTTCAAAAGGGTGTCTAAGCTCCCTTCAGGCAAATAATTTAAACGCATTCTTGGGTTTAGCACCAAATGGGCGTTTTTTCCCGCCACATAGGCCTCTCCCGCCTTGAGCTCTGTTTCCCCCTCCACAAGAGAAACCCTCACGGAAGACTTTTCCTGCAACCAGGAAACAAGCCCCTTGGCAAATTCATGGTCAACATGTTGCAAGATTACTGTGGCGTATGGAAAATCAGTGCCTTGCGAAGACAATATTTTACGAATCGCGACAGGCCCTCCAGTAGATGCTCCTATCAGAAGTAACGGGGGTACGGTGTGGCCGGCAAAAGAGGGGTCCGCGGGCAGGACGTAGGGGATTTCTTTACTTGAACCGCTCTCAATCAAAGATGCCATGATTTCGATCTTTTTGAGCAGATCTTGCGTCTCGACCTCGCAAGTATTGATGTCAAAAGAGGGGGTTTTAACCACATCCAGAGCGCCAGCTCCCATCGCTTCGAACACCAAAGAGACGTTTCCTGCAACATTGGCAGTCACTATCAAGATAGCGCAAGGCGCTTTACCCATGATTTCCCGGGTTGCCTCGGCGCCATTCAGCTTAGGCATCAGAAGATCCATCAGAAGAATGTCAGGTTTATTCTGAGAACATTTTTCGATGGCATCCTCTCCGTCGCAGGCCGTCCAGATAACCTTATGTCTCGTCTTCTTCTGAATGAGGTTGTTGAGGAGCTCGCAAGCCAGCTTCAAGTCATTTGCAATTGCTATCTTCATGCCTCTCCTTCTCGATTTTAGAGCCTGCCTCTAAACTTGGGTTTAGCAAACTGAAAGCTCCCCAAAGTCGAGATACTTTCGGTTTATACCGAAAGTATCTCAAAAATTGGGATTTTGGCTTTGAGAAAGCCTCGGGATTGAAAGATGACAAGTCACCTAATATTAGAAATATGAGGTGACTTGCCATCTTTCAATCCCGAGGCTTTCTCATTGCCAAAAACCAAATTTTGAGACACTTTCGGTATAGTTCAAGTTTCCAAACTTCTCTAGCACACATCATTAGGTACCTTGAGCACCGCTTTAACAGCATCGACAAAGACCCGATCCTGGAACTGGCTTTTCGAAAAAAAGTGATCGACCTTCAGAGGTTTCATCGCCTCAGAAAACCCGCCTTCATCTTTATAGCTCAGCAAAATGACAGGAAGCTCCGACTCTTTAAACTCCCCTCTTATCTTATGGATTAATTCTATTCCACTCATTTCAGGCATATCGATATCGCTGATCAAAAGGTCATACTTCTCTTGATTTACCTTCCTTAATCCCTCTTGGCCATTCTCAGCTTGATCGACTACAAACCCTTCTGTGGAAAGAAGATGTGTTAAAACACGGCGCACGATTGCCGAGTCATCGACAATCAAGATACGTTTTTTTCCGACGGGGTCTTTTTGTTGCAATGGCGGTAATCGCGCCCCGAGGGGACTTTCTGCAATCTGCCGCTCAATTACTATTTTTATGCCTTCCGTATCTAAAATAAGCAGAGGATAGCCGTCCTCCATGAAAGAACCCGCGCTTATGGCATCCATCTTACCAATTTTTTTGTCCAATTCGTGGATCGCGATCTCTTTCTCTCCCAAAAAAACATCTACCTGAATTCCATAATCGCTAATACCGTCGCTCAACATCACGACAGGAATTCTTGCCAAGGGCGGTTCCGTACGCCGCAATCGAAGAATTGACAGCCCGTCAAACAGCGCCACATTTTTGCCGCCATCCTTAAAATATTCTCTGCCTTCAACTGTGAACAGATCCTCTTTTTCGACGTAGAGTACTTTTTTAATCCTAGCCAGGGGGAAAGCATACGGTTCTTTGTCAATCAGGACTAAAAGAGCTCTAATGATCGAAAGGGTGAGCGGGAGGATCATCTCAAAGAGAGCTCCTCCGGCATCCTTGACCACCACTCTTCCGCCCAACTGCTCGACAGTGCTCTGTACAACATTCAGGCCTATTCCCCTGCCGGAAATTTCCGTGACCTCCTTGGAAGTGGAAAATCCTGGATGAAACAGGTATTTGAGAACATCCTTGTCATCCATCTTTCCAAGAATCGATTCGTGAGCCAGCTTCTTTTCGATGATCGCTTTCTTGATCTGATCTAAATCGATCCCGCTTCCGTCGTCATAAACCGAAATGACAAGCGCCCCATCCCTGTGCGTTGCCTCCACCTTGACAAGACCTGTTTCGCATTTACCCCTCAGGGCCCGCTCTTGAGTTGATTCAATTCCATGGTCGATAGCGTTCCTGACAAGGTGCGTCAAAGGAGATTCCAACTTTTCCAAAATCTCTCTATCCACTAACGTGTTCTTGCCTACAATTTGCAAATCAGCTTTCTTCGAGAGTTGCTTGCAAAGATCGCGGATCAGACGGGGTAAAAACTCCGTACCCTCCGAGAACGGACGCATCCTGCTCTCAACCATCTCCTGGTAGAATTTACTCGAGAGGGCTTCAGATGCCCTCGCAAACCTGTCAAATTCCTGCATAAGCTTAGAAATATCGTGGGAGAGAGACTTACCTTGCGCAAGAAGTGAATCGGCCACCGCAATGGATTCCTCTTTTTTTCCCGACCCTATCTTTTCCTTGATGCGGGAGAGGTCCATTGTCACTTTCAGAGCTTTCGTTTTCATTCTTCCCAAGCTTCTTTCAAAGAGGTCAAGTGATTTTGCCTCGACTAAAAATTCACCGGCCAGTCCCATCAGGTGGTTGATGTGGGGAAGAGAGACCCTAAGAAAACGACTCTCCTCCTTGACAGCCTCCATCGGGAGCAAGAGCGTCTCTACTAATGCTTTTTTCACCTCAGCAGGAGGTTCGGGAGTGGCACTCTTCCGGACGAGGACCTTTCTCCCCTCTTGCGGTAGCGGGGATGAGATGTCTCTAATCAGAGTGCAGTGAGCAAAAGCTGCGGACAACTCACGCAGCAGCTGGTCGATCCGGGTCTTGTTTTCCATCAGCCAAGAATCCAAGTGTCCTGACTCAACTTTTGATATGACATGCAAAATATCGACCGCTTTAAGCAGAACATCGATTGCTTCCGGAATGATGACCCCCTCTCCTTTTTGCACAAGGGAGAAGAGGTCTTCCATGGAATGCGCCAGTCGTGTGAGCGCGTGGAAGCCCACCGCTTTGGATGCTCCTTTCAGTGAGTGGGAGGCACGCATCAGCTTGGATGCCGTTTTAGTATCGTCCGGATTTTTTTCAAGAGTCAGGAGATCTCCCTCGAAATCTTTGATCTGATCTCTTAATTCTGTAAGAAATAAGGCGACAAACCTCTGGTCCTTCTCGTCAAGATCTTGAGAGGCAAAAGATTCACCCTCCTCCGGAAGCTCCTCTTTGGGATAAGGCAGGGGATGTCTGCCTTTCAGGTCTTCGTAGTAAATAAATTGCGTCGCTTCATTGGAGATGGCTAAAATGATGTTGATGCAAGTCTCAACATTCGATTTTTTTTTAATGAGCCAAGACTGACATGTTTCAGAGCTCTCGCCCGCTAGCCCGAATAAAAATTCAACGATCTCCTGGATAAGGTCGAAATGTCCCCGAGTCCACCCCAGGAGCTTTTTACGCACAGCGAAAAAACAGAGGTTGAGAGACCTTCCGGCCTCAACGACGATTTGAATCCCCTTCGTTTTCCCAAGATCCCGGATCTCCGCTGCTAACTCCTCAAGCAAGGTTACCCTTTCCAAATCTTCAAAATTGCTTTCGCAAAAACTGAGATGCTGCTTGAACCTGTCCGTAAGCTCTTTCAGCCGGTAAAAAAAAAGTTCTCCGCTCGGCGTACGCTTATCCAAGGCACCTTCGACGGAAACAGGAGCTGATGGGCCTTTAGGGCTCATCATTTTTTCTAGGGCGCTTATCTTAGGTACCAACTCTTGGATGGCGTCGAGAAGTTCTTCTTCATTCTTCTTCAGTACAGGCTCGATGATAGCGAGAAACTCTTGAATTGCCTCTTTGACCGCCCCTCGCGTTTCCGGTGAAACCGAGTTGACTTCCTTCTCCAGCCAGCCGGCAGCGCTCTTAATCGTATCGATTTTAAGTAAACTAGCCGCTCCCTTCATCGAATGAAAGGCCCTGGAAATTTCACCGGCGGATCTCTGTTCCGAAAGTTTATCAAGCTCGCTCTTAATGAGCTCGACCTGCTCCCGCAACTCCTTTTGAAAAAGAGCCAGTACTTCTAATTGCATAAACGAAACCCAAACGCTAAAACGATTCCCTCTCAACAGACTGCTAAGGGATTGATTTTTTCCGATTTTGCAGGCTATACCGAATATATTATCCCGCTACCGCACACTCCCCGATAAAGCATCAAAACGCTTTAGAAAATATCGATGAAATGCCAATCCGTTAACAGTCTCTTATACCTAACCAAACATAAAAGTAGAGTGTTTTAAAGCCCCTAACTTCCACACCCTCCCGGTATAGCACGCCTACTTTGCGGACAACTTTTCCGAGAGAGCATAAAACAAGAGCTCCTCCTCGAGTATAGAAACCCTTTTCCCTTCGACTTCCACCAAGGCCTTAATCAGGTTTCCATGGGATTTGGCGATATTGACAGGGACGTTCTCCAAATTTTTCTGCGCGATACTAACCACTCCAAAAATTTCATCGACTTTGATCACCCACTCCTTGCGGTCTTGAGAAATTAAAATCATTAAACCATCGCCCGACTCCTTGTTTTCCCGGTATCTGCCATGAAGCAGGATCTCCAGGTCGGCTATCGGCTTCAAATCGCCGCGAACACTCACAACCCCTTTGATGGGACTTCCCTCCGGCGTTGGCATGCGATGGGAAGGCTTTGCCTCCATGACCAGCCCCACTCCCCTAGCATCCAATCCAAACCATTGCTGCTGAATGCGAAATATCAACACCTTCAAAATAAAAGGAACGTCCTCCTCTTTTTTTCTGGTGAGTTCAATCCACTCGTTGGCATATCCCGGCGGGTATGCTCTGTCGAGCAGCCTGTTGACATCGGACACTTTGTTGCTGTTTGGAAAAAACTGATTGGAACTCTCGGACATTACAAACCTCTATCTTACTGCCGGCCTCTAAGAGGTAGTCTCTTAACGGATTCGAATCCCCTCGCCATATACCGAAAGTGCCTCAAAAGTTCGCATGAGGGTTTTAAGAAGCTCCTATGCCAAATTTTAGACAATTTCGGTGAAGATCTCCCGGTTAAGCCACTCCCTATCCTTTAACTCGCTCAAATACTCTTTAAGCGCTATTTAGCCAAAAGACTCCTGCATCGATTAGATGGGCCGACACTTTCAAATAAGCATTATCTTGGCGCTGAACTTCTTGCGTAGATCTGGTGGCTAAACGCCTCAAAAAATCGCGGTACATCGATTAATTGAATGACTGTTGATCCCTGCAATACGCCAGGATGGATATACGAAAGCGGGCCGTGGTCTTCGGACTGACTGATGATAAAGGGAGAGGACGTCTCCAGGATCTCGGTCGCTTTTTCGCCTAAGATCCCAAGGCAAGGTCCTCGCTTCTCGAAAGGTGTACTTCTGACTAAAGCTATACGGGCATGCATCCGATCAGGACAAGCTTCCCCTCCAATGATACGACAAAGGTCAATGACTGTTACGGGCTCACCTTCGAACTCTAAAATCCCCTTCACAAAGTTAGGGAGATGAGCAACCGAGTTCACGCCGACCATCGGCACTACAAGCTCAATGTAAGAAGCCTCGATGGCAAAATACTCTCCCCCTGCGGAAAAAACAAAATAGAGCATGAAGCCCATCCCCCTTGTTTATACCGATTTATTGCGCGTGTCATTGAACGGAAATTCGATCTATCGAACACATCCACATTTCGTAAAACGCCTACAAAGCCTGTACTAAAACTCAACCATATATGCTTTGCTGTCGATTTGGGCGACATACCGAAAGCGTCTCTGCAGTGGGTATGGGGGCTTTAAGAGAACTTCGAGGAATTTAAATTTCTCGGCACTTAAAGTCCGTTTCAGCAGCAAAGAAGACGATTTCAGTTTAAGCACAAGCTCTAAGAGTTGAAATCACTCATTTTGAGTGCTTTCCCGATATTCCTTGATTTTCATCAACGAACAGAAGACGCCAAACCCGCGCCTACTTTTGCTTATCCACCAATGACTTGGCGCCTTTTAACAGATAGGATACCAGGCCAGGATCTCCCTCGTAGCTCATCTCAACCTGCATTTGCCCCAGCTGATCGGCGCTATCGCATGTAATCAATACATAACACGCATGCTTGCCATCTAAAATCACCTTATAGTCTTCGTGAACATCCAATGCCATTTTCTATATCACTTCCCCAGTCGTTGTTTTTATTGATGCTCAATTAGGACACATCATCAATGAGCATACCGAAAGGACCTCGAAATTTGGATTTAGCTTTGATATAGCTCCCAAGATCGCAAGTCGCCTAATATTAAATATGGAACAACTTTTCATCATGGAGAGCGTTATTAAAGCCAAATCCAAATTTCGAGGTCCTTTCGGTATGCTCATTGATGATGTGTCCTAATTGAGCATCAATAAAAACAACGACTGGGGAAAGGTACGTTCGATGCTGATTTGAATTTGCGAACAATCTCAGGATTTTTCGGTTCAGTCTTGCGGCCTCTTGTGATCGGTAGCGGAAAGCTCCTTTTCGATAATCTCAAATCAACATAACCGAGTCGATTTTTAAAACTGTAAATAAACCATTTACGCCAAATCCAGTGGTAAACGGCAGGACACGAACCTACGGACTCATGTATCAGGATTCGGCAATGAAATGTCAAGCGCGATCAGCAAAAAGAGGAGCTTGATCGGAATGAGGCAATTTGTTTTGATCGAGCAAGATAGGGAAAAATCGTCAACAAAAGAATAAATGTTTGTAAGGGTCTGTGAGCGGTATCGCAGACAAAATTGGGGCGCCTCATGATCCATCTTTCCTCCCTCTCGTTTCTTGAAAAAGAAAAACGATCCATGGTTGCGCTTACTAAAAAATTGGCCCTCATCAACAGCTTTTCAAACAATACCAAAGGGATAAAATCCGTTCAGGATATCCTGATGCACGAGGCAAAATCGCTCGGGTGCAAAGCGGTATTCATCAAAACAGCGGACGAAGCAGGCTTCGATTTAAACGGATACCCATACAAAAAAAAGAGCGGAGACATCCTCAAGCTTACCATGAGGCCAAACGCTCCTTTTCAGTGCCTCCTCATGGGACATGCCGACACGGTTTATCCGCCAGACTCCCCTTTTCAAACATGCCGGATAGAAAGCGACCGACTGCACGGGCCCGGAGTCGCTGACATGAAAGGAGGATTGGCCGTACTTCTTAAAACCTTGGAAGCGATCGAGAGGAGCCCTAATCGACAATCCATAGGGTGGACTGTTCTTATTAACGGTGACGAAGAGACTGGTTCAAGCGCAAGCCGCCGCTTTATTGAGAAAGAAGCCTTTGGCAAGGCATGCGCGTTGGTTTTTGAACCATCCAAAGAAAACGGCGCCTTCATCAAGTCGCGACCCGCTTCGGCAAATTATCTATTTGTCGCCAGGGGCAAAGGAGCCCATGCCGGCAGGGATTTTTACCAAGGCGTCAATGCCATTGCGCCCCTAATGCGACTCGCCCTGGATTTGTCGTCCTTGACTTCGAAGAAGAAAAAAATACAGGTAAATATCGCCAAACTGGTAGGTGGAAGCGAATTCAACGTGGTGCCCGACCGGGGTTCTCTCTCCATCAATATCAGGGCTTTTGGATCTAAGAGCTGGAATCTTGCCAAAGAACAAACGCAAGCGGCCTTTTCCAGACACAAGAGGGCCCATCCGGATCTGGAAATGCACCTGCTCTCGGAAAGACCTTCCAAAGAGTTCGATAAGCTTCAAAAACCTCTTTTTGACACGCTAAATAAAAGCGGAGCTCTCTTGGGAATTCCGATCAATTTGACAGAAAGCGGCGGTGTCACGGACGGCAACCTGATATCCGCAGTGGGCGTTCCTTGCATCGACTCCTTCGGGGTGATCGGAAGCGGCTTGCACACAGTGCACGAAGAAGCCCATATCGCCAGCTTTACCGAAAGGGCAAAACTGGCCGCTCTGACTATACTGATGTATGCCGACGCATTTTACAAAAGACGGACAAGGAGCCTGTCTATACCGAAAGCCTATCAAAAATTGGCATGGGGGCTTTGAGAAAGCCTCGGGACTGAAAGGTTGCAAGTCACCTCATTTTCCACTATTAGGTGACTTGCAATCTGTCAATCCTTTAGAGACCATTCACAAACTGAAATCGCATGATTTTTTTGCGGACGGCCTCTTTAAAAAAATAGGATCAAACACCTTATGGATCATCCATTACCCAAAGAGCTTAAAGCGGCCGATTTTTTCAATGACGAGAGGGTCAAAAAAGCAAAGTCACTTTTGCTTGAAGCGCTTGCCGACAAACAAAAAGAGATTTCCTCGATCCAACCGGCCCTGCCAGAGCTGAAAATTCCCTACGAACAGCTGATACAGGCGTTCGGAAATTTAAGGGGCACCCCTCTCTTTTACCCTTACATAGGAAGCGGAATCGGCAGAGGCCCGCTCGTAGAATTGATGGATGGCAGCATCAAGTATGATTTTATCAGTGGAATCGGCGTTCACTTTTTAGGACACAGCAACGCAGACATCGTCGCGTCCAGCATCGATTCGGCGATATCGAATACAGTGATGCAAGGCCCGCTGCAGCAAAATATCGACTCACTTGAGCTAATCAAACTCCTGACGGAAGCTTCCAGTTTCGACTGCTGCTTCCTTACCACATCGGGAGCGATGGCCAACGAAAACGCTCTGAAGCTCGCATTTCATAAGTCATACCCTGCCTCCAGAATTTTGGCCTTCGACCACTCGTTCTCCGGAAGAACACTCGCGCTCGCGCAGGTCACAGACAAGCCTGCTTACAGAAAAGGGCTACCGAAGACTGTAGATGTCGACTACATCCCGTTCTACGACTACAGGTTGGGTGACGAGAGCATTGAAAGGGCGGCAAATGCCCTCAGGATGTATCTGAAAAGATATCCAAAACAGCATGCAGCCATGATTTTTGAGTTGATCCAGGGCGAAGGGGGATTTTACCCGGGCACAAAACTATTTTTTACAACTCTGATGGAAATTCTGAAGGAGAGCAATATCGTAATTATTGCCGACGAGGTGCAGACGTTTGGAAGAACGAGCAAGCTCTTTTGTTTTCAGCACTTCGAGCTTGACCGTTTCGTCGATATTGCCACGATCGGTAAACTATCACACTCCTGTGCAACCCTCTTCCGGAAGGGCCTGATCCCTGAAAAGGGGCTGCTGTCTCAAACATTTTCCTCCAGCACTGTTTCGATCAAAGCCTCCTCGGTGATTATCAAGTCACTATTGGAAGGTGAGTATTTCGGCGAGCAAGGCAAAAACATGCTGCTGGAGCGTCATTTTCACAATAAACTACAGGCTCTCAGCTCCAGATGGCCAGATCTCATCCGAGGCCCCTTCGGAATGGGAGCAATGGTAGCTTTTACCCCTTATGACGGAACCTATGAGAAGACATTTGATCTGGCAAAGCGCCTTTTCGACAAAGGAGTGATTTGCTTTATTGCCGGCGAAAACCCCACTCGCATCCGATTCTTGCTACCGGCAGGAGCCATCACGACAGAGGACATTGACGTTGTCAGCGACATCATCGAGAAAGCCCTTGTTGAAGGGAAGTGACATGTATTTATTCAGACAAATCGAAGAGAAAGACATCGACGAAGTGTATCAGATGGCGCTTGAAGCGCACTCCGGAGTGACAAGCTTGCCCAAAAACCGGGATCTGATCAAAAAGAAGATAGAGATGTCCCTCTCTTCGTTTGATTCCATTAACCACAAAAAGCAGGAAAACTCACTTTTTCTTTTCGTGCTCGAAAACAAAGAGTCCCAGGAACTGATCGGAGTCAGCGGAATTAAATCAGGAGGAGGTCGGGAAGCACCTCTGCACCACTACACCCTGCAAGAAGAGGTACGTGATCACCCCTCGATGCTTTCTCAAGCAAAAAAAACGACGAGAATCTTAATTCCTGAGAGGTCGAGAGCCCCTTACAGCGAACTATGCTCCCTTTTTTTAAAACGTAAAGAGCGAAAATCAGGTATCGGGCGTCTTCTTTCCCTAGCCCGTTTTCTATTCATCAAAGAGCACCCCGGTCTATTTGAAAGAGAGATCAAAGCATCGCTCAGGGGGGTGTTTGACGAGAGGGACCTTTCACCCTTCTATGAAAACGTAGGCCGAAAGTTTGTCGACATTGAATACGATAAATTTGTCGACTTAGTCCGGCAAGACCCCTCCCTGATTCTAGCAGCCATTCCCTCGTTTCCCCTCACAATCGAACTTTTGGCTCCCGAAGCTAGAAATGCAATAGGAGTCCCCCATCAAAATACCGTACCTGCAAAACACATGCTGGAGGCGCAAGGTCTAGTATTTGACAATGAAGTCGACCTGTTAGACGCAGGCCCTATTCTGAAAGGAAATTTGCACTCCACAAGGCCTTGGATCCATGCAAAAAAAGGCTCAATTGCCGAAATAACACCCACTTCTAAGGGAAAAAAAATCATTATCGCAAGTTCTCACATGACTTTCAGGGCAATCCTTCATGTAGCTGAAGCTCAAGATGAGGTTCACATCGGAAAGAAAACGCTGGAACTTCTCCAAGCAGAGCCCGGCGAACAATTCCTTTCATTTGAATTATAAACCAGTGACGTGCTGCATGAAAAACGATTTAAACACACTTTGGATTGATGGAATATGGATGCAGGGAGACGGCCCACCACTCCGAACCTCCTCTCCCGTGGATGGTCAGAGCCTCTATGAAAAAAACGAGGCTTCGGCTCAGCAGGTGGCTTCGGCAGCCCGCTCTGCAAAAGCGGCATTTGACAACTATCGCACGACAACTCTGGAAGAGAGGATGCGACTAATCCACCTTTTTAAGGAGGCGTTGATCGCCAATCGGGAGACCATGGCCTCTACGATATCCACTGAAACGGGCAAGCCCCTCTGGGAAGCCCTTCAAGAAACCGATTCAATGATCGACAAAGTCTCCATCTCGAAGAGCGCTTTCCGTAAGAGATGCCGAGTTGAAGAGTCTTACCAGGGAACTAATCCGGTGAGAATTCACTATAAACCGGTGGGAGCCTTAGCGGTCCTCGGCCCGTTTAACTTTCCCGGCCACCTGCCGAATGGCCACATTATCCCCGCTCTATTGGCGGGCAACACCGTGGTCTTTAAACCGAGTGAAAAGACGCCTCTGACAGGAGAGCTCTACGCCAGACTAATGCAGCAGGCTGGCTTTCCACCTGGTGTCTTTAACATGGTGCAAGGAGGCAAAGAAGCGGGAAAAGCCCTTGCTACATCCAGCGAGCTGGACGGACTGCTCTTCACCGGCAGCCGGGACACCGGCAAGGCACTTTCAAAACTCTTTGGAGCCTTTCCGGAAAAATTATTGGCGCTGGAAATGGGAGGAAACAACCCCCTTGTCATCGATGAAATAGAGGACTTGAACTTCGCCTGTTATATCGCCATCCAGTCCGCCTTCATCAGCGCCGGACAACGCTGCTCTTGCGCGAGAAGACTAATCTTAATCGACTCCCCCTTTGCAACGAAGTTTCTTTCCCAATTCATAGAAAGCACTAAGCGCCTTCAAATTGGATCTCCCCTTTCAAGCCCCGAACCCTTCATGGGACCGCTGATCTCTCCCGATGCGATGCATCATCTTTTTAATACACAAGAAGAGCTGCTGCAAAGGGGCGCTATCTCTCTTTTGAGGTCAGGGAGAGTCGGCGACAGAGGGAATTTTGTGTCACCCGGCGTCATCGACTGCACCGGCCTGCAAAGTATCCCCGATGAAGAGGTGTTCGGCCCATTCCTCAAAGTAATCCGTGTCAAAGACTTCGATCAAGCGGTCGAAGAGGCAGAAAAAACGCGCTACGGCCTTACCGCTTCTCTCGTCAGCTCTAGCCGCCACCGTTATGAATTCTTTCAAAAAAAGGTTAGGGCAGGCATTGTAAACTGGAATGCCCCCTCTACGGGAGCCAGCAGCAAAGGACCTTTCGGAGGCCTTAAAGACAGCGGCAACCACCGCGCTTCCGCATTCTTTGCGGCCGATTATTGCTCTTCCCCTGTCGCATCCATCGAGACAGCAGAAGTTAAAATGCCGGCAAAGCTTCCTCCGGGAATGGCTTTATAACCCCTGATTACTGTCTATAAGGAGATTTTCCGTGAAGGATGATTACTACGAAGCCAATTTTGACGGGATCGTAGGGCCCACGCACAACTACAGCGGGTTGGCGATAGGCAATGTCCCCTCCATGAAAAACAAAAGCCTTGCGTCCAATCCAAAGCAGGCCGCTCTGCAGGGGCTTTACAAAATGAAGAGGTTAAGCGAGCTCGGTGTTATCCAGGGAGTTTTACCCCCCCATGAGAGGCCCTATGTTCCCCTTTTGAGGAATATAGGCTATAGAGGCACAGATCGGGAAGTTTTAACGGCTGCCTACAAAAATCAGCCTGAGCTTTACATCAATCTATGTTCTGCTTCCAGCATGTGGGCAGCAAACGCTGCTGTAATCACTCCTTCAATTGATACCGAAGACAATCTGACCCATATCACACCAGCCAATCTCTTCTCGGAACTCCACCGCTCCATCGAAGCGGAAACAACTTCGTTAATCCTTCAGCGCATATTCAGCAGTCCCCTCTACTTTGCCCACCACCCCCCTTTGCCTGCAAACCCTCAGTTTGCCAACGAAGGAGCTGCCAACCATTGTCCTTTTTATAGAAAATGCGGGGAGGCCGGCATCCATCTTTTTGTCTATGGAAAGTCAGCCTTTGGCAGAGGCGGACTTGTTCCCGAACGCTTTCCGGCAAGAGAAACGGAAGAGGCTGTCACAAGCATCGCCAGAAGGCACCGCATATTCCCGGGACGTGCTTTTTTTGTGCAGCAGAGCCCGCGGGCAATTGATCTTGGGGTTTTTCACAACGATGTCATCTCGGTTTCCAACCAAAATTTCTTTCTGTACCACGAACACTCTTTTGTCAGCACGAAAACTATCATAGAAGAGATCTCAAAAGCCTTTGAAAAGATCACGACAACGCCATTGATAACTTACATGGTAAAGAGTGAAGATCTTACAATAGAAGAAGCTGTAGAAACTTATCTCTTCAACTCTCAAATAGTCACCATAGACGATGGGATGATGGCAATCATCGCTCCAGTGGAGTGTCAAGCGAACCCCCGGGCTAAAACACTCCTTGAAAAATTAGTGAAGAGCGACAAAAATCCCATCAAAAATATCCACTACGTGAACTTGCGCGAAAGCATGCAAAATGGTGGAGGCCCTGCCTGCTTAAGGCTACGCATCCCCTTGAAAAAACAGGAGATCGACAGCATCACCTCCGATGTATTTTTGACCGAAAAACTCTACCTGCGTCTGATCACCTGGGTTGAGAGGCACTACAGGGATAAGTTGATGCCAAAAGATTTGCAAGATCCCAAGCTCTATGAAGAGTCGCGACAGGCTCTTGATGAACTCACCAAAATTTTAGGATTAGGATCTATCTACTCCTTTCAAAAATAGTAAGTTATGACCCTCTCCTAAAACTCCGCAGAAAACAGTCTTGTGAGGACACCGGATTGGATGCCGGGGCTTTCTCAAAGCCCTCATGCCAAGTTTTGTGATACTTTCGGTATAAATCCTTTAAGAGCCTGTCTTAATTGGAACCCTCCTTCTGTTTTCTATAGACAATCCTCCCTCAAGGGTATATATCAGATTTTGGAAACTCCCTAAGTTATGCTCAAAGCATCTTAGAATTTGGGATTTTGGTTTTGGAAAAATGTAGGGATCAAAAATTGCAACTCGTTTCATATTTCTAATATTAGGTGACTTGCAATCTTGGGACCCTTTCTCGCTGCCAAAAATAAATTTTAAGACACTTTCGGTATATGCGCACTTATCAAAACAAGAATGAGCGATGATGGACGAGAATAAACCCTTAGGAAAAGACCTGTTTGGTGCGCCATCAGAAAAACAGCCACCGCCCCTCCAGGAGAAAAAGATACCGATTCCTCCCAATCCTGCGATCAAGGAAAAAGTCTCGTTCACCTTCTCTTGGATTGCAATCATCATACGAGGTATCGTCGGCTCTCTCATATCATGGTTTGTCTTCACGCAAGCGCACCGGATCGAAGACGAAAACACAATGGGTCGCTTTCTGGTTCTATCCAGCAGCACCGATAGGGTTATCCAAATCCACATCAATCAGTTGATCCACGGCCTAGAGACGATCGCCACCCTCCACACATACGAATCAGGCATCGATCATTTGGCTGTGCAAAGAATCATCGAAACTAAGATGAAAAACAGCCCGTTTGTCAAAAAAATTGCCTGGATGCAAACAAGCTCTCCTTCCATCACTGCGATGCCGAGAGGGCTTTTAGAGCTTTTAAACAAAGCCATCGATGAAAGGAGCTTACAATCGGTTGCAATTGAAAACGAGACGGCTCCCGGCGACATTCCCGACTCTTCCGTGCACCTCTTTGTTCCGGGAATAAAAAATGGAGTGGCCTCCGGCGCTGTTTGGGCAGAAATAGATCTTGGAGAGCTTGTCAAAAACAGCCTCGATCCAGAGCAAAAAGATGCTATGAACATTTTTGTTTTTGAACGAGAACAAAATCAAAGCAAGCTGCTCTACTTCTTCAACGCAGAGCCGGTAAAAAAAATCAAATTGAGCGACAAGAGGGAAAGCTTGGAACTTGGTGCCTTTCAGAGCGACAAATTCATCCACTTCGGCAAGCTAAGCATGAATGTGACGTTCAGCGCCTCCGAGCCCTACACCGTTTACACCTGGCAAGCGGCGATCGCTGCAGGCATCGGGATGTTCATTACCTCCTTCATCGTCGTCACTGCCTGGATCTTGCTGGAGATCGAAAAGCGGCAATTCGGCCACGTTTTGCATGAAGAGCATGTGCAGGAGATGGAGGGAACTGTAGATCAATTGGAAACAGCCAAAAACCGATTGGTTGCCCAAGAAAACCTAGCTTCATTAGGCGGCCTCACCGCCGGAATTGCCCATGAGATCAAAAACCCCCTCAATTTCATCAACAACTTCTCCATGCTTTCCATTGATCTTGTGGGTGAAATTGAAAAGTGCCTGGAGTCCCACAAGGACAAGCTCGCTCCTGATGACAAAGAGAATATGCAGGAAGTGATCAAAACATTGGCTGACAATATCAACACGATTCATGAACAGGGAAAAAAGGCGGATAACACCATTCAGCGCATGCTGGCACACTCCCGCGGCAAGCCCGGAGAGTGGATCAAGACAGATATCCATAAAATCCTGGATGAATACATCAATTTCTCCTTCCATGGCATGCGCGCCAAAAACCCGACATTTAAGTGCCGGATTGATAAAGAATTCGACGAATCGGTAAAAGACATTGAGTGCGTGCAAAATGATATCTGCCGCGTCTTTTTGAATCTGCTAAATAACGCATTTCAGGCAGTTGAAGAAAAGCAAAAAAAGGGCGATCCCGGATATGAGCCCCAAATATTTGTGAAGACAAAGAACGTCGGTAATTACCTCCGGATACGCATCCGTGACAACGGACTTGGAATCGGAGAGGAGAACCAGTCGAAAATATTCACTCCGTTTTTTACCACCAAACCCACGGGAGTTGGGACGGGGCTTGGACTTTCGCTCAGTTATAACATTATCGTCAGAGAGCATGGAGGCTCTTTGACATTTGACACAAAAGATAATGAATTCTGCGAGTTCATTATCACAATACCGCTTCAGCCTAAAAAAGAAAGAGAGGTCTTGACAGCATGAAAATCTTAGTCGTGGATGATGAAAAAGCAACAGAATCCCTGTTCACCCAACGGTTCAAAGAAGAGATCAAGCAGGGGTTGTTTGAGTTTTCATTTGCCTCCTCGGGAGAAGAGGCCCTAGATAAACTATCACACCAAGACAGTACCAATGCCACCCTCATCCTCTCCGATATCAATATGCCAGGCATATCGGGGCTGCAGCTTTTGAAATCCTTAAAAAACCTCTATCCCGAAATGCCGGTGATGATGGTGACCGCTTATGGAGATGAAGCCAACCACATGAAGGCGATGGCATACAAAGCGGACGGCTTTATCAACAAGCCCATCGATTTTGCCGCGCTGAAAGATAAGATCATTAAGTACGGCCCCGACAAGGAGAGTAAGGGCAGGCACGTCCCTCAGTCTTCAGTCATCCCCAATAAAATTCTCGTCGTCGATGACGAACCGGCGCTGGAAGCGCTGATCAGGCAGAAATTCAGACAACAGATAAAAAACAACGAGATGGAGTTCCATTTCGCCTCAAACGGCGTGGAGGCTTTAAAATTCATCGAACAAGACCCTGACATCGGCATCATCTTAACGGATATCAACATGCCTGAGATGGACGGACTGACTTTCCTCTCCAAGCTGAAGGAGAAAAAAAGACTGTTCCGCTCGATTGTCATCTCCGCTTATGGCGACATGGAAAATATCCGCGCCGCCATGAACCTCGGAGCGTCCGATTTCATCACCAAACCAATCGATCTTAAAGACCTTGCCACAACGTTAGAAAAGATCACCGACCAGTACAACTTTTTGAAAGAGGGAGCGATCGCCCAGAACCGCATCATCGAGTATAAAAAGGAACTGGAGATCGCAAGCTATATCCAGCAAACTTTCATTCCACACAACTTCAACCCCTATCCGGGCAACAAATCCGTTGAAATTTTCGGTAAAATGTTCCCGGCAAAAGAGGTAAGCGGTGATTTTTTCGACTTTTTTCCGATCACAGCGGAAAGGCTCGGATTTGTGATCGCCGATGTGTCAGGCAAAGGAGTGCCGGCAGCCCTCTTCATGGTGATGAGCAAAACCCTTCTGCGATCGACAGCGCTGACAAATCCTTCCCCCAAATCCTGCGTTCAGCAAGTCAGCCACTACCTCTGCTACAATAACGAATCGATGATGTTCGTAACCTCCTTTTATGGTGTTTTAAACATCAAAACCGGAGAAGTCGTCTATTGCGATGCCGGCCACCATCCGCCCTACATCTTGTCGGCAGATGGCAATCTTCAGCAGATCCCCAAAGATGGCGGAATCGCCTTGGGAATTATCGATGATCTAGAGAGGGAGCACTCGCTTTACGTCGAAAAGAAAATACAGTTGCAGAAAGGGGATTCCATCATCCTTTTCACGGACGGCGTCACCGAAGCGATCAATAAAAAGGGTGAGATCTATCCAAAAGAGAGACTCGAAAATCTGATAAGAAGACATGCGCGGCAAGACTTCTCGCTCTTGGTCAGCAACCTAAAAAATGACCTGACCGATTTCTCAGAAGGCCAGGGACAATACGATGATATCACCCTTCTTTGCATCAGGTGGAAGGGGGAGTAAAATCGGCAGTCAGGACTTTATCCACGACTTAAAAAACGCCGTCGCAGGGTTGGTGAAAAGCGATGCTGCAACGCGTATAGTCTACAGCCAGGACGCTTCCATTTTCGAAATCGAACCGATCGCTGTCTTTCAGCCCATCCACAGCGAGGATATCAAAGCTGCACTAAAGGTCGCAAAAGAACATGGAGTGCCCATCATTGCGCGTGGGGCCGCAACAGGAATTACCGGAGGGTGCTTAGGAAGGGGTCTCGTCATCGACTTGACAAGGCATTTAAACCGCATCCTTGATGTCAACTGCGAGGAGGGGTATGCGATCGTCGAGCCGGGGGTAATCCAAGATGACCTCAACAAGCACCTCGAACCCTTCGGCCTAAGACTCGGGCCTGAGACCTCGACCGGAAACCGGGCTACCGTGGGGGGGATGCTGGCAAACAACGCTGCCGGCTCCGAATCCCTTCGATTCGGCTGCATGGCAGACCACATTTTGGAAGTGGAAACCCTTCTTGCCGATGCGACATCTATCGTGCTAAAGCAGATGCCCTACCCCAGTTTACCCGAGCACTCCCCTCCCCTGCTTTCAAAAATTGCCAAGGTTCGCTCCTCGTATGAAGCCGATATTCACTCAAGCTATCCAAAACTGCCCAGAATTTCCTCCGGGTACCGCCTGGATGCCCTGACAGATTCCTTAGATAGTATCAACCTGGCCAAACTTTTTGCCGGCTCCGAAGGAACGCTGGGCATTGCCACCAAGCTTAAAGTCAAAGTCGTTCCGCGCATTAAAAACAAAGCCATGATTCTGGCCGAATTCACCACCCTGAAGCAGGCGATGAAAGCAGTACCGCTGATCTTAAAGGACGCACCCTTCTCATTGGAATTGATCGACGACAAAATCATAGATTCGGCAAAAAAAAGCAGGTACTTAAAAAGAGCGATGCCGCTGATTTCAAACCCGAAAGCAGTGCTCGCCATACAGTTTGACCACGAAGACCCTGATCTGTTAAGGGAACTCATCGAAGAGGTTGCCTACCGTCTACGGATCTCCCTAGATGATACGCATCTGTCGACAGTCTACGATCCAAGAGATATCCAGGCGGTGCTCGATACCAGAAAAGCGGGCTTGGGACTCCTTTTATCCAAGCGTGATTACTCACGCGCTGTCGCCTTTATAGAGGATCTTTCGGTTCCGCCGGCAAAACTTCCCGGCTTTATCGAGGATTTTTTAAATTTAATGTCATCCCATAATAAAGACGCGGGAATTTATGGCCATGCCGGCGCCGGCTGCCTTCACATCAGGCCTTATGTCGATCTGCGCCACAAAACAGAGCGGATGACTATGTTCAAAATGATGGAAGAGACCCTTCAGCTGATCAAAAGGCATGGAGGGGTTTTAAGCGGCGAGCATGGAGACGGTTTGATCCGCACTTCTTTCAACAAAGAACTCTTTGGAAAACAGATCTACCAGGCATTTGTCGAAGTCAAGAAGGCTTTCGATCCTGGTAACATCCTGAATCCCGGCAAAGTAGTCGGCGACTTAAGTCCACTCGAACATTTAAGACGTTATCCCGATCAAGACCTACCTTTCGAGCCTTTTTTCGACTTCTCAAAAGAAGGTGGATTCGATCTCTCCATCGATCTATGCAACGGCAACGGACTCTGCAGAAAGAAAGAGGGTGTGATGTGTCCGTCATTTCAGGCGACTAGGGATGAATATGATACTACCCGTGCGCGCGCGGAAATATTGCGAGCCTGGATCAGCGGCGGAAAGGGATTTAAAGTCAGCGACGAGGACGTCCTTCAAGTTTTAGATCTTTGCCTGATGTGTAAAGGGTGCAAAAAAGAGTGCCCCTCGCAGGTGGATATGGCGAAGATTAAAGCCGAAGTTCTCTACCAAAATCAACACAAGATGGGAACCGGCATAAGGAGCTTCCTGTTTGGACACATGGGACTTTTCCTCTATGGGGCATCCATGTTATGGCCTCTTCCTCAACTACTTCAGGGATCATCTTTGGAGCGCCGCTTCAAGAAAATGATGGGGATTGCGGAGGAAAGAAGCTTACCTCTGCCCGCTTTAAGGCCTTTCACTGAGCTCTTCAGAGCGAAAAAGCCACGAGGCGACGCGGCCAAAGTCATCTTGTTTAACGACACGTTCAATCAGTACCTATCGCCTCATATAGGTCTTAAGGCAGCCTCGTTTCTCGAAGCCCACGGGTTTTCAGTGGTGTCTCCCCCCTATAGATGCTGCGGAAGAACATTTATCTCTAAGGGAATGCTTAATGAAGCGCTCGGCACGGCCATACGGCTGGTCAAAACATTTTACCCTTATGCACAAAAAGGAATCCCCATCATCGGAATTGAACCAAGCTGCATCCTGACGCTCCGGGATGAAATCCCCTCTCTCATTCAGAAGCAAAGACCGGATCTCTCCCCTGAAGCTGCCGCCGTCGCAAAAGCTGCTATGACCTTTGAGGAGTTTCTGTACGGCTACCTGAAGGAAGGGGGAACCATTCTCTGCAAAGAACCGGAAAAAGAGGTCGATGTTCTCTTGCATACGCACTGTCACGACACAGCCGAGACCGGAAGAGAACCAGCCAGGTCCATTTTAAAAGCGGTTCCTTTTATAAAAGTGCAGGAGGCAGAGGAGGGGTGCTGCGGGATGGCCGGCTCTTTCGGTTATGAAGAGGAGCATTTCGATCTTTCCATGAAGATCGGCGAGCTTAAACTTTTGCCGGCTGTGCGGCGTTTTACAGACAGTGGAGTCGTAGTATCCAATGGAACGTCTTGCCGCAGCCAGATTCAATTCGGCACAAAAAAAGAAGCTCTGCACATGGCAGAGCTTCTTCACCGTTATCTTTAGCCTTTTTTACCTAAAGTTAGCACTGGAAATGGTTCCAGCCGGTGTCGAAATCGGCCAGATTCTCATCACAGTTCCTTGCCCAGAAACGCTGATGATGACCCACTAAAGCTTTAGCTTCCATGTCAAGCCCCTCTTCTCTTTCGGTCAGCTTCGGGGTAATCGCGTAGAAAGAAAGCGCCTGAGAGTTGAAGAGATAAAGCTTCTCTTTTGTCTTCGGGCCGTATGTGTAGTAAGATTTGAAATCTTTCTTATCTTTCCTGAGCACCTGTCCACTGACGAAAACGTTGACTTCGATGCCGAAAGCATTGGCAAACACTTCCAGCTCAAGCTCGTTGTAATCATCACGCAGTCTCTTAGCCTGGGTCGGCTTCAAACCGGGATCTTGACCTCTCAGCCATTTGCAGTACTGGTCGGTTGTCCAACCTTCTGTCATCACCGTTTTACCGGGTAGGCGTTTTCTCGTGCGCTCCATGATTTTTTGCGACCACTTCACGCTGTTTTTCTCGATGCAACCGGCCATTGCCTGCCTGATTCTAAGCGGGCTGATTTCGGCCTTATTTCCAGCGCCCTGAAGAAGGGAGATGCTTAGCGATGAGAAGAGACATCCGTGATCTAGGTTACCGCCTTCATTGATATCTAAGTGAATGACGCGGAAGAACTTCTTGATCTCTTCGAGCGCTTTGCTGGAGTCTGCCGGCAGAGTCAGGGTTTTGCTCTTGTCGTCAATCGACTCGTGTAAAAGCTGCGATCCTCTCTTGGAAAGGCCGGTCAAGATCCTGTGGGACTTAAGCAGCGTCGAGCGGATTTCCTGATTCAGCCACGGCTTGCTCACATTGGACCAATCCACCGATTTCGCCTCTTGATCTAAGCTGTCAAGAGTTGCCACGTTGTCTGTCGCAAAATGGTTCAGTTTCGTAGTAAAGAGGCCATGGTATCTATCCATCAGGGCCAAAGCGATCTCTTCGATCAGCTCATTGGCGATCAGAAGATCCTTATTGACTCCCTCCAGATCAAGAGGCTCTGTCAAAAGAGGTTTCAGAAGAAGCTTCTCCAGCGTCTTCATCTCTTCGAACTCATCCTCATAGCGGGCCAGAATCCATTTAGCAGCGAGCGGGTCGATGCCTCTTGGGAATTTGGATGGATCGGATGGCGACCAGCCGTCTCTGTTCTTATAGAGAATCACATCTTTCGACCCGTCCGGTGCTTCAGCTCTATAGGCAATTGATGGGTCTACCTGGAGCGAGCCGCCTTTGCCGTCTTCATTAAGAATAACGTGAGGGACTAATGTACAGTCAGCGGTTACGCCTGCTGCATCAAGCATCAGGAAAACCATATGCTTAAAGATTGCCAGCTGATATTGCTTGGCCGCTTCAGAAGCTTCGGCAAGCTGATAGCTCTTGTTAAAACGGATCTCGCCCTCGTCGGCTTTCTGCAGAAGATTGAGCATTGCCCAATCCGCAGCGGATCCAAGCAGATCTTCCATCGTGGATTTGCCATTCAACCACTTGCCTTGTTCGGATGGGATGGTGTCTTGAATGGGCACTCCCCACTGATTTTTTTGGATTATCCCACCAACGACTCTGGTCTTCTTCTTATCTTTGTACTTTCCACTGATATTGATATCGTCGCCTTCGCGCTTCTTATAAAGAGGCTCAACATAGCCGAGCTTTTTGGATATCGAAGAGGTTAACGGATTGATATCGATGGAAACGTCATCATCAGCTGCACCTAAGAGATTAGCAATGTCGGCTTCCAGCTCCTCTCTCTCTGCGATGATCTGGCTAATCTGCTCTTGGGCTGAAGAGGCATTCGCTCTCAAGTTGCGCTGTTCTACAAGTCCTTGCAGCTGCTCGTTAAGCTGTCTTGCACGCTGTTCGATGCGGCCGTGCTCGGTGAAAAGATTCCTGATTCTGTCTTTCGCCGGCGCCGTTTCGTTTAGGCGGCTGGCCTGATAGGCTTCAAACTGCTTCAACTCGGTTGTTTCGCCATCAAGCACTTCCACTCTCGACTTTAAGAAAGCCAGCCACACAATCGATGCGATACCAAGAGTTACGATGTTCAAGAAAACAATTCCAATCAGCCTAAGAGCAGACAGGGCCGCGCTTTGCACCTGCTCTTCCTGATAGCCGACGTCACCGGGTTTAAGCTCAAAGTCATAGGCATTGATATTGGCCGCGATGTAGTCTTTAATGAGATGCTGGAGTATGTTCTGGCGATGAGCCTTCACAGCAAGCTCGAGAATGTGAGCGATCAGCTTACCACGGTTGAAACGTACAGCAGGATGGTCGTTGATGAAACTGTCCATCCCCTCTTTCCACACTCTTCCCTCAGGAGATTTAAAAAAGGCGGTGGGCGTGATCGCCAGGGAACCGATCTGAGCGGGTGTGTATATACCATACTCGTGATTGAATCGGGAAATAATGGTACTCATATTACCTCTTTAACTTTTCTATCTACTATATATTACTTCTATAACTGCTTAGAGAGTGCCCACAAACTGAAACTGACTTGAGTTTGGGGCGATCTCCATTGGGATGGCGGCTACCATTAAACCTTAAACCGCCCTATCCACTCAGAAACTGTTTGTCGGCGGCATTTTAAACGAATGCCAGCTACCGTATTCGATGCCATCGTTCTCACCCCAGTAGCTTTTGGCATAGTTCAATGCCCTCTTCAAATCCGACGGATCGTTAAACTTAGATGCCCTGACTTTCGGAAATAGAGCATACCAGGAGTGTCCGTTGCTGCAGAAGAGCGTTATCCTCTCTGGAGCGTTGATAGCGCCATAATGCCTCGTCGATGTGATGCGGCCATCCTTGACAGAATAAGCACCGCCATTACAGAACACCTCAACATGCAGGCCCAAAGCCCTGCAAAGCAACTCAATCTCCAAGTCGCCCATCTGATAATTGCTTCTGTTAGTGAGTCCATTTGCATGCCAGTCAATAGCCTTTCCTTTCAGGAAATCGGCGTAGATGTTCCAGGACCAGCCTATCTCATGTCCCTGTTTTGTCTCCGCATTGATGAACGTATACAAACGCTCTCCGGCGCCCGCCTCCAGATAGCTGGCGATGAAGTTCTTCAAACGCTGGGGACTGATGTCGCTTTTGGATTTGGCGCCCTGCAGCAATACACCCGCGAGAGCACTGAAAAGACATCCTTGGGAATTGATCCCCAAGTGCATCCACCAATACTGATCTGTCAACCCTTGCATATTGGAGAGGGTTTTAATCTGGCTGTTATCTGTATATTTCGTTAGGAGGCAATCTGAAATTTTATTCCAGACAGGTGCGATTTGCTGTCTTGTGCGCTCTAAGTCTGCGATCAAAGCTTCGTCCTCAAAGGCAAGGGGCAACTCAAGAGGATTCCAGCTCACGATCTTCTTCAACTCAGCTTCCTCGTCATCCTCTACAGTCTCCGCTTCAGCCTGCTTTGGCTCTTTGAAGTAGACATCGATGTCATCATCATTGAAGAAATCACCCCAGACATCATCCAAAGAGGACTGATATCTGCGCTGCAAAGCGCTGGCGATATCGGCTATGAGCAGTTCAGCATTCTTGATCGCCTCTGCACGCTGGTTCTTCTCGCCTTTCATAGCTTTTGCTTTCTTCAGGTCGTCGCTTTCATGCGGAGTCATCGGATCTAAGATGAGAGCTTCCAACGCAGATCTTGTTTCGGCATTCATACCATGCAGAAGATAGTAGGCCGAAACTGGATCAACTCCATTGGAGGGAGGATCAAGAGGAGGTGTCCAACCATCATGATGGCTGAAAATGACGTCCGAATCGCTCACCCAGTAAGGCTGCGAAGCGCTGACTTTCAGCCCGGATTCATTGAGGACGATAGAAATGTGGTCTTTTCCTGACTTCTTAACACCTGCATCCATCAGCATCTTATAGGCCATCCATTTATAGATGGCGCTGATCGCATCACCGTGTTTTTTATCGAAGACACCGCCGCCGATCTCGACAAAATCGCTGAGTAGCTTGGAGCTTTTGTTAAATTTGACTTTTCCCTGGCCATTTTTTTGAAGCAATTCGCGGGTAGCCAGGTCAAAATGGGCAGTGAGAAGCTCTTCCATGGTGCTGCAGCCATTCACTGCGGGTCTAGACCTTGGCTCGGCGGAGGTGATATCTGTTGCTTTGACAGTATAGAGCGGCTTTACCCATCCCTTTCTGGTTTCAGAACTATCCCCATTGGTCGCCATTTCAGAAGGTATCTCAACCTCGGCATCATCGGCATCAAAAGAACTTGCGACAGTATGGAAAAGCGATTTAGCCTCTACCAGCTTACTTTTCTCCTCATTCAATCTTTCAAGGAGATGAGGATCTGCTCCGGGAAGTGTTTCAAGCTGTACTGTGATCTGCTGGATATTGTTCTCGGCCTGAACTACCTGGACTTGTTGATGCTGCACTTGTCTTGCAGCTTCAGTCACTTGTCTCTTCAAGTTATGGACCTTTATTAAAGTTTCCGCGACAAAGCTCTCGTGTTTGGCCTTTTTGTCGGAGAGGTCTACTATTGCCTTTTGCTGCAGGTAGATCGAAGCGACTCCGTAGAGCCCCAAAGTGACGATGTTTAGGAAAATCTGCCCAATGACCTTCAAAATCGTGAGAGCGACGCTGCTGTTTTTATTGTTTCTGGCAGCTTCTGCATTATTGATAAAATGTACCCAGCGCGCGCTAGCTCCAAATTCCTGAATAGCCACTTGCGGGTGAGAAACTGTGGAATGCTTTCTTTGCATAAAAAGGGCAAGCTCAGCACGATTGGCCGGACAATCCATGTCAGGATTATCGCTGAAGTATTGGTGAAGGGCATTTTCCCAGGTGGGGTGTAGTTGCATGAAATCTTCCGGCGACTGCATGAGTGGATGATCATCCCTTGCCAACCCCTGAATCCAATTATCATTTTGGGAGTTTCCCACACCGAATAAATTCATATATTCCTCACTACAATTATAAAATATCTATAAAGAGAGCCAACTATAATAAAAAACGAGAATAATTTCAAATCAAAAAACACTCGTGACACAGCTTCTAAAAAAAGACAAGATATCAAAAATGAATTAAGATTTTATTAAGAGACCCGTTTAACTTTCCTCTTTTATATCCCACTGAAAACAAGCGGCTTTCATCAATTAAAAAACCATCGATTTCTAAGACTGTTAACAGCATTTTCGCCTGGCGATTTCCATCGAAATTATCTCATAATTTGGCAGGGGAGTTTTGAAAAATCCTTGGGATTGAAAGATTCTATGTTATTATTTGGTGACTTGTAATCTTTAAATCCTGGAGAGCTTTCTCCTGGCCAAAAACCAAATTTTAGAGGGAATTTCGGTATAGGGAGGGCTGAGTGCCGAAAGTGCGCCAATGCCGGCTTTGGACAAAAAGGGGTGGTTAGAAATTCAATTTATAAAGACAGAGAAAGAGAGAACACCTGCGAATTGTAACTGCTCTTCTTGACAGGATGAACGGATCGATTCCAAGGAACGGACTGCCTGAATCGGATCCAGATAAAATTTAACGAGCGACCGTATCTTGCTGGGACCGTGGGTCAGTCTTACGAATGATCGAGCTAACATTTTTTTTGTTAAACCCTTTGTACCCCTCGCGCCGCTGCAAATTTTCCAAGTGGCTGCCCAATGCCCCCATCTTTAGGAACCGCTCGCCTTCTTCCGAAGAGATCTTCCCCTCTTTGACGAGGCGTTTGACCCGATAGGGAGAAACCGGCCACATCTCCCCTCTGGTAAACGCCTGTTTTAGATAAGGGAAATTTGAGAAGGGATCCATCATGGCAACCCCGGCACCATGCAGATCGTCCTTCAATTTCTCAAAGAGAAACTGCGCTTCCAAGTGGTGCATACCGGCGGCGAGTATGGAGTCGCCATGCAACGCACACCAAAGACCAATGGTCCCCAGCTCTTCACGCTCCCTCAAACCGCCATGGGCAAAATCGATATCGAGCTCTTGCTCGTCTAAATCGACATCCAAAAAACAGACCAATTGCGCCCGCTCGTTTTCTACGACCTGCGCTCCCCAGCCGGCATCCTTCCCGGCGTAGAACCTCTCCCTGAGGTGAAAACCCAGCATTTCGAAGAGACGAACCAGTAGGTGAAAGCGTTGCCTCGATGAGCGGAATGTGTGGTGATCGTGATTGGCCCATCCCATACCGAGACTATCCTGACGGTTTTTCTGGAGCTGACCGGCCCTGTTTTTTGCTTGCCAAAACTTTCGCTCGCCTTCCAAGACAATCCAGGCGGCCATATCTTGCCCTACTTCACGAACGATCTCTTCCGCGAGGCGCAGTGTCAGGCGCATCGCTTCATCTTCATCATCCATTGCGCGTGGTCTTGTCATCCACTTTTCCAATGCCAGAAGGTATTTTTTAGCTGCCAAGGGCTCCTCCTCAATCGGCTCCATCGAGCCGGTTGACCGGCGTTCAACGACATAGAGGGAAACTTCATTGTCTGCAGAGGCAAGGCAGCGCCTGTACGGACTAAAAGGCGTTCCTTCGATGTGCCCGCCGACGCCACGGGTCATCAGATACTCGGCGATACTTTCTGCTTTGACAGCAACTCCGTCAATTGTTTGTGCGTGGTCTTTCAGCACGATTTTGGGAAGCTTAGCACCCGGATGGCCAAATACCCGGTAAGTCGGGCGGGCTTCCTCCTGCCTGAATCCGACGGCTTCCAGCTCCTTCTCAATCCCTTCTCTGTTGCCAATGGAAACGTGATCTAGAAAGTCGAACAGGAGGCAGCTTGTTTTATGCTGAAGCGCCGCATCAAGCTCCCTGATGTGATTGTTCTTTTCCATTGCCCCATCGAGAATATCCAAAAGCATTCTCTCGGCTTCGGGCTGGCAGACAAAATGAGCGGGATCTTGCTTGATCATCGGGAACTCTCCGGGCTTTTAAGCTATCTCTTACTTAACCGTAAATTTGCCCTTTTTCTCATTTAATTCAAGAGGATAGGATGCTGTATGCCTTAGCGCCCCTCTTAAAACCGGAGACTAAGGCAGGATACGCCCGAAATTGACAGTGCCCGCCCGCTTGGAGAGAGGGCCTCTCGCATACCGAAAACATCTCACGATTTGATTTGAGAAAGAGAAAACCCCCACGATTGAAAGATGATAAATCACTTAACATCAGAGATATGCGTAACTTACTCTCTTTCAATCGTGGAAGCAGTAAGAGTGCCCGATGCCAAATTTTGGGAAGCTTTTGGCGTGCGACGGATGCTAAACAGCCGGAACGAGCTCTTTCTTAAGTACCTCAAGGTTCTTTTCATCGAGCACCACAAAGGCGACTTCCCGGAGCGATGCGATTAGATGGACAAACTCATCGCTGCCATCATGATCGCTGACACCCACCACTAAACCATCGCAGTGCTTCTTTGCCATCTCCGCGATCTTATGGAAAACTTTAGTGGAGAGGCCTTCACGGGCGCTAACGCTTAAAAAACCGGGAGTCTTATCCGATAGAGCCTCTTTGATGATGAACATATGCTCCTCATCAAAAATCTTACTTAGCGGATCAAGGAGCGAAAGACGCTTGGCTAATTGTCCGACAGACACTTGCGCGCACCCAAACTGCTCGATGGCGCAGGATGCACCCACGTTGGCCAGAGCGGCTGCCTCGTGGATCTCCAAACCGCTGGCAAGAGCCATCGCAACAACGGCAAGCACGGTGTCTCCTGCACCTGTCACATCCTTGACCTCCCGTGCGGCCACGGGGTAATCATGGCGCTTCCCATCGTTTGTGAAGATGGAGATGCCGTCTTGCGATCTTGTCAGAAGAAGAATCCTGGCTCCTGTAATCTCCAAGATTCTTTCTGCGGCAAGTTCCAGGGGCGCGCCTAAAGGTAAACCGGCAGCAGCATAAGCCTCCGACAAGTTCGGCTTGATAATATCCACGCCCCTATAGCGGGAAAAATCGCTCCCTTTAGGATCGGCAATCGATGTCACTCCGCGCTTTTTAGCCTCGTCGATTAAGAGACGCAGCAATGAACCGGTTAAGAACCCCTTGCCATAGTCGGATAGCGCCACCATCTCGACGTTCTCAAAAAGTGAATCCAAATTGGCGGCCACCTTCGCCTCAATCCCATTTGACAAAGGGGTAATCTCTTCGTAATCGACCCTTGTGATCTGTTGGCCGTCAGCGATAATCCTGTTTTTTACAGGGGTCAGGAAGGAGGGTTCTTCAAAAAGGCACTCTGCCTTGACTCCCTGCTCTTTCATTAACTCGATAATACTGCGTCCTGCTTCATCTGCACCGACACGTCCCAATGCCTTGACACTGGCTTTCAGAGCCAGAAGATTTAAAACCACATTGCCTGCGCCGCCCGGCAACTTTCTTTGGCCGGTGACGTGCACGACAGGCACGGGAGCTTCCGGGGATATGCGCCTTACCTTCCCGATTGTGTAGGAATCGAGCATAAAATCGCCCGCTACCAAGATTGTACGGGGAGAAAGACGTGAAAGAGGGCCGATCAGTTTTACCATGATTTACCTGGCAGGATGTGGTTGTTGATGTAGTCGTTGACTGCAGCCGCAAGAGGGGTTGGATTGAAGTCGCTGCCCAAAAGGTGCCGCAGTTTTTCGGTCTCAGCACAGGTGTAGTTTTGATATTTGGCGGCTAATTTCTCCGGCATAGGAACATATTCGATGTGGGGTGTCTTATTCAGGGCGGCGAAGATGGCCTTTGCCAAATCGTTCCATGACGATGCCTCGCCCGAGCCGATATTGAGAATGCCTGTTTGATTGCTGGTAAGAATCTTATGCACCCACTTGACTGCATCTTTCACATAGAGGAAATCTCGTTTCTGTTCGCCATCGGCAAAATTGTGGGGATCGTTCGATTTGAATAGTTTGATAACTCCCTCCTGCAAGACCTTAGGAGTCCACTGCAGAACCACGGATGCCATAAACCCTTTGTGCCACTCGTTCGGTCCAAAAATATTAAAAAACTTAAGTCCGGCGACCTGATCTAAAAGACCGTTTTCAAAGAGCCACTGGTCAAAAAGCTGTTTGGAAAAACCATACATATTAAGCGGCTTTAACTTATAGAGATCCTCGTCTGAGTCACTGAAGCCCAGCGTTCCGTCCCCATAGGTAGCGGCTGACGACGCATAAACAAAGCGATGCCCATGCTTTAGAGCAAACTCACAGAGCTTGATAGAGAAACGGGTGTTATTTTCCAGCAGCAAAGAAGCGTTGGTCTCTTGCGTATCCGAGATAGCGCCCAGATGGACAAATGCCTCGATTTCACTCTCTCTGCCTTCAATCCAGGAAAAGAGATCTTTCTTATCGATCAGCTCAACGAAACGTTTGCCAGTGAGATTTTTCCACTTTTCATCGTGCCCTAGCTCATCTACCAAGACAAGGTTGTAAATCCCCAGATCATTGAAATGTCTGACTAGGCAAGACCCAATGAATCCCGCGGCTCCGGTGATGACAATGAACTGATCGTCAAATATTCTCATCTGTGCTGACCTCTTTTATCGGTTCTATAATAACAGGTTAGCGGCTCCAATCCCACTAGATTTTTAACCGGTTTCTAAACGATTGCAATGCCCACCCGCTAACGCAAGACCCTGCGAATCTAACCACCCGCAAGAGTCTCACTATCGCTAGCTTTCTCAGAGCCAAAAAATCAAATTATGAAGCACTCTCGGTGTGGTACCAAGTTGCGGGTGCTCGAGAGATGAAGCGCGCAGGAAAATGACGGCATCCGGGCGGAAGCAGGGGCTCTTTTGATCCCATGACCACGAGCGCTGAGCCCGAACCGGTCATGAACACTCGATCGTATCCTTGGCTCAAGAAAAAGGATTTGTAATCTCTGAGCAATGGTGCAATTTCAAAGGCCGGCCCTTCCAGGTCGTTGAAGCAGGGGTAGTTTTCGGCTTCAATATCACTTCCTTTTTGCGGATAGCTTCTCTCTCTGCATTTAGCCGCCTGAAAGAGGTTATAAACTCGCGGCGTTGAAAGCGTAAATGAGGGCATCACGATATGGAGCGGCTCCTCATTAAGAGGGGTCATCTCCTCGATGATCTCGCCTCTCCCCTTGCAAAGGGCGGTGCCTGTCGAGAGAAAAAAGGGAACGTCAGAACCTACCTCGAGAGCTGCCTGTAAAAGATCTTGCCCACTGAGAGGGGCTGAAGAAAGAGCATTCACACCAAACAGCACTGTCGCGGCATTACTGCTGCCTCCCCCCAGCCCTGCGCCATGGGGAATCTGTTTTGTTAAATGAATACGGAATGAGGTGGAGTCGTGCGAGCGCTTTCTGAAGGCGGCAAGGGCCTTCGCGACGGTATTAGTCTGGTCGGTTGGTACTGAAGGATCAGAACAAGAGAGCTGGTCTTGCTCCGCTTTTTCTATGGTTATAATGTCTTTGAGGGAAATGGTCTGAAAAAGGGAAACTAGCTCGTGATATCCGTCTGTTCTCTTGCCTAAGACTCTCAGGAATAAGTTGACTTTAGCTGGTGATGCTAGCGTTATCACTTAGTTTGCCTTTGCTTTTGTAGTTGACCTATACCGAAAGTGTCTCAAAATTTGGTTTTGGCAAATAGAGAACTCTCGCGATTGGAAGATTGCAAGACCTTCCTAAGGCGCTGTCCATAAACAAATCTTACGATTTCAGTTTGTGGTCAGTCTCTAAAAGCCAAATGCCGAATTTTGAGACACTTTCTGTATAAGCGGGGCTTAATTAAAAGCCCCGCTTTAAGCAAGCCGGCGTTATAGTTACTCAGGCTGATCTTCAGCGATGAGATGCGCTTTCTTAGCGTCATCAACGGCTTTCATCTCAAAATCCATATTTTCTGCCGAAATCTTAAGAGTGATGCTTGCGGGCACGCCCTCTTTAAGTCTTAGCTCGATCTTATGAATTCCAAGCGCCTTGACAGGATGCTTAAGCTGCACGTAACGCTTCTCCAGGTGGATGCCGTGTTCGACTTCCATCTGTTTGCAAATGTCGTGCGCAGTTACTGAACCGTACATGTGTCCTTCATGATCCACTTTAACAATGGAGTGAATCGTAATGGGCTCAAGTTTGGCAGCCAGAACTTCTGCGTCTTTTTTGTCTTCGATTGCTTGCAGGCGTCTTGCTTCTTGCAGTGCCGCTTGCCTTCTGATTGCATTCTTGTCAGCAATAACAGCCGCTCCACGTGGGAGGAGGAAGTTTCTTGCGTAACCTTCTCTGACCGAGACTAAGTCTCCGCTGCGGCCGAGATCTTCTATGTCTTCAATTAACAGCAATTTTGTCGCCATGGTCAGCCTCCTTTATACCTCGGCAGCAAATGGCAACAGGGCCATATGCCTAGCTCTTTTAATCGCTTGGGCGAGCTGCCGCTGAAAATGCGCGGAGACGCCTGTAATTCTTCTTGGCAGGATTTTGCCGCGTTCGGTAATGAACTTAGTCAACGTATCCGTATCTTTGTAATCGATCTCTTTAATGCCTGCGGAAGTGAAAGGGCAGCGCTTACGCCTTTTCTGACGCATATCCATCGGCTTCATTCTTGGTTTTGGTTCAAACATGGGTTGCCCTCCTCTTAATTTTCTTCTGCCAGAGGCTTAAATTCGATTTTTTCCAGCACTTTCTCTGTTCTCAGCGTGACGAAACGGATCAAGTCTTCGCTGAGGTGGTACTCTTTCCACAGCTCAGAGATACTGGCTGGTTTGGAGTTAAAATAGAGCACATAGTAGTGTCCTTCTCTGTGCCCATTGATTTCGTATGCAAGACGCTTTCTTCCCTGATCGTGTATTTTAACGACCTCTCCACCCCTTTCGGTAATAGCGGATTTGATCTTCTCAAGGGCTTTGCCTCTTGCATCATCGCTCAGCTTAGCGCTGATGATATACATACCCTCATAGAGGTTTTGTGTATTTTGACTCATGACAGTTCTCCTCACCTTCTTTTCGAAGGTCCATTTTCGACTGTTTAACTTTCTGGTTTACGCGGCTCATCACCTTTTCGATGTCTTCCGACATCAGGCTTTTGAGGGCGGAAACCGCATTCTCAATAACTTGCGGAAGCAAAATCGCTTCCTCTTTAGTAAACTTGCCCAGGACGTGGTCTGCCAAGTCCTGCTTGTCCTGTTTGGCTCCAACTCCGATCCTCAGCCTGGCGAAGTCCTGTGTTCCAAGGCACTTCTCTATGCTTTTAAGGCCATTGTGACCTCCGGACCGACCCTCTTTCCTTAAGCGTAGCGATCCCAAGGGTAAATCGACATCATCGCAGAGGACTACGATTTCACTCGGGGCAATTTTATAATAATCTATAAAACTTCTTACCGCCTCGCCGCTTAAGTTCATATAGGTGGTAGGAAATAGCAGCGCTACTTTCGATGAGTTGTAGGTTCCTTTTGCAATTTGCGCTCTGAAGCGACTTTCCAAAAGAAACCTGATTCCTATCTCATCAGCGAAGGCTTTAACGACTCGTTCTCCGATATTGTGCCTTGTAAGCACATAATCGGCACCTGGATTTCCCAGGCCTACGCAGACTAAGTCAAAGCTTCGCGTTGTGGGCACCGCTAGTCACCTACCTCTTAACGATTGCTACCGCTACTTCGTTCATGTCGGCAAGAGCCCTGATTCCTTCCGGAATCTGTAGGTCGCACAGTTTCTTCGAATCTTTGATCGCCATTTGCGTCACATCCACCTGGAAAGCAGCTGGAATATCTTTCGGCAAGCAACGAACTTTCAGTGCGCGGATTACCTGGCGCAAAACACCGCCGAGCTTGATACCCTGACAGTCAACAATCCCAGTGCACTCAATGGGCACTTTAACGTTAACATAGACATCCGAGTGAAGCTCTTCGAAGTCAAGGTGCAACACGTTGTATGTCGTAGGATGGTACTGGATATCTTTTATAATGGCTTTGCGTTCGCTGCCTTTTTCGTCAACAAGCGTAATGATTGTTGTTGCCAGATGACCTTTCTTCACTTGGCGTAGCCCTGTCTGGAACTCTTGGGAATCGATCGCGATTACTCCGCCTTCTTTTCCATCCGAATAGAGAACCGCTGGGATTTTGCCTTCGCGTCTTAAGCGTCTGGCTTCTCTTTTTTGCTCATGCGAGCGCTCTTGAAACTTTAGCTTCATGTTTCCTCCAATCAAAAACATCAAGGAAGCGCTGCCTACCCAATGCAGTGCAGCGCTGATCTCATTGAACTTGTGTTAACAAACTATTAACTCTGGGATACTTAGGATTACAGGTGGTTAAACGCTGTAAGCGAGGAGATAGACTTACTATCCAGGATGCACTCGATAGCCTGACTAAGAAGAGGTGCGATTGAGACAGAAATGATTTTTTTCGAAAGCTGTTCCGCATTTCTTAAAGGCACTGTATTGCTTACATAAAGGGATTCAATCGGGCTTTCAGCTATTTTGCCGATTGCATTCCCAACAAACAGTCCATGCGTTACCGCTGCAAAAATCGATTTCGCCCCCCTCTCTTGGCATGCTTTCGCAGCTGACACCAATGTGCTTGCTGTAGAGCACATATCATCAGCGAGAAGTACATTTTTTCCTGTGATATCTCCTATGATCGTGACCACTTCCACATGATGGGCGTCTAATCTGTTTTTGTCCAAAACGGCGAAGTTCACATCAAGTTCTTTGGCAAAATCTCTTGCCAACTTGACGCCTCCGGCATCGGGGGCAACAACAACGACAGATTCTTTTTCTTTCCTTGAGAACGCTGCAGCCAACTTGGGTCGCGCTTGCAAATTTTCAACAGGAATATCAAAAAAACCTTGAACCTGATCTGCGTGGAGATCAAAGGTTATCACCCTTGAAGCACCCGCTTTTTCGATTAGGTTCGCCACCAATTTGGCAGTGATCGGCACTCGGGGTTTGTCTTTGCGGTCTTGCCTGCAGTAACCCAAATAGGGGGCTATTACATTGATTGACTTAGCAGAGGCTCTTCTCAAGGCATCGATCATCACTAACAACTCCATCAAGTAGTTGTTAGGATCCAGGGCGATTGTTTGCACTATAAATACATCTCGGCCCCGCACGCTTTCGTTTATCTGGAGAGATATTTCGCCATCCGGAAATGTCGCTATTTCCACACTGGCTAATGTAACTCCCAGCTGAGACGCCACCTCTCCGGCCAATGCCGGATGAGACCGACCTGACAACAAAAGAAACTGACGCTCTTTTTCACTCATGCTATGCTTTTGCCGAGCGTTTTTGGGGCGGTAGGATTCGAACCCACGCGTGGCGGTACCAAAAACCGCTGCCTTACCACTTGGCTACGCCCCAGTTGTTAAACATGCCAAAAAGATACCTTTCATCCCCATTTATTTGCAAGCCATAAATCGAAAAATTTATCAAAAACAGCATTTTTAGGCCCATACAGACCTTTTTCTCCCCTATCAGGCTCCTTTACCCACTGCTATACACCCCATCAACTGGCGCCAATCTTCACTGATCCAGAAGGTTTTACAGCAAATCAGCTCTCCTTTTTCCCCACACCAGATGCACACAGCCCCCAAGACTCCTCACTAAGAAGTGCTAGAAATTTACCCCTCTCTTCCTTAATCTTGATTTAATTAATGGCCGTTCATGACCTTTATTTCTCCAGCTTGAACTCTTTTCAGCTCAAGCGGCGATCTTCGGCTTGAACGCGCCCGTCAAAGATAAACGATCGCACGAGGCAGATTTTGGGACTGGCTAACTTTCTGACATTGACTAGGGTACTCTTGAGCCCCTTTTTTCTGATTATCTACGTACACTACTCTTTCCTTGGCCTGTCGCAAGAGTCGATGCCCTATGCCCTGCTGATCCTGCTGGTACTCCTAGAGCTATCGGATGCGTTTGACGGATACTATGCCAGGCGCTACGGAGAGGTCTCTGACCTTGGCAAGATATTGGATCCGATGGCAGACAGCGTCGCGCGTATTTCCATGTTTTTAGCCTTCACCTACCCTCCCATCGACATCCCGGTGCTCTTTGTCTTTTTGATCATCTGGAGGGATTCCATCGTCAGCACGCTGCGCACCATCTGTGCTTTGCGAGGAGTGGCTCTTGCAGCCCGCAAAAGCGGCAAAATCAAGTCGGTAGCCCAAGCTGCAACTGCAATTTTTATCGTTCTTCTCATGCTGCTGCAGAGCCGTGGGACCATTGCCTTAAGTCAACTGCAAACGATCAGTTTCTGGATTGCACTCGCCGCTGTTTCATTCACCTTGCTGACAGCTGTCGATTACATCTCCTCCAACCGCGTACACATTAAAAAGATACTTTCCTTCAAAAGGCGAAAACAAAAGAACCTCAAGACGTAAGGAGAAGATTTACGTGGCTGGAGGCAAAGTTTTAGGCATCGGCGCAGCGGTGCTAGATCACACACTTTTTGCAACGGATGATCTCCTGAGCGAAATTCATGTTTTCAAAGGATCCGCCGGGCCCGCCTCGCAAGAGAAACTGCGCTATATCCTAGCGAAAGGCAAGATCGCCAAACCTCCCGCGGCAGGTGGCAGCGCCGCCAACACCATCCGTGGGCTGGCGATGCTGGAGCAACCTTGCGCCTTTTTCGGGAAAGCGGGCAATGATCAAGCCGGCGAAATCTTCCGGCAATCTCTTGCAAACGCCCAAATCGACTCCTTCATGGTCACCTCCCCTCTCCCTACCACAGAAGTGGCTTGCCTGATTACAGAAGATGGCGAAAAAACGATGTTTTACCATCTCGGAGCGAGTACAGATATAAAGCCGGACGAAATCACCCAGGCTCTTTTTCAAAACACCCGTATTGTCCATATCGAAGGCTATACCTTTTTGCAAGAAGGTGTACCTGAGAGGGCGGCGGAATTGGCGAGGGAGGCAGGCTGCCTCGTCTCATTAGATCTCGGAAGCTTTACTCTTGTCCGGCAAAAAAAAGGACGTATGGCGGACTTCATCATCCGCTATTGCGATATCGTTTTTGCCAATGCCGATGAAGCCTTCGCGCTCACCGGCCAACCCCCGAAAGAGGCATGCCTCCTGATGAAAGATCTCTCGGAGACGGCTGTAGTGCTTTTCGGCGAAGGGGGAGCATGGGTTGGCAAAGGGTACGATCTGATGCACGGCCCCAGCCTGCCGGCAAGGGCGGTGGACACCACTGGCGCCGGTGATCTTTTTATTGCCGGCTTCCTCTATGGAGTGCTCCAGGGATTTTCTCTTGAGCGTTGCGCCCTAAACGGCAATCTGCTGGCCAGCGAGGTGATCGGCCACCTGGGCAGCGAAATTCCGCATGAACGTTGGCCTTCTTTAAAGGCCCGCATTAAGGGTTAAAAACTTTTCTTTCCAGTGGTAGTGATCGAGTAAACCCGAGGAGTCCCGTCCCTGCAGTGTGCGCGCAATGAAGAGAGCCTCAACCGACGCAAGTCCCCTGTCCGGGTCGTCACAGTCGTCCTGACGTCGCGGGTAGGCAGTGATGAAATGCAGCGGAAGCGATCGTTTCTCCAGTTGGTGAAGCGAGGGAGTGTTCTTATAGATAGCCTGGGCAAGCTTCCAGGTTCCGTCCACCACTACAATCCCCCTATCCCTGTCCTCTGTACTCAAGGGTTTACCTTCAAACGAAAGGAGAAGGAAACCTGTCAGATCCGGCACCTGGTCGCGCGGATAGGTGAAAAATCGCAAATCGCTTCGGCTCTCAAGGCCGCGCAAGCTGCATTTTTTGAGGTTTTCCCGGCGATGGCGAATAATGATATCTACAACTTCTGACTGCATTAAAACTTCCTTCATCCGGCTAAAAAAAGAGAGACGGTCACTTTGAGAAACGCCCTCAAAATTGCCGCTTCTAGAATATCCAGATTACCCTTTGATGTACACCGAAAGTGTCTCGAATTTTGATCTTTGGTAAAAAGAAAGCTCTCCAAGATTAAGTTTGTAAGTTGCCTAATATTAGAAATATGAGACAAACCACCCTCTTAATCTTGGAGAGCTTTCTTTTTACCAAAGATCAAATTGTGGCGGGCTTACGGGACATAAAACATTGTTCCCCAAGCAACGCTTAAGCGGCCGACTTCATCCTTTCCATGCTGGTCAAATTCGATTCAAACCAAAAGGTTTTATAGGCGTGAGACCCGATGGCCGTGGTGGCTTTCATCGCTGCTACAACAGAAACCGCAATCGCCGCCGGAGGACAGAGGATACCGGCTACCAGAGCCGTCAACATAGCCCCGTTGGCCACTGTTGCGACTGTGCCAAGAGCCATCTTTCTTCTCATTATGACTTTCATGTCATTGAGTGCTAAATTGACGCCTTCCAGATCGCCCGGATTCTTCTCAAGATGGACCTTGAGCTGCTCCATGATCGCCGTGACTTTCGGATCGGCATGCCTTGAGAGCACCCGGATTTTTTTCGCCTTCAACTTCGCATCGGGATCATCTAATCTCTCCGCGATCATTTTTTTAAATTCTTCTAAATTCTCTGCGTTAATCTCCTTGGGGAGGGAAGCGATGAACTGCCCATGACGGACTAGACTGTAGCTCTTGCTGAGAATGGCGTAACTCAAAAGACTTATCGCAAGCGGCATGCCGATCGCACCAAAAAACGCGACTGCCGGAATCGCACCGACAGCTGTGAGCGATCCGGTGAAACAGGAGACATCGTCAAGCATTCCCCCAAGCGTGGCGAAGAGGTCTAAAGTTCCCAAGATACCGCCCTCTAAATCTTCCAGCGGAAAGTTCTTGTACCAGTTAGCCATTTGACTGGGGAGGGATTTAATAGAGAGGAGAAGGCTAACTCCTGCAAGGAACCCGATGTGGGCAATGACCTTTGAGAGGCGCTCGGCGTACTCGGGACACTTGACGATGACTATTTTCATCGTCTGCTTTAGCACTTTGCTAGTCTGGTTGATAAAATCCCAGATGGCCTTCTCGAAAACATTCATGACGCGCACAGCCAGATTTGACTCTGCCTCAACCTTTTTCCTGCACTCGACCGGTACCTGACTGTCGAGAGGAGAGCCACTCACTCTACTAACTGCAACCATATCCCACCTACCACCTGTTTTTTTAAATATAATTTTACAACATAAATGTTAATGAAGTATTAAGATAATATATAAACAAAAGAGTTAATTAAACTAACTAAGGAATAAGCAACCACCTGATTTTATTTAAAAAACGCATATTAGTTGCATCTTTACTCTTATGCGGAATAGGACTATCCTTGAGAAAGCCGGAAAATGCGCCAGGTACGCTCAAATTTTCCTTGAGCGGCCCTTCTGCCATTTCCACCAGCTATGCGCTTTTGCCCTGTGCCGCTTTCGATTTCGTGATGGAAACGAAACCAGCCGGTATCGGCGTAGTTGTTTAACCTCCTAGTACCCAACCGTATAAATTTTAATCAGTTGGGTGGCGGGAAAACTTCTTTGCTTAGACGATCATAAATGGGGTAGCACAATCTCCCTTGCTGTGATCATCCGGCCAAAGGGGCTTTCGTGCTACCTCATCAAAATTTATATGGTTGGGTACTAGGGAGAGAGTGTCCATGAACTCAAATCTGCGGCACAACGTGCTGGTTTGAGTTTTGGACAATCCCTACGACTCAACATTTAACCAATGAGAGTGCCATGAGTAGATTTGCCTTGTTTTTCCTGAATGCTTTCTTGTTTTTGACCTTTGCATCCTTCGAAAAAAGCGATGCAGTAGTCTGGATGACAAACTATGACGAAGCTGCCAAAACAGCTAAAGATCAAAACAAACCCCTAGTCCTCTTTTTCACAGGCTCCGACTGGTGCGTATGGTGTAAAAAATTGGAATCAGAGTCTCTTTCGACAAGAGATTTCGAACAAGCGGCTGCCTCGCAATTTGTTTTTGTGAAAATCGATTTCCCGCAAAAGGGAAGTCAACCTGCCGGAGAAGCGACCAAGAATAAGGAGCTGCAGAAACGTTTCGACGTACGCGGTTTCCCCACGATTGTTATCTTGGATCCACAAGGACACAAGATCGGCGTCACGGGATACCGTCCTGGAGGCGGAAAGTCCTACGCTTCGCATCTGATGAAAATGGTTGAAGAATATTCATCCTACAAGTCCAAGATGTCCAGACTTGATCAAGACGACCTCTCGGGAGCTGAGCTGAAAATGCTGTTCAAGCAAGCACGCCAGCTTCAGCAGACCTCCGATATCGCCACGATCATTGAGAAAGGAAAAACCTCCGACAGAAAGGATTTTTTTTTAATCGAAGAGTACCGTCAGCTGGCTAAAGAGGGGAAAATATCCTCCACTGAAGCTGCTTCTTTAAAGAAGCAGCTTCTTACGGAAGACCCTAAAAACTCCCATCTTACCCATTACCAGATCGCCTGCATCGATTTTGACGCTCTGTCTGACAAGCTCGAATCAGGACAGTGCACTCCAGAAACTGCCGTGGAGCCGTTGAGCAGCTATCTAAACAGGTTTGCCGACCAAGACAAAGAGAACCGTTGGAGAATCGAGATGATCATTTCGCAAGTGTATCTGGACAAAAAAGAGAAAGAAAAAGCTCTGATCCATGCCAAAAAGGCGTTTGAATCCGCTCCCGAATCCATGAAAGAAGACATCCAATCCTACATCGAAGAGGCCAAATAATGGGGGGTTGCCCGTTTGACAACTTTCCGAAAACTCTATACCGAAATTCTCTCAAAATTGGGTTTTTAGAAAAGAGAAAGCTCCCAGGCCAAATTTAGAGACAATTTCGGTATAAGCAAAAATATACCCGATATATCTGAAAATTTATCCTTCCCAAAGCCAAAGTCATAAATTGTGAGATACGTTGGAACCTTGGGGTTTAAGAGGCGCTTAAAACAGGCCTATACCTCATCCCATTTCGTCGTTTTAAGATACTCTTTGGGAATTTCAAACAGAAAGCGTGAAGGCCTTGAGACTGCTTGCTTTCCAAGTCTTTTACGTTCCTTTGCCATGCTGATAGTCAGGTTACGCATCGCCCGCGTAATCGCCACATAAAGCAAACGCCTCTCTTCTTCGACCCCCACATCAAGCACGCTCTTCTCATGAGGAACGATGTGGTCTTCCACTCCCATCAGGAAGCACGCTTTGAACTCAAGCCCCTTGGAGCTGTGGAATGTCATCAGCTGCACGGCATCGGTCTGGCCTGAATCCTTTCCTTCGAACCGCGCCAGATTATTTTTAAGCGAAAGATCCCCGACAAACTTTTTTAGCAAGGAAGAACTCTCTTCCCCGGCATGCTCCTCTTCAAACTCCTGGATACTGCTGACAAACTCCTGCACGTTCTCCCATTTGAAGTCCTGCCCTTTTTGGCTTTTCACTTCCAGATCGATTGCTGCCTTCAACCGGATCCGCTCGATCAAAAACTCCACACCTTGAGCCACGGAGCCCTCTTTTAACTTTCCCTGGACATCTTCCAAGATATGCAAAAACTGCTTCACCCCTGCCAGCGCTTGATTGGAAAGATCAAGCGAGACCTCTCCTGCGGCAGTCTTTTTCAAAAGTTCCATGAGAGGCAACTTTTCTTTCCTGCTGAAAGCTGTGATGCGATCCAGGGATTCGTCTCCCACTCCCCTCCTCGGGTAGTTGATGATGCGAAGAAGTGCTTCCGCGTCTTTCTCGTTGACAATCGCTTTAAGGTAAGCGAGCAGATCCTTAATTTCGCGGCGCTCATAGAATTCGGTTCCACCGACGATTTCATAGGGAATCCCTCGTTTAACGCCACCCGGAGTTACATACATATGCTTAAGAAGCGCCTTTTCCATGATTCTGGAAAGAGCGTTGGAGCGGTAGAGGATGGCGATATCCCTGAAAGCGAATCCTTTTAATTCCTTCAGCTTAATAATCCGGTGGGCAATTGCTTCTGCTTCCATCATCTCATCGGGAGCGACGAACACCTCCAGGGGGTCGCCATCGCCAAAGCCGCTCCACAAGTTTTTCTCGTGGCGCATGGTATTGCCTGCGATCAGGGCATTGGCAGACTTCAAAATGTGATTGGTCGAGCGGTAGTTCTGATCTAAAGTGATGCGGTGGGTATATTGGAAATCTAAGATATTTTTAAGGTGTGCGCCTCTCCAACCGTAAATCGACTGATCGTCATCGCCTACAACACAGAGGTTTCCTGATTTCCGAGTTAACAGCTCCGTGATCTGGTACTGAACAGGGCTGGTGTCTTGATACTCGTCAATCATGACATAAGAAAAACGGTCCTGCCATTTTTCCAAAATATCGGGACACTCTTCAAACAGCTGTTTTGTAAAAAACAGCATACTATCGAAGTCAAGAGCATTATACGCCCTCATACTCTGTCCAAGACGCTTCAACACCTCATTGGCAAATTCATCATGCCAGTTAGGCTCCATTCCTTCCTTAAGAAAAAGCTTTCCCTGACTCCTTGCCTTGGCGATCAAAGCCATGGTCGGCGCCAGCGACGGAATCTGTTTTTCTGTTCCTAAGATGTCTTTGGCTATCCCGGTCACCATCCTTTCGATATCGCTTTCGTCATAAATGGAAAAAGCGTCGGTGAAGCCCAAGCGATGAATATCTTCTCGCAATATGCGCAGACAAAAACTATGGAAAGTTGAAAGAGTGACCTGTTCTGCACTTGTAGCGCCGATCAGCCCACTCAGCCTCTTGCGCATTTCTGCGGCGGCTTTATTGGTAAAAGTCAATCCAAGGATTTTGCTGGGCGGAATTCCTTTTTCCTGAATCAAAAAGGCGGCGCGATGCGTCAAAACCTTGGTCTTGCCGCTGCCTGCGCCTGCCAAAACCAGAACGCGGCCTTCCGTCGTCCGGACAGCCTTTGCCTGATTGGGATTTAAAGAATCGGATGCTTTATGTGACATCGATCAGCGGGCCAAGTAGTGTGTTTAACTCATCCCTGATCTCGTTTGTCTTAGCTTCCCGCGCTTTTGCCCGGGGCCTGATGTGAAAATCGAAACTTTTGCTTCTCCAGTCCATAGTTCTGAACACTTCTCGGACTGTTCTTTTGAATCGATTGCGTAATACGGCATTGCCGAATTTTCTAGATACTGTGATGCCGAGGCGACAGTGTCCGCGTCTCGTGGCTTTTTGGTCAATAATGACTAAGCTGCCTGTGTGCGATGCCGCCCCAACTTTGACTTTAATAAACTCAACTCGTTTAGTTAGGCGAGCTTGTTTCGGAAACCCCCTAGCTTTAAACATGTGCGATTTTAAACTCTGGTCAGAGCTTTTCGGCCGTGCCTTCTTCTGTTTCTCAACACTCTTCTGCCGCCTGGAGTCTTCATTCGGGCGCGGAATCCGTGTGTTTTTGCTCGCTTACGTTTGCTGGGTTGGTATGTGCGTTTCACTTTAAGGTTCCTTATTTGTATTGTTTTTTAGTGTTTACATCCTACCCAAGAATGAAGATAAAATCAAGAGCTAGTTGCAAAAAAACAGTCGGGCCAAGCTTGGAAGCTTACGCCGGACAACTCCTTTACCCTTCAAGAGAGCGTAAAGGACTCACACGCCCCTCTCTCCCCTTTTGACAGAGCCATTTTAATGAAAACGTTCTTTTTGCGTTGAAAAGAATCCCCGAATTCGTTATAAATAGGCCTTTCTTCGAAACATTAGTAGGACAACAAATGAAAGTTCGAGCATCTATTAAAGCAGACAAGTCCAAAGGCGACATGGTTGTTCGTCGAAAAGGACGTCTCTACGTCATCAATAAAAAAGATCCCAACAGAAAGCAGAGGCAAAAAGGCCCTGCGTTGAAAAAATAGGACTGCCATGGCCAAAACATCATCTGTAGAAAAAGAGAAGCGTCGCGAAAAACTCGTTAAATTGAAGTGGGAAAAGCGCCAAGCTCTGAAGAACATCATTTATAACATGAACCTTTCAGAAGAAGAGCGCAGCAATGCACGCATCGCATTAAACAAAATGCCGAGAGATTCTTCCCCGATCAGACTGCGCAACCGTTGCAAGCTCACAGGCAGATCGAGAGGGTTCTTAAGAAAATTCCAAGTCTCCAGACTTTGCTTCAGAGAAATGGCATCCATGGGCGAAATCCCAGGCGTCACAAAATCCAGCTGGTAAGCCAGCATTCCAGATCAAAGGCAGTAAGAACATGTATCTTATTGCCTTTATTCTTTCTCCCTCTCCTGCTCTCCCTTAATACGCTCCTTCAACATTAAAGCCTTCTCCCTAAGAGTCCTCCACTCTTCATTACCCATAACGCGCATCAGCGCGAGATCAAGGGAGCTAAGCGCATTCTCATGATCGCCAAGAGAGCGATAGCATAAAGCGGTATGATAATGAGGCAGAGGCGACAGACTATCGGCCATCATCGCCATCGCAAAGGCGAGAAGCGCTCCATTGAACTCCTCAAGCCGCTGTTCTGCCATCCCCAGTCCCACCCAGAAATTGGCAACAAAAGGATTCAGTGTCGTCAAAAAGGTGAAAGCTTCTCGCGCCTCCTGGAATCTGTTCTCGCCGTAGAGGGATGAGGCCTTCTGATAAAACAACTCGAGCCTGCCATCATCGAATCCCAAGATCTCCTGGAGCGATTTTCCCTCCAGAATGTGCTGTCTAAACACATCGGGATCCTTAAGACGCTCCTTTATCTCCTTAGGTATCTCAAACTCTTCCAAGTTCTCCATAACCTTCCCTTTTGAAACAACGCTTCAGGCTCCTAGAGCCTGTCTTAAAGCTGAAATCGTATGATTTGTTTGCCGAATTTAGCTATAAGCTTCGAAAAAATTTTCAGTATATTAATCCAATATGCTGAAAATTTTTTCGAAGCTTATAGCTAAATTCGGCAAACAAATCATACGATTTCAGCTTTAAGACAGGCTCCGTTTTAAGACAGGCTCTTATAAGTTTCTAACTGTTTTTCATTTCAGCAGAGATAACCTCGTAACCTTTCTGAAACCTCTCACAGTAACCTTCCAAATCTCGGTATAACTTCAAACGCAGTCTTTTTGAATAGCTTTCAAAGGGCTCGACTTCGTTAAAATACTGCTCCTCAAGTTGGTGTAACATAGCATTGATCAAAGCTTCCATAGAAGCCCTGACGTCGCCGCCCTTGTCACCTTCAACATCTTCCTGACTCCTGCCCACTGATTTTTTAGCCATAAACTCCTCTAAATAATGAAAATCAATCACGCACGAGCATTCTACGGAGAACTTCCGCCGCTTCTGCACGCGTTGACGGGTCGTGCAGGAGCCACAAGAATTGAATTGTATAGAGATGCATTGGATCCAACCCCTGCTTCTCGGCCAGCTCCGCGATAAGCTTTTTGTTCTCGGCCTGAAACAGCTCGCGTTGACTGACCTTATTCTCTATCCCGGATTTCAGTGGTATGTCAACAAAAGTTTCCGCATCCGACAGAGAGTGATGCGCCGCCGGACTCTTTTTGGGCTCAGGCCCTTCCGCCCACGGGGGGTGGTGTGCATGCCTGTCAATACGCATAGGACAAACCTCCTGCAAACTGAACACTTATACCGAAAGTATCTCAAAACTTGGCATGTGGGCTTTGAGAAAGCCTCGGGATTGAAAGGATTTAAGTCATCTCATATTTCTAATATTAGGTGGCTTACGATCATTCAATCGCGAGAGTTTTCTCTTTGCCAAAAACCAAATTTTGAGACACTTTCGGTATAGACTTGTTGCCACACACAACACGGCTTCAGTCGATTATCGAGCGCCTTCAGGCCGAGTTTTTGCTGCGCATGCCAAAGTTAAACACCAGTCAGCCCTGAACTTAAGTCTCCGTAACCAACCTGACCGCCCAATCCAGACAAATTTCTTCGACACAGGTTACTTGTATTATACACATTGTTTTATTAAAAAAAACAATACGAACTAGCTGACCAAATAAATTTCTTTAATATATGTGATATTGCCTGAAATTAACAAACTCTTTACAATCACAGGGAATTAATGATTGGCCGATCGACAATTGATCAATTCTCCTGTTCCGACTCTGCATCGCTCCTCTCCCTCTCAATAAGGCCAAGCATGCGCCGATACATCATTTACACACCTGTCACATCTAGAGAGAGCCATCCTGCACATCCTCAAGATTTGCCCCGGCTCTGATAAGCCTCTCTACGAAGCTTGACTAAAGAAGGAGAATACGGATGAACGTTGCGCCTCCTAAACGCAATAAAATCGAGCTGTCCCACTACAATTTTAAAAAGGACATCGCTAACCGCGCTCTGCTCTCAAAACTTAACCAGCACGATATCGCAATTCTCGTCGAAATCGTTAACGGTTCTCTTAAAATCTCCCTTGATTCGCTGGCACAAGCCCTGGACTGTTCACAAGAGTCCATCGAAAATTTGGCGAAAATCATAGAGCCGACCGGGCTGCTGAAACTCGAGCAAGGAGCCTTATCAGTCGATAAAGATGTGCGAAAGTATTTTGAGTGCCTGCTGGCTCGTTTTGAAGAAGGATTCGATCCCGATTTAGACCACATACAGGGACTTATGCAGCAAGTGCCAATCCATGTACTGCCCGTCTGGTATACCCTTCCGAAAAATACCGATAAGATCTTCCCGGCCATTGTCGAAAAAGTCTTGCACAACCCGAAGTGCTACATCAAACACCTGCAGGAGCTTCCCTTTGAGTGCGAAGCGGCTGAACGCACAATCGACGATGTGCATGCCTCACAAGACCTCTCCTTGCCAAGCGCACTAATCAAGGAAAAATACAAACTGACCGACGACGCCTTCATGGAGTGTATGCTCTATCTGGAATATAGCCTGCTGTGCTACTGCGTCTATATTCCGAAAGATTCAGGTTTTGAAGAGCGAGTCGTCCCCTTGCATGAATGGGCGCAGCTCATCCGCTTCCAGCGTGAAAACGCCTGTAACCCGATTGAAAAACCATCCCTCATCGAGAGAACACACCCGTCCGATTTCGGCTATGTGGAGGAGCTCACCCAGGCACTTAAAGCACTCGGCAAAGAGGGCAAGGATCCTAAAGAGCCGCTCCAAAAAGAGATCGTTTCCAAGCTGCTCTCACTTTCTTTGATTGAAGAAAGTCACGGGACATACAAAGTCACACAGGCCGGTCTTGAATTCACTGCCAAAACGCCTCAGGAAAAGGCGATGACCCTCTATCTCTCGGCCATGAATCGCCTGCGCCGAAGCCAAGGGATTTACTCAGATAAAGACATCCGTGAAATTGAGCGCTGCTTAAAGCGCATCGTCAAGACAGGCTGGGTACTGCTGGATGACTTCCTTAAAGGAGCGTGCGCCTCGGTAGGAAATATGCCCCCCGTAACCCTCGTAAAAAAGGGCAAACGCTGGAGCTTTGCACTTCCGCAATACAATGAAGAGGAAAGACGGTTCGTGACCGACTGCCTAATGGGCTTTTTCTACGAATCGGCCCTGACAGCGACAGGGAGCATCCAAGGCAAACCCTGTTTTACCCTGACTCCCTTTGGATGTTCTATCATCGGCGAATAAAGCTCTTTTTATCGCGTTAGATCAAGCTGCGACCAAGAGCCTTCCAGCTTGTCCGCCGAAGTGATAAGCACCTGCCCCCGGCTCTTAAGCGCATAAAAAAATCGCTCGCGGCGCAGGGCATCAAAACCAAGCGCTGCATCATCAACAAGCAGCAGCGGCAAAGTCGACGAAACGCACGCGAGGTGGGACCACGCAGCGAGTTTAATCGCCGCAGCCACGCTGCGTTTTTGCCCCTCCGAAGCGTATAGCCGACACTCTTTGCCGGAAAGGTGAATCAAAAGGTCATCTTTGTGTGGCCCCGCCAGCGTAAACCCAAGATAGGACTCTTTCATACGGTTAGCCCTCATTAAATGCATGAATGAGGCACAAGAGACTTCTTCTTTCCCAAAAGAGGACAGATAGCTCAGGCGCACGTGTTCGCTCTCCTGAGAGAAAAGGGCGAACTCCCGCGCAGCGATCTGATCCATAGCCTGCACTGCATCCACCCTGGCTTTTGTGATATAAACAGCGCTTTTCGCCATTTCCTCCTCAAACAGGTCAATCGCTTTGAATTCGCGCGCTTTGAGCAGGCAGTTGCGGCTTTTCACCGTTTGGGCGTATCGTGATAAATGATGGATGTAAAGAGGATCCACCTGTGCGATGATGGAATCGATAAGAGAGCGACGGAGCTGCGGTTGTCCTGTAATGAGATGAACGTCGGTAGGAAGAAGGGAAGCGCCCGTCAAAAGGCCAATGAGGCTTGTCAGCGACCGGTATTCTGTCGCGTTAAACCGAATCTTTTTCCTCTCCTGGCCAAAATAGAGGCCAAGAGTGTGCTCCACCCCCTCCTTGACTAAATCGAGTTCAACAGCGGCATCCTCTTCCCCATCCATAATCATCTCTTTCATGTGCATCGCACGAAAAGAGCGCCCGAATATCAGTAGGTGGACAGCTTCGAGGAGCGTTGTCTTCCCGGCCGCATTCGGACCGGAAATCAAAGTGCATTCAGGGGAAAACTCCAAAGCCGCTCCCTTAAAGCGCCTGAAATTTTTTAAATACATTCGTTTGATCTGCACTCTGGAGCACCTTCTGTTGCGCGAAGAGATTATCGCTGATCCACACCCTCAATTCCAAGAGAAATTGTGGGCAACTTCTCCAAAGCGGTAAGTCGAAAAAAAACTATGGAAAAGAAGGTTCTTCTTTTCCTTTAACCGCCGGAACGAATAAAATCATTACCTTGACCACTTCATTCCTTAACTGATGTTATACCGAAAGGGTCTCAAAATTTGGCTTTTGGCAAAGAGAACGCTCCGATTTTGAGATCCTTCCGGTATAATTAAACGAAGGCTAACATGCGCCTTCAGGAGTCCATTCTATGCTAGGTATTGATCTTAAAGGAAAGAAAGCGTTCATCGCCGGAGTCGCCGATGATCAGGGATTCGGCTGGGCTATCGCGAAAGCATTGGCAGAGGCGGGAGCGGAGATTATCATCGGCACCTGGACGCCGCTGGTAAACATCTTCGAAACCTCGTGGGAACGAGGCAAATTCGATGAGTCGCGCAAATTAAGCGACGGTTCACTGATGCAGATAGCCAAGATCTATCCCTTGGACGCTGCGTTTGACTCCATGGAAGATGTCCCCGAAGAGACTAGGCAAAACAAACGCTATTTAGCCTATAGTCGCTATGCCGTCAAAGAGGTTGCAGCCGACGTCGCTCAAGACTTTGGTTCAATCGACATCCTGATCCACTCGCTGGCCAACGCACCCGAAGTCTCTAAACCCTTACTTGAAACCTCCAGACAAGGCTACCTGGCAGCGCTATCCGCCTCTTCCTATTCTTGGATCAGCCTGTTAAAACACTTTGGGCCTATCATGCCGCCGGGAAGCTCCACGCTGTCTCTAACCTACCTGGCAGCGCAGCGTGCCATCCCCGGTTACGGAGGTGGAATGAGCTCTGCAAAAGCGGCCCTTGAGAGCGACACAAAAACTTTGGCCTGGGAGGCAGGAAGAAAGTGGGGCGTCCGCGTCAACACTCTCTCTTGCGGCCCCCTAAGAAGCCGTGCCGCCAAGGCAATCGGCTTTATCGATACCATGATTGAATATGCGGAAGCTAACTCGCCGCTACCTTCCGAACTAAAAGCTGAGCATGTAGGCAAGGCTGCTCTTTTCCTCTCTTCGCCCTTTGCGGATGCTATCACCGGCACAACGATATACATCGATAACGGACTTAGCATCATGGGAGTTGGAATGAAAGGGATGCAGGAGTGCCAGAAGGAAGCCAAAGCCTGACTCTCGTTCTAGCCGACCGAGCTACATAGTGAGAGCGCCCCAAAATCCCAATTTTGAGGCGTTCTCTTCATTTCCGGTCTAAACAGCATTTCATCTCGGCAAAATACCAATCCAGCGCATATTCCGCCCTGCCTTCAAAAACTCTCCTGATGAGTTCTTGTTCGACCATGTCGGGAGAGCAAAAAGTGATGGTGGAGTACTTTTCATCCTCGTAGAGCGAAAAATACTGCCTACCTACTCTCACACACTTGGGCAGAGGAAGCGTAACCTCCGCCGTAATCGAAAGATCTGCCAAAGCTGCCACCTGAACAACAAAAGAGGCGCATTGCCTCCCCGTAAGACTGTACGATTTATAAGGATAACAAGAAGGATGGATGTAGGCCAATATGGCTTCAAACTGCTCTCTAGTCAGATCGATTTTGGCGGCGAAAGTAGGGCGGTGCGTTCCGGAACCCGATTCGAAATATCCGTCTTCCAAGGACTCAAAGAGATAACGGACCGGATTTTTCTCTCCCCTCTGAATCAGCAGGTCCACCCCCTCCATGTAAGTCAAGCTGCGCACCCCTCTCTCGCCACTGTGCCCGCCCTCTATTTCCACAACTTTACCGTCTTTCACGCCGCGGAGATAAATCCAGGCGTGGCCCACTGTTCCATCTTTACGCCCCCCCTGAGGATGCTTGCGCCAACTGCGTAAAAAAAGATCTCCGTCAGAATAATCAAAGTGGGGAGCATCAACTAACATCACCAAAAAACAGGGGCTTGGTTTCATCGGGGACATCTTTTTTGCGGCATAACGCGGGCAGATATACTGTGTCGGGCAAGCAGGCTCCAGGGCAACAAGCGGAAAAAAAAGAAGAAAGAAAAACGGAATCCAAGCTCTTTGCCGCCCCATCACTTACACTCTTTTGTCACTTAACCGAAATCGTCATCAGAAAATCGGACTTTGCTTCGAGCTTGACTGGTCTTAAATAAGCAACCCAATCGACGCCATCACCGCACTCGACAGCAGGCCGAGCCCCGGCAGTCATGTGGCCGCAAACGGTGGAGGTTCCGGAAATTTGGCTGAACACGACTTGTATCTCGCCAAATCCCCCTTTGAAAGACAAGATATCACCTAAGTTAAAGACGGTAGACCGGCAATCGTTAACCGTATACTCGATTCCTGACCTGGGGCCAACATAGAAGCCGATCAAGTCGGTGGGATCCGCGACACCCACCTGCTCACCCGTGTAACTAAATCGCACCTGAACTGCTAAACCGTCTTTAGAAACTGCCACTTCTCCCTCCACCTTCCCCTGAACGGAAAAAGAAACCATGGGCCCGTTTCCGGAGATAAAGCCGCGGACCAGATGAAATGCGCGCCAATAAGGCTTAAGTCGCAGGTCTCCTCGGCGATAGGTGAAAAGGGAGTGTGTAGGATTTATCCAATTGTCCGCTATGGAAGGTACCGATGCAGGCATGGAGCTTGAGGAGGGAAACGCAAACGGCTTATCCGGATATAGAGCCGATTCGAGAGGAGGAGCTTTCCGTTTTAACTTCTCCCCTAAAGTTCCGGTCAGACAACTCATCCAAAAATCGGCTCGTTGAACCGACGGCAAAGCTCCCTCGTGAAAGCTACAGAGCGGAGGGCCCAAAAATGTTCCTTGCTCATCGCTCCAAACAAGACGAAGGGACTGGAGAAGATCCTGTCCAACGTGGCGCCGCCCCACTGCTTCCAACGTGAAGAGGAGGGTAAAGAGATCCGGTGACAGCTGCGGATGAAAAAAATCATCGATCGATAGTGAAGTTTGCTGCAAAGCACCCTCATCTCCGAGCAACTCTGCAGCTATCGATAAAGTTAATTCTATTCGGATCCTTAGAAAACGGCTCAAAGACGCCCCCTCCTTGCGCATGCTCTCCTGCAAGTTAGCGCCAAGAAAGAGAAGGTAGGCTCTGAGCTTCTCTTGTACTGCTGTGCGAATGCCCAAAGATTGCGCTTGCAAAAGGGCTGCAACCGGAGGAGCTGCTCTCAGGGCAAAGTAGGGATCCTCATCGACAGGAAGAGGGTCTTCACTCATCACCTTGTCGAGGCGGGTTAAGGCACATTCGCGATATTGCCCTCCCTCTTTCAGGAAAAGCAAGATCGCGAGCAACTCCTCTGGAACGGACGCAAAAGAACCTGACCCGTTAAATCTTTGCCACTCACTCTTGGCTGCCTTTTGCCGAAAGTGCACCGCCGGATTAGACCGCTGATCCATCAAAGCCCCACCCCTCCCGCAACTTCTATATTCTGACCCGTAATGTAGGCGCTCGCCGGTTCCAGTAAAAAGCGCACGACCCGCGCCACCTCCTCAGGCGTGGCTGCACGCTTCATAGGCAACACGCTTAAGTCGTCCGGAAGATCGACCGCATTATCGATGTATCCGGGAGAGACCATGTTGACTCGCACCAGGTCTTTGGCCACCTCTTTGGCGAGGGACTTGGTGTATGCCAAAAGGGCGATCTTGCTCATAGTGTATGCTGCGGCGTTGACGTCAACTTTCAGCTTGCTGATGCCGGCAACCCCGATATTGACGACGGCGCCCCTCTCCTGTTTCAGGGAAGACAGCAGGGCGTTAGTCAAAGCCACCGGCGCGAAAAAATTGGTTTCGAAGAGCTCATGCCACTTTATGGGAGCTGTTTCCGAAGGAGGTTCAATTAAGTAATTCCCCACATTGTTGACGACAAACCGTGTTGCCAAGAACTGACGTTGATACTCTCTCAAAAACTCCTGAAGGCTCTCTGCGGTGGAAAAATCACCGCGGATCGTCTCTGCTTTCACCCCAAAAGCCCTGAGAGTGACAGCAAGCGCTTCTGCCTCATCTTGGCTTTGCCTGTAGTGAATGACAAGATTGTGTCCCGCCCGCGCCAATTCCAGGCAGATGGAAGCTCCCAGGCGCTTTGCCGCTCCTGTTACCAAAGTCCAAGCCATCGTTATTTCATCCCCATCTCTTTAAGCGTTCAATCGCCTGACTCAGCCCCGTGATAATGCCTGATTTATCTGCCGGTGGGCAGATAATGTCGCTCATCATGAGAAGATCTTTGGGAGCTGTCTCTACAACCACTTTGATGTCAGCTTTTCTTAGCATTGCAAGATCATTCATATCATCGCCGGCGGCGACAACAGGCCTGGCACCCTTCATTTCAACGACAGCATCCACCACATCCCCTTTACTCGTCATTGTCCCCTGGGCGACAAAACTCCCTTTGACTACCGGATCAACGATCACAGGAATATGCAGATGGGCCGCCTTGCTTATTTCATCAGCGATACTCTGAAGTTCATTTTGGCCGCCAAAAAATTTCACTGCGGGGAATGACTCTACAGGAAGGTCTCGAAATGATGCTACCGAAATCCACTCTTCCCCTACACTTTGCGCCCTATCGAGAAGTGTCTTTTCTTGGCACGAAGTGAATAGACTCTCCCGGTAGTAGCAAAGGGAGTTGTTCTCTCTGCCTGTGTAGACAACATAGTCTTGCCTAAAAGGTTCAGCTATTCGATCCAGCAGGGAGAGCATTTCCTTTTCGATATAGTTTTGAAAGAGAACTCTTCTTGAAGGCATCTCCTGAATCAGGGCGCCATTCTGGCAAGAGAATAGGTAGGATCCTTGAAGAAAGGAGAGCGATTTTTCAGCCCATAGATAAGACCTGCCTGTGACAAAAACAAGTTGATGTCCCGAGGCCGCAAGGGCGTTTAAATACGCCGCGACTTCCGGTTCGACAGAGTGGAGAGATGAGGAAATGGTTCCATCGATATCTAAAAAAATATAAGCCGATTTTTCTCCGCTGATCTCACTCATCGCTAACCGATTGATATATACCGAAAGTGTCTCGAACTTTGGCTTTAGGCAACTTCAAAGTTCGAGACACTTTCGACATCCCCCCTTCTTATAGCATAGATAAACGGCGCAGCTTAAGCAATATTTTCGCTGATGCATAGAGGAGAGCATTAGCCTATCTTACTAAAGGTCACTCCCAGCAGAAGGTGTTCATGGCTAAGATACCAACCCGAGACGAAGTCAATTGATTTGACCTGGCTCCGTCTATACCAGCAAAAATTTTGTTCAAACTTATGTTTTGGACGAATAGAATGCGCCTTTAACCCTGAAAAAGGCTGCTCCATGGATAACAAGATAGCTCAAGGTAAACTGCTTCCAAACCTTTTCTTCACTGTTTTACTAAGACCCGCCGTTATCAGGGGGCTCTTGCTGATTTTCACGTGCGCGTTCGCTCAAACGGTTTTTGCAGAAGATGCAATTCCTTCTGCTGAAAAGAAGATCGAGAGTGGCGAAACCCTCAAACAAGCAGAATCTACTCAGCAGCAGGAGCTACTCCCCCCTCTGGCTGAGGAACCGGTCCCTGAAACCAATTTCTACCGAGAATTTTTAAATATGCTGATCACACTGGGATTTCTTCTTGTACTCTTAGTGGGTCTTTCATGGTTCCTAAAACGAATGAACCTGTCGCGCATCCAGATGTCAAATCAAGGCAGCAGCATAAAAATCTTAGACCAGAGATCGATCTCTCAAAAATCAGCGCTCTTTGTAGTTGAATACGCAGGCAAAAAACACCTGCTCGCCGAGTCGGCGACCGGAATTACCCTCATCTCTTCCGATCATTTGCCGCACGAAGAAAGCGAGGCGGTGGAAAGAAAGAAGTTCAGCGACATTCCTCTCTAAGAGATACTCCGCACGCTGAAATAGCATGTTGTATTTTGCTGGAGCCGGTTATACCGAACAACATCTAAAAATTTGATGTTTATCGGTACCTGAAACTGTGTTTCAAATATTATAACCCGTTTCATCAGTGCAGCAAACTGATTTAAGTTTGTGGTAGGTCTCTACGAGGCTGTTAACAGATTCACGTCCTGTTGACTTCAAGGTTCGTTTGACCAAATCTCGACTCTTAAAGGGTTAATATCCGCTCTGGCATAATGACCTCAAAAAGATCGAAAAGCGGTCAAAATAATTCCCAAAACCGACAAAATCCGTTTCCGTTAACAGTCTCTAAGATACCCCGGCACATCGGCAGAATGCCCCCTCAAAATAGGGTCTGGCACACATTGTATTTTCTAAATTCATATTGCATATTTTTAATGTGGTATATAGAATGGCCGCAGCTAAGAAACACCAGAGGAAAATGTGTCTACAGCAGCTTCTAGAAAGATATTCGCGATTTTGACGACTGCAGCACTGGCTATAGCATCTCTTAGCGGTTGCTACCGAATGCCCACCGACGATGACGTCTCATTGATTCCGACAACCAACAATCCCGACGTGACTAGAGACTGCGGCAACTCAATGCTGCCAGGAAATAACTTTTAAGCGAATCACTGCTTGAAGGAGTTATTACTCCACTTTAACTGAACACAAGACCGCAACTAGTGCGAAGAAGATAACATCTTAAAACGCGAACAGAAACCTAGGTGAACTATGCTAGTATTGACCCGCAAATCCGAAGAAAAGATAGTAATCGGTAAGCATGAACAAGACCAAATCGTCATTACTATATTAAAAATTCAAGGTGGAAAAGTTTCCCTGGGAATTGAAGCGAATAAAAAATGGGAAATTTTACGACAGGAACTGATAGAGCCCCGGCAAAAAGAGGCTGCTGCCCCTATGCGCGAGCTTGAAGAGAGCTGCGTTGCCGACTAGACATATTAATTCCTTGGACAAAGCACCCGCAAACCCGTTATCCTTTTACTCTTTGCCTTTCCGCTTAATATGGAAAAGCTCTCTCTCAATTAAACCTTCCGCCTCTTGTACCACTGATAGCAGGGGCACAAGAGCTGGAGCCTTCTTCCCACCCCACGATAAAGCAAGAGAAATACCGCAATGGAACTTACGTACAAAAATCTGGAAAAGCTGATAAAACAGCTTGGCCATCAAGTTTTTTATCAAAAAGAGACCGATCAGCTCGTGCTCACCTTTAAGAAGGATCTCATCGAGTACCCTGTCTTTATACGGATTATCCAGCAACAAACAATCTTGCAAATAGTCCTCTTTCTCCCCTGCAGAGCCGAAGAAGGAACACTTGCCGACACATTAAGACTGCTCAATTTTTTCAACAAAGAGCTTGACCTGCCGGGATTTTGCTATGATGAGCTTTCCAAGCTATTATTTTACAGAGTAGTAATTCCGGCTTTTGATAAAATGGTTGTCTCCGTCATGACGTTGGAGCGAATTTTAGGCTCGCTCCCGGAGATTGCCCACACATTCGGACCTTTAACCCAGCTTGTCGCTTCAGGCACGAAAACCTTCCAGCAGATTCTGGAGGAGTTTGTCAAAACAGGAAGGAAGTAAATAACTACTTATGCGCCCAATCTTTTACGACACTGAAACCACCGGAATCCGACTTGAGGAAGACCGGATCGTCGAAATTGCAGCCTTCGATCCCATACGCAATGAAAGCTTCTGCAGCTTTGTCAATCCCAAACAACCCATTCCCAAGGAAGCAACCAATATCCATAAGATCAGCGATGACATGGTTAGGGATGCACCTGATTTTGCGACCGTGGGTAAAAGCTTTATCGAGTTCTGCTCCGAAGATGCTGTTCTCATCGCCCACAACAACGATGGGTTTGATGTTCACATACTGCGTAATGAACTGAAAAGAAACAACCTGCAGATGCCATCGTGGAAATTTATCGACACCCTGAAATGGGCGAGAAGATACAGGCCAGACCTGCCACGGCACTCCCTACAATTCCTCAGGGAAATTTATGGTATTGAAAAAAACAACGCCCACAGAGCGCTCGACGACGTCGTAGTCCTCTATGAGGTATTTTCACAAATGGTCGATGATCTTTCCTATCAGCAAATCCTGGATCTGATGTCTTTTCAGAAAGCCGTTAAACAAATTACTCATATGCCCTTTGGCAAACACCAGGGACTGCCGCTCGAGAAGGTACCCAAAAGCTATCTCAAATGGCTTAACGAAAGCGGAACGCTGGAAAAGGAGAACAACCTGTCTCTTAAAGACACTCTAGCGAAGATGGGCTTGATCTAAAAGCTACAGGCCTAAACGAGCGCTTACAGGGAAGATTGTAATTCATCCCCGGCAATTTACCGAGTTCCTCCTCCAGGTACCAAAGCTCAGCCTCCCCTATCATCGGCTGCGAAAGTGTGAATCCGCGGATGCATCGATTCATCTTAAACAAGTGCACTAGCGCTTCAGCGGCCCTCTGTCCTACAAAAGACCCTCTTAATTCAAGTCGTCGCATAGGTGAATTCAAAGCCGCTAGCGTAACCTGGGCAATCTCCATAGTGGAGGCGTGTTCCAAACACAGGCTTTTCATACAGGGACGCTCAAGCACTTTAGCCAGTGGTTCAATGCAGGATTCATCAAAATTAAGCTGATCGATCTCAAGATGCTCCAATACCACATTTCCCCCTAATGCTTCTGCCAGCTGTGCAAACTCCTGTGCACCAAACAACAAGTTTTGAAACTTCAATCTTTTGATGTTTTCGCTCGAAGCGAGGCAAAGAAGGATTTCCGGCAAGAGCCTGTTGACTCCTCTCTCGCCCTGTAGTGTCAGCGCTTCAAAGTGGTAGGCGTTCACTTTGAGCCGATGAAAGAAATGTGATTTCAACGGAGAGGGTAAATTTAAATTCATCAGAACGTGCTTGACACCTACCTTGTTCTCCATCGCCTCAAAAAAACAGTCGAGGGAATAAGGAGACATCGACTTGAGTAAATGTTCGCCAATCTCAAAATAACCTTTGGCAAAGCATGACTGAAACTGCCTGATCCATTTGCCGTGCTCCTGCACGATCTTTCGCCGAAGCATTGGTTCAACTCTCGACCCAGAGGCTTGCTGTCTGTCGATGGAAAAGGCAGCCAGTTCCTGGATACCCGCCCTCTCCAATCTGGAATAGACTTGACGCATTAAGCGAGATAATTCTTCCAGGGTAAACCTTCTTTCTACCGAAAATTCAGGCTCTTGCCTGATCCCCAGCCGGGCCAGTACCAGCGCGGCAACCTGATGGTCTCTCTTCAAATACTGCCAGTCATTGCTAACGCGCCAAAACTGCCTGTTGACACGCGATGCTGACAAAAGATCGTGAAGAGGAAGCATCGCAAGAATCAACAACACCACTTCATCAGAAAGTCTGTCAAATGTCTGATTGGGTAAGTCTATACTCGGAGCAGAGCCAGCGAAACCTTGCACATTCATGATATCCTCCTTGATTAAATCAGATCGAATGCTTCAATCGCCACGCACAAATAAAACGAAAGAGAGCATCATATTTTACCGAAAGCGTCTCAAAACTTGGTTCTTGCCAAAAAGCCCCAGCCGATGGCTGCAAGTCACTTAATATTAGAAATATGAGCCAACAAACAATCAGCGAGGCTTTCTCTTTACCAAAAAACAAATTCTGAGTCACTCTCGGTATGGATTAAAGCCGAAGAAGTTAATCCCAAGTGAAAGAGTCCCTCAATGATCCCGAATGCGTCTCACAACCGGTTGTTTGCAAAGTAAAAGCTCATGGAATTCAACGAACGCGCTAATCCATACCCTGCTGATACTGGCAGCTTATCGCCGCTCAGCGCCAGAGCGCTCTTTTTCTGCACCGCAGGATGCGTAAACTAAAAAGACTAATAAACAGTATTTTAGAAATTGTCTTAAAGACGTTAAGGCAATTTTCAGCGGCATATCATACGATTTCAAACTTCGATCTGAAAGGGAAGCGCCACCTTTGGATAAGCTTTAGCAAACTGAAGAAGACTTTGGTTCCTCAGGACACAGGAAGGGCACTTTAGGCAACCTTGCCTGCCAACGCCTTCATAGCATGTGATGGTATTTTCTAAAAGATAGGACAGCACGCTTAGGCTATGGGCAAGCTCTAATGTGGCGAGCTTGGTCAAACGGATCAGAGGTGTATGAATACGGAAGTCATCACTGTCAACGTCCAGACGGATCACCTTTTCCATCAGACCAATATACTCTTGCGAGCAATCGCGGTAACCGCTGTTACCATCTTCCGTCCCTATTACCCCTAAGTCAATGCGGTGAATACCTCGGGAAAAGGCATAGATGGCAGCTAAATGGATGAAAAGGCCATTTCTACCGAGCACCATCGTATTGGGCGGCTCGCCGGCAAGCCCCTTTTTGATTCCGAGGCTTTTATCCGTGAGCGAACTTTGCTGAATCAGGGGAAGGGCCTCGAGAGGAAGAACCTCATGCTCCACCTGAAAAAACAGAGCGATTTTTTTGGCCGCTTCAAGTTCAACTCTGTGACGTTGACCGTAGTCAAAGGAAAGAGAGACAACACGGTCGCAGCCGAACTCCTTGACTGCAAGAGCCAGGCAAATAGAGGAATCCATCCCGCCCGAGTGAACAACCACCGTTTCCTTTTTCACTGAACAGCCACCTCAGTTTGGCGCTTGGTCATCATATTCCACATCGCCCGGAAAGGCTCGCACGTTTGCAGGAGCTCTTCCTTGGTCCCTTTGGCAATCACATGCCCTTCATCCATATAGATAATGCAGTCGGCGTCTTCGATAGTCGATAAACGGTGAGCTATGACAATCTCTGTCACTGTTCCACGCAAAGTTTTTAGGGCTTCCTTGATCTTGTGCTCACTGATCATATCCAGGGAAGATGTTGCCTCGTCCATTACGATAACTGGAGCGTTCTTTAAAAGAGCCCTGGCGATAGTGATTCGCTGCTGCTGGCCTCCGGATAGATCCTTACCAGCCTCTGAAAGCATGGTCTGATAACCATCAGGGAGCCGTGCGATAAACTCATCCGCCTGCGCTTTCTTCGCAGACATTACAACATCCTTGATGTCATGCCCCCTTCCCACCGCAATATTGGATTCTACGGTGTCGATGAACAAGAAAGGTTTCTGCGGCACGACAGAGATCGTTTCCCGAAGCGATTTTTGGGTGTACTCGCCAAGTGGGTGACCGTCGATGAGGATGCTGCCTTGAGTGACATCATATAATCTGGTAAGCAACTGGACAATTGTCGATTTGCCAGCGCCCGTCGGACCTACTATGGCAACCATCTGCCCCTTTTTAACCTCAAAATTAAGTCCTTTAAGGACCCAGTCGGTGTCGCGATACTTAAACCAAACATCCTTAAATACAATCGACTCTTTGAACTCGCTCAAAGTTTTAGCGCCGAAGCTGTCTTCGATGACCGGCTTTTCCTGGATAATCTCAAACAGCCTCTCGGCCGCGGCGACCCCACGCTGGATACGGCTATTTTCTTCCGCAAATTTTTTTACGGGCTCATAAAAAAGATAGAGAAAGCCACAGAAGATCAAAATTTCGGGTACGCTCATCTCCTGGACATAAAGTCCCATCAAAATGGTCGCAGACAAAAAAAGCATGCCGATCGTGTGGACAATGGGCCTGGTCGAGAGATCATAGCGGGCGCTTTTTTTCTCCAGCTCTGCAAGAGCGTCGTTCTGCTCGGTATATTTCCGCTTGGAAAAATCCTCCATGGAAAACATTTTGACCGTTTGGATGCCCGAAATGAAGTCGATCAGGATTGACGAGAAGAGCTCTTGCCTTTTCAGAATCTGATAAGAAACCTTTTTTACCTTACGCGTCAGTAAATAGATCGGAACCGCGATCAGGGGCATGCCAATAAAGATAAATGAACTGAGCTGCCAGGACGTTGCAAAGCAGAGGATGAAAGTGGAAACGATTGTGAGAGGGGTCTGAAGATAATTGGTAATCAGACTGTTGGTCGCCTCAGCGATCACATAGGCGTCTCCGACGGCTCGGTTGGATAAAGTGGCGATGTTATGCTTTTGATAGAAGCTCATGGGAAGAGTCTGAATATGGCTGAAAAATCGCTCTCTCAAAAGACGGCTCGTTTCTATGGCAGCGAGTTTTGTTGTGTAACGGTAGCCAAAAAGCGTCACCGCTTTGAAAAGAGCCACAACCGAGATAAGTCCGGCAAGAAAGAGGATATTGCTACTCAGGTTATCAGGGAGGGGTAAATAGGAGAGAATCTTACTGATGATATCCCCTTTGTTCTCCTTTTTTAGATAGCGCTCGACATCTTCCTTCGTGATGCTTCCTTTGCCATCGGAGTCAATTTCCTGCCATCGCTGCTCAAACTGCACTTTTGTGACAACTTCAGCAGGTGCTTTTTTCCCTCCGCTCTGAGAGAATATCTCAAAAAAATCAGGACCTTTTCTGGCGATGATCCCAAGCGATACCACTTCAAGCTGTGAAGAAATAGTCAAAAATATCATGAAGAAAACGGAGATGGCGACAAGCAGCCTTTGACGCGCTGTGGAGAAGGCTGTAAAGAAGAGTTGTTTCATTGAGGCGGTCTTGGGATGGCTGTTTCTAAAAAGTTTTGTGTGATTTTCGTGTGCGATACACTGAAATAGGGGTTGAAGCGCATGTAAGCGATGCACTGTGGTGACTCGTGCTTTACCTTGGATAACTGCTCAAGACTTTGAGAGGCTTCCTTAGATTCTAAGACATTGATCCTGAAGATAAAAATATTGGGGTCATTCCTGTCTTTCTCCAGTTTTTCCAAAATCTCGTTTGCCGCCACACACAATTCGCATCTTGGGCTATACTTAAAGAAAAGGACAAAAAAGCGCTCACTGAGTCCTATACAGCTTAATACCTCTTCCTTGGAGTAGATTTCTTTCACTTTTTATCCCCCTCATAAAAATAACGGCCTATCGTCCTGAACTTCTGATAGCGTTTCTCGATCAATACCTCGGATGAGATCGATCTTAAGACAGAGGCTTTTTCTACGATGAATTTCTTGATGGAAGCGTAGACCAAGGCCGGATCTTGATGGGCTCCGCCCATCGGCTCGGGGAGGATCTCATCGATAACACCAAACTCGAGTAGGTTCTCTGCATTCAGCTTGAGGGCTCCTGCTGCATCTTTGTTTCGTGACGAGTCCTTCCAGAGAATGGAAGCACACCCTTCCGGTGAGATCACAGAGTAATAGGCATGTTCCATCATTCCCACCACATCTCCTACTCCCATCCCCAGGGCTCCTCCTGAAGAGCCCTCTCCGATAAGGAGAACAATGATCGGTGTTTTAAGGCGTGCCATCTCGCGAAGGTTATAGGCGATAGCAGACCCCTGCCCCCTCTCTTCTGCCTGCAGTCCCGGATAAGCCCCGGGAGTGTCAAGCAAAGTCACAACGGGCATCGAAAACTTCTCGGCAATTTTCATCAACCTGATCGCCTTTCTGAATCCTTCTGGGCTTAACATGCCAAAATTGCGCTTAACCCGGCTTTCGGTATCAAACCCCTTTTCCTGGCCTATGATCACAAAGCTATTGCCCCCGATCTTGGCAATGCCTCCGACAACTGATTGATCGTCGCCATACAGACGGTCGCCGTGCAGTTCATGGAAGGTTTCCGTGATGTTGCTGATGCAATCGATGGAGTGGGGTCTTTGGGGATGCCTGGCTATCAGGACACGCTCCCAGGGAGTCAAATCCGAGTAAACTTTTTTCTTCAGAGTGAGAAGTTTTTGCTCCATCTTCTGTATTTCGGCATTGAAAAGCGGATTGCTTTGATTTTGCTTTTTGAGGTAGTCGATTGCCTTCACATATTCGCTAATCTGCTTTTCATGTGGAAGTATGTCCATCTAATACGCCTGCCTTACCCTTTTATAATAAAATTATTTAGCTTCTTTTCCCGGAAGCTTGGCATCAAAAAAATCTTTGACCAACACCGCATAGGTGGGTTTGGTGATTACGATAGCAAAAAGCTCCTCGACATCGTCCGACGCAAGCCGCACGCAGCCGTCGCTTTCATATTTGCCAATGCACTTTCTATCTTCAGCGAAAACCCCTTTTTCATTGACAGCCCAGGGCGCCCCATGGATTCCAAAGCCTTTGGCCGGCGCTGTTGCCCCGTCTATCTCCTTTTCAAACGGGATCCAGCGTGTGCCAAAGACACGCATCATTTCAATTTTATCACCGTTAAATGTACCTTGCTGCTTCGGTTTGTAGATCGCGACTTTTTCTCCGAGCTTATACGTTCCAAGCGGTGTTAAAAGTCCTGAAGGGTTTTGAGGAGCCACTCTGCCAAGCCCTACATCGTAGTTTTTGATCAGCACCCTCTCATCCAGACCCTTGTCGTAGTAATATAGCCACATTTTCGATCGCGACGTGTCGATCACAAGATAGAATGCGATATCTTTGTCTTTCCTAAACACATTAAAGCGGTCGCCGATTGCCACATCTTGTTTAAAATAGTCCGTTTTACCGTTTAAACTCCGGGCTATGAAGTGGCGGCTGGTCTTATAGTGAGAAGCGTAGTCTGAAATCCACGCAGGCCTGCCCTGCAGCCAATCAACCCGGCTCTTGTAAACGACCGTTTCTACGATCGGTAACTTAGGATCCCCTTTGCGGAAGAGCTCTTCAATCCGGTTTGCTGTCGGAAGCTGTTCGTCCGAACGCCTGGTCTCTTCCTTGATGGTTTCGGGTTTTACAATCTCCGAAGTCGGTGTTTCCTCTCCTGCACCTGAGAGGGAACGCACTTGCTCGCCCAGCTCGATCTCCATAACTTTTGCCGCTTGCAATTCTTGATCGGACTTGTCCTTGGCCTTCTTAAAAACAGCCACGACAGCAATGACTCCAAGCAAGGACACAGCTAAGAAAAAAAACAACTTAGGTAAATTCATGGATCAAAAGACCTATTTAATCGGCGTTATCGCTACCTGCTCTTTACGCTGACGAGAGCTATCACAGCCCTGGCAAGCGAAACAAGGTTCACCGAACCTCTCTTTGAAATGCCATCCCGCGCAAGCCAGCAGGTTTTAGAGACTTTCCACCGAGTGAAATTAGTAAGCTTTACTGCTGAATTAGGCTATAAGCTTCGAGAGAATTTTCAGAATATTAATCCACATTCTGAAAATTCTCTCGAAGCTTATCACCAAATTCGTCAAACGAATCATACGATTTCAGTAGGTGGGCAGTCTCTTAAAACTGCCTACTCTAATGCAGATGCCTCGACTCCCTGGGAGTTGCACCTATCTACTCCGGGCCCAGTATAGACTAAAAGAATAATTCGTCAGCGAAATTTTGCCAAGGACTTCGAGCTGCCCGCGTTGTTTCTTATACGCCTTAAACGGTGAGTCTTCGGATAAAACGCGCCTTTTGTACAAAGGGATTTTTAAATGAGGGAGAGACAGAATAAAAGCGCTAGGAATGGAAACGAGAGAAATGGCTCTTATTTAGGCGCTAAAACTTAAAAAAATTTACTTTATCTAGCGCCAGCACCCAGCCCTATACGCTACAGGCGCAAGGGTAGACAACCATAATTTGGTTGTCTGCCAAATTTTGACAGGCTTTCGGTATAAAGCAATACCCCTTTGCGATCGCTTGACCGCAGGATGTTACTTACTAGCGCTCTGTTTGATACGTTTTAGCCCGCTGCGAAAAGTAAAAGCCCCCGTGGCTGGAACACCGTGCGCGACATAGTATTAAATCAATACAATACCACTTACGATGTTTCACCCACGGGGCTTTTACTTACCTTCTATGACTAAAACTTATCAAACAGAGCACTAGTCTACCCCATCAAAATTTATAGGGTTGGGTACTAGTGGGCTCTACTGATATCAGCTTTGGCTTAGCGCTTGGAATGTGCCGGCTCGGTCTCGATCAGCTTGCGCATCTTCTTGCCGGGAGTGAATTTGACCGCTTGTCTTTCAGGGATGATGATGGGCACTGCAGCATTTTTGGGGTTTCTGCCGATTTTTTGCTTACGCTTGACAACTTCAAAAACTCCAAAGTCTCTGAATTCGAGACGATCTCCGTGAGAGAGACTATTTGTCATTTTATCTAAAAAAGCCTGGATCACATGACGCACATCGCTCGGATGAATCCCCTTCTCCTGCGCTATAGCATTGATCAGTTTTTTCTTAGTCATCGTACTCTTGTTGTCTATTGTCATGGTGTTAGAACTCCTTATCTTGAAGTTTTCAACTTCGTTGCTTGTTTTATTTGAAAATTGATTCGTAAATCTGCCGTGGATCAGGGAAGGCTACAGCCTGTCCCACTCCGGGGACCTTCGCTCAGTCATGAAGCAAAAGGACTCACTTTCCCGCTGGTACTTAGTTACCCTATAATAAACATCAACATTTTCGTTTCAAGCACATTGTTAAATTTGATGTTGAAAAACGGGTGTTTTCGCAGGATTTTGTCCGTTTATGTTTTCATTCGGACCAAGAGTTTTTGCTTTTTTCCTACCTGGATTAAGATGAAGCGCTCCCCGATAAGGTCTGATGCGCTGATCGAAAAATCAACATTGTCAATTTTTTGATTGTTCACGGAAACGCCGCCGCCCTGGATCAGACGTCTGGCAGCACCTTTGCTCTCTTGCAAGCCGGATTGAACGAGTAGATCGATCAATTTTTTCCCAAGCGTTTCCTCCAAGGCAGCTTCCATTGTCGGCATGTCGCCGGAGACTGCTTCCAAAGTTTCAAGAGAGATTTCGGAACCTTTTGCGTATGCCCCCTCGGTGGCGTGGAGGGCTTTCTTCACCCCCTCTTCACCGTGTACGAAACGGGTCACTTCAGCAGCTAAAATTTTCTGAGCGGTGTTCGGCACGTAGTCTTGTGCCCTCATGCTCTCCTCGATGCGCCCTATCTCTGCTACATCTAAAAACGTCAGCATCTTTAAAAGCCGAATAACATCTAAGTCGGGAACGCGGTAGAGATATTGATAAAATTCAAATTCGGAGAGTTTATCCTTCGAAAGCCAGATGGCCCCCTTTTCCGATTTACCGAATTTTTTTCCATCGGAACGGGTAAGCAGAGGAAAAGTCAGACCGGAGACCTGTTTACCCATTTCTTTACGGACAAGTTCTGTACCCTGAGTGATATTTCCCCACTGATCGCTGCCGCCGATCTGGATGGAGACACCCAACGTCTTGGCGAGATGGAGAAAATCGTAGGCCTGCAAAATCTGGTAGCTAAACTCCGTGTAGCTGATCCCTTCTTCGGAATTTAAACGCGCTTTTACAGATTCTTTGGCCAGCATGGAGCTTAAACGAAAATTTTTGCCTACATCGCGCAGGAAGTCTAGAAATGAAAATCCCTGGAACCAGTCGAGATTATTAACTATGATCGGCTTATTAGGAGCGTTGAAATCCAGCAACTTTTCCAAGACAGCTGTGATACCTTTCAGGTTCTCGACGACTTTTTCTTTAGTGAGAAGGTTCCTCTCTTCACTTTTCCCGGAAGGATCACCGATCATCCCAGTTGCTCCTCCGACCAAGACGACCGGAGTGTGGCCCATCTTCTGGAACCAGGCGAGGCCGATCACGGCAACTAAGTTTCCAAGATGGAGAGAGTCGCTTGTGGGATCAAAGCCGCAATACACCTTGCAGGGTGTCTTTACCAGATTTTTAACTTCTTCATGGGTGATAGCGTCGACAAAGCCGCGCTCTTGCAGAAGGTCGATTACAGATTTCATAGCTCATTTCAGTGTTGTCGGGTAAAAGTGCTCCTTATCCTTCTACAGATAGTGTAAGAATGACTCGGAGCGGGGTCTATTCTCGGCTTTAAGTGATTTTCTGTCAAATAAGTACGTTGGAAAATTTCACTGCTTTGCCTAATCGGAAGATTCAGGCCGCGGCCGGTCGCTTGACTATACATAAAACCGCTTCAACTTCAAAATAAATTTATAATATAGTAAAATGGAAGGAGCGGCCCTTGATGTCAAGGAGCGGCGCCCAGTGTGGGAATCGATCTTTTTGTATGGAGATATTATATGGTAGAGAGAGCAAAGGAGAGCAAGGCTGTCCAAAAGGTGAGACGCAAGCTCGAAAAGATCATTGAAACGGAAACCAAGTCCATCACACTGGATTCGCTGAGGGAAATGAGCAGAAATATCCAGAAGTGGATTACGCGCCACCAGGATCAGCGCATCAATCTTCAGGAAAAAAACATTAAAATGTTCGATGAAAATCAGAGCCCGGCTCAAGTTAAGAGCAAGTTTGTCCAGCAGCTGTTGTCACAGCTCCAGGACGATTTTAAAAAGCCCGGCACCTCTCCCCTGCTAAAAGACAGAGTCAAACAATCCAAACCGCCCATCAGCGAGCAAGATCTGTGATGAGAGGCTAAAAAGGGTTATCCTCTTCAACAAAAACACACGGAATTCCTAAGGTCGACTCTAAATGCTTCAGGAGCGCCTTTGGACCGACCCGCTCAGAGGCGTGGTGTCCCATGGCAAAAAAGTTGATTCCGCCTTCCCTAGCCTCATTCCAGGCGGGAAGATCGAAGCTTCCTGTGATAAATGCGTCTATGGATGTTCCCACAGCTTCGTGGAGCATCTTATAGGCGCCTCCTGAGATAATGGCAATCTCCTCTACTGTATCCCTCCCCCCAAACGCCGTATGGGCGGGATGCTGATAGTACTCTTCCAAAGACTTTTTAAACTGGGCGACACTCTCCGGCTTTCTTTTACCTCTGACGCCAATGAACATCTTGTCGTAGCAGCCAAACGGAGTGAGGTCAAACATACCCAAGTCGAGAGCTGCTTTCCAGTTGTTTCCGATACTTGCGTGGGCATCCATCGGCAGGTGATAGGCCAACAAAGAGATCTCATTTTTAAGCAACAGGGAAAGCTTCTCTTTTTTGGAGCCCGTGACCGGATAGGGATCGCGATTCCAAAAGAGGCCATGGTGAACAATCAGCGCCTGGCATTGATGACGCACAGCCTGCTGAATAGTCTCCAAAGTGGCAGAAACTGCAACAGCCACCCTTTCAATATAAGGGCAGCCTTCGACTTGAAGACCGTTCGGACAGGAGTCTTGAAACTGCTGGACGGCATAGAGTTCATTGAGGTGGCAAAGCAGCATCTGCCTGGTTATCATCGCGTTCTCCCTTCAGGCTCAAAAAGCCTTTCATACCGCTAAAATCGTATGATTTGCGTGCTGAATTTTCTTTAAAACGCAGATCCTGTTAATGGATTGGCACCCTGTTGATTTTAAGGATCAATATCAGCTCTCGAATCGGCGAAACCCACATCCATTAACAGTCTCGTAGCTAAACTACCAGCATAGTAATCCACTATTCTGAATTTTTTCGAGGATTATACCGAATGTGTCTCAAAATTTGGTTTTTAGCAAATAAAAAGCCCCATGCCAAATTTTGAGACACATTCGGGATAGCCCAATTTCTATTGGTTTTATTTCCGTCAGTTAGTTCAATGAATCCATGCACATAGCATTCAAACAGCGGAGAGTCCCACCATGGATCAAAAACCAATGGAGATAGCCAAAAGAGCAGCTGGCATCAAGGCCGCAGAATTCATCGAGCCGCACATGACTGTAGGACTTGGAACCGGCTCAACGACAAAGTACTTCATCGAGGCCCTCGCTGAACGATTCAAAAACGGACTCTCATTTCGTTGCGCAGCCACTTCTACCGCTTCCGAAAGTCTCGCAAAATCCCTGGGACTCCCCCTTGTGCCGATTGCGTCGGTGTCGTACTTCGACATCGATGTCGATGGCGCTGATCTGATTGACGATGAGAAGAATATGATCAAGGGAGGCGGTGGCGCGCTGCTTCGTGAGAAGATAATCGCAGGATCCAGCAGGGAAATGATAGTCCTTATCGACTCGACCAAAAGGAAAAAACATTTGGGGGGCTCTTTTTTGCCTGTTGAAATCCTTCCGTTTGGCTCCAATCTCACGATCAATAAGATCGAATCGATGAACCTGCGAGGGGCGATCCGGTTGAGGGAGGGGCGTGTTTACACAACCGATAATGGAAATTTCATCTACGATATTCAGCTTGAAGACCAACTTAGCGATCCCTGGGGCTTGGAACTCTCCCTCCTTAACATTCCCGGCGTGATTGAGACCGGGCTCTTTCTCGGCTACGCCGGAAGGGTCATCATGGGCGAGGAAAATGGCAGTGTCCACATCTACTGATACCGATATACCGAAACCGTCTCAAAACCCCAAAGTTCAAGAGGCTGTCGACATAACTTCGAAGTCACCCACTCACAACTCGCGATAACGAGAGACGAGAAGAGACGCCTCCCCTCCTTTTAGCCATGACAAAAATTTTGCATCCTGTCAATCTTCAGATATCCAGAACCAAGACTTTGTCTTCATGAGGCCCAGATGCTCAGCGAACTAGTCCAGCTCTCCTTTGATAAAATCATGCAAACACGCTCCTACACGGTCGTCATCTTAGGAGCTGAAGGGAAACGATTCGCCATCTACACAGACCCCAGTATCGGTAAAGCTTTGCAAATGTATTTAACCGGCCAGGAAAAGGCAAGGCCCCTCACCCACGATCTGATCGACACCATCTTTCAGGCACTTAAAATTCGCATCAAACAAGTTGTGATATCCGACTTGCAAGACACCGTCTATTTTGCGCGCCTCTATCTGGAGATGCGCCACGAAGATCTCCGCCATATCGTGGAAGTTGACTCAAGGCCGTCAGATTGCATCATCTTAGCCCTCATGAACAATGCGCCCGTGTTTTGCACACGAGACGTTTTAGATAGAACCATTCCGATCGAGGAATAGCTCGCGGCGTCAGTGGTTAAACTGAAATGCTTCATACCGAAAGCACCTCAGAATTTGACATGAGAGCCCTAAGAAAGCCAAACACATTTTAAGACACTTTCGGTATGACTGGGGATTTGTGGGCAATCTCTTAGTAATTGATATGAAATTGCTCACGCGCAAGAGTTTGCAAAGCTAAGACAGCCTCTTCGGCATCATCGCCTTGGGCATTCACCTCTATACGGGCCCCCTTCTCAGCAGCCAGCATCAGAATACCCATAAGTGAACGTCCATTCACCTTGGTCGTTTTATATTTCAGAATAACATCACTTTTAAAGCGGGTGAGACACTTGACTATCTCCGTGGAGGGTCTCGTGTGCAGTCCCCTGGCATTTTGGACTGTGAAAGATCCTTTATATTTTTTTATCATCGGAGATTCCTTCATCATAACCAAACAAAATTCATTGACTGCCTCGCACACGATGGGCGAAAACCATTTTAAATCATTACTTTTCAATCTACCAGAATTATAGAATAACTTACAAAAAAAACAACCCTCCGATTTTTCTTTATAATCTCAAAACCCAGCGACCATAATAAACCGATAGAATTGAAACCCAATAAACTGTCCACAAACTGAAATCGTATGATTTGTTTAAAGAAACTATCTCAAAATTTGGCATAGGGTCTTTATCAAACCTGTCACGCGTGAGGAAAATGCATCATAACTCACTGATTGATTGATGATGTGCTCACCACAAATTGATCTGAGAAGGCAAAGAGCGACATCTGCCTAACCGGTCGCTACTCACTTTCTCATCAATTCCCCGGGATCGCGTTCCGGAGGTGACTGGAATTGAAAGTTGCTTTCGTTAAAAATTGCCCCATTTTCTATACTGAACCGTACTTAAATACTGTCCAAAAATGCAAATCAGTATGTGGACAGCCTCTTAAATGCAACCCATAAAGGAACCTGTCATGATCTTGAAAAGAGAGGAAACGTCTCCTGCTGATCTTTGGAATGTCGAAGCACTCTACAGCTCCATCGAAGAGTGGAACAGAGAGTTCGACGAAGTCGCTGGAAACAAAAAGCATCCCCCGTTCAAGGAGCTCTCCGCTCTAAGCGGAACCCTTGGGAACTCCGCTGAGGCACTGCATCAATTTCTCATCGATTATTTTTCCGTGGATCGAAAACTCAGAAAACTCTACACCTACGCACACCTGCGCCACGATGAAGATGTCGCTCACGAGGAGCATAAAAAGATCGAATCGATGGCCAAAGACCTCTATCACGCCTTCTCTGAAGCAACCTCGTTTTTTGAAGCGGAAATACTTTCCATACCAGAGGAGAGATTTCAACAACTTAAAAACTCCCCTCTCCTAACCGATTACCGCTTCTTCCTGGAAAAGCTCTATCGCATGAGAGCCCATACACTATCGCCCAAAGAAGAAAAACTGCTCGCGATCGCCGAAAAACCCATGGAGCTGTCACACCGGGCATTTTCATCCCTCACCAACGCAGACTTTCATTTCGGCAAAGTCGAAGATTCCAAGGGCGAGCTGCATGAACTGACACACGGTTCATACCACCTCTATATCAGATCTCAAGACAGAACTTTGCGTATGAACGCATTCAAGGCAATGCATGGTCATTTTGGCAAGTTCAACAACACCCTATCCGAGTTGATCAAAGGAGCGGTTCAGAAACATGAGTTCACAGCCAAGACCAGAAATTTCCCCTCGTGTCTGGATGCTGCGCTCTACCCGCACAACATCGACACCTCAGTCTATTACTCTTTGATCGAGGCGGTCAACAATCGCTTACCTGACCTGCACCGTTACATTGCACTAAGGGAAAAGATCCTCAATGTCGGCCCCTTGCACCTCTATGACATGTACGTCCCCTTGGTGAAGAGCGTCAACATCAGCTTCAATTATGAAGAGGCGGAGGATCTGGTTATCGACTCAGTCAAACCCTTAGGCGCCTCCTACCAGGATCGGCTTTTGAAAGGGCTGAAAAACGACAGATGGGTAGACCGTTTTGAGAATAAAAACAAAAGGTCGGGCGCATACTCCTCCGGCTGCTATGACAGCCAGCCCTATATCCTGATGAACTACAAGGAGAGCATTCGGGACCTTTTCACCCTGGCGCATGAAGCCGGACACAGCATGCACAGCTACTTGGCCAACTCGCATCAGAAGTACCACGATGCGCCCTATCCGATTTTCCTGGCAGAGGTAGCCTCGACTTTCAATGAGGAGCTCCTGGCCCACAGCCTCCTCAAAAAACTCTCATCCAAAGAACAGAAGATCTTTCTGCTGAACGAGAAAATTGAGGACATCAGGGCAACGCTGTTTAGGCAGACCATGTTTGCCGAGTTTGAACTCATGATTCATGAAAAGGCTGAAAAGGGCATCCCCCTCACCCCGGGACTGCTCAACTACGAGTACATGGAGCTGAATAAGAAGTATTTTGGAGAGCGCGTTATCTTTGACGATGAGGCCAAGTACGAATGGTCCCGCATCCCCCACTTCTACGCCAATTTCTACGTCTATCAGTACGCCACGGGAATTTCAGCCGCCCTGACGCTTGCCGAACGCGTCATGGAAGGGGGCAGAAAAGAGCAGGAAGAGTACCTCGGTTTCTTGCAAAGCGGCTCCAGCAAGTACCCGTTGGATACACTTTTCCTCGCCGGAGTCGATATGCGGACTAGTGCCCCGATCGAAAAGGCGATCGACCACTTCACTCACCTCGTTGATGAGATGGAAGCCCTTATCACTCAAGAAAATGCACCGAGAGAAAGGGAGGTTTCCACTAAAAATTAGCAATTACAACCCAACTCTGCTAATTTTGATTGCAAAAAAACTATCCCGTGAGTACATTTTACCTTCAACAACTAACAGCATCAGAGCATCAAAGATCATCCAAAAAGGAGAAGAATAAACATGGCACAAGCGCAAACAGCAAAAAAAACCACCACGCGTCTTACTCCTCTCGGCAACAGAGTTCTCGTGAGGAGGCTTGAAGCGGAAGAAAAACTACCAGGCGGCATCATCCTCCCCGACACAGCAAAGAAAAAGCAGGAAAGGGCAGAAGTCATCGCTGTCGGCACAGGTAAAAAAGACAAGAGCGGCAACCTGATCCCGGTCGAAGTGAAAGTCGGCGACGTCATCCTGATGGAAAAATATTCCGGACAGGAGATCACTTTAGACGACGAAGAGTACGTAATCGTCCGCGCGGACGACATCATTGCCGTAATCCAAAAGTAACTGAACGATAAGGAGCTACTATAATGGCAGCAAAAGACATCAAGTTTAAGGAAGAAGCCCGGCAGAAAATTTTAAAGGGCGTACGTACGCTCGCCGAAGCAGTTAAAGTAACTCTCGGCCCCAAAGGCCGCAACGTCATCATCGACAAATCCTATGGCGCCCCCCACATCACAAAAGACGGTGTCACGGTAGCCAAAGAAATCGAGCTGGACGACAAGACAGAGAACATGGGCGCACAGATGGTCAAAGAAGTGGCCAGCAAAACCGCAGACAAGGCCGGAGACGGCACGACCACAGCGACAGTGCTCGCAGAGGCAATCTACAGCGAAGGTTTAAGAAACATCGCTGCCGGTGCAAACCCCATGGACCTGAAGCGCGGTATGGAAGAAGCTCTGAAAAATGTAAGAGAGCAGCTTGCCAAGATGAGCAAAAAGGTGCAGAACAAAAACGAGATCACGCAAGTGGCTACTATCTCTGCCAACAACGACAAAGAGATCGGCGACATCATCGCCGGTGCGATGGAAAAAGTCGGGAAAGACGGGACTATCACTGTTGAAGAAGCAAAAGGCTTTGAGACAACTTTGGATGTAGTTGAAGGGATGCACTTCGATCGCGGCTACCTCTCCGCCTACTTCATGACCAATCCTGAGACCCAGGAAGCTGTCATGGAAGATGCCTATCTGCTCATCTTCGACAAAAAGATCTCCGCCGTCAAGGACATGATCCCCATCCTGCAAGCCGTCGCCGAAACAGGCAAACCCCTCCTCATCATCGCAGAAGATGTCGAAGGCGAAGCCCTGGCAACTTTAGTAGTCAACAGACTGCGCGCAGGGCTTAAAGTCTGCGCCGTTAAATCCCCCGGCTTCGGCGACAGAAGAAAAGCAATGCTGGAAGACCTGGCAATCATCACCGGTGGCGAAGTCATCAGCGAAGAGCTCGGTCAGAAGCTGGATTCTGTCACGCTAAAGCAACTCGGCAGGGTGAAAAAAGCGGTCGTCAGCAAGGAAGAGACAGTCTTAGTAGACGGCAAAGGCGACAAGAAAAAGATCCAGGAGCGTGCAGGACAGATCCGCCGCCAGATCGAAGAATCTGAGTCCGACTATGACAGAGAGAAACTGCAGGAGCGCCTTGCGAAACTCGTGGGCGGCGTTGCAGTGATCCGAGTCGGCGCTGCGACAGAAGTCGAAATGAAAGAGAAGAAGGACCGTGTGGATGACGCTCAGCATGCAACGAAAGCAGCTGTCGAAGAAGGCATACTCCCCGGCGGAGGAACTGCCTTCATCCGTTGCATCCCGGGTGTACAGGCTCTTGCCAAGAAGCTCGAAGGAGACCAAAGGACAGGCGCACTCATCATTGCCAGAGCATTGTCCTCCCCTCTTCGCCAAATCGCGGAAAACGCAGGCAAAGAAGGCTCCATCATCTTGCAGGAAGTAGAGAAACTCACAGACGGCCATGGCTACAACGCCCTGACCGATGAGTTTGTCGACATGTACAAGGCCGGTATTTTGGATCCCACCAAAGTAGCCCGTTGCGCGCTTGAAAACGCTGTCTCTATCTCTGGTATGCTCCTGACAACAGAAGCGATCGTTGTCGAGATTCCGGAAGAGAAGTCGCAAGCGCCGATGCACGCTGGCATGGACTACTAATTAAAAGCGTCTTAAATCAGCTTTTAAAAAGCCCTCCCGGAAACGGGAGGGCTTTTTTTTGAGTTCGTTATCCGCCCTTAAGCAACCGGCATCAATGGCTCAGCCGATCTGATTAACACTCCTTCACTATTCCCCTAGCGTTGCCGCCCCACTATCCAAACTGCGCCAAAGATCCTCTCGTCATTTTCAAACCTACCGAAAGCTCAGCGAACCGATATCGGATAAAAGCGATATTGCACAGCCTCGTAAACATTCGCACCCGCTCAATCACCTTTTGTCGATAAGTCGGGGAAAAATGGGTGATAGGCCGACACTCATGCTGATCCGGACGATTGAATGCGCTTTCAGGGACGAAATAGCATTTTTAACGCCCTATGCCAACGATAGTTGCGATTCTGCTTCGATAGCTCAAGGCTGAATGATCATAGGTAACCTAATATTAGAAACATGGGGCAACATTCACTCATTTTGCCGCGAGACCTTCGGTTAGCAAAACAAAATTTTCAAGTCACTTTAGTATAGACGCACCCAATACGTGGATTCTCTCGAAAATTGGTTAAAGCACGTCTGACAAGCTTTTCCTTTAGCAAAAAAAATACATTTTTTTTGCACTATGTGTTGCAAATTAATCGACACACGCTTAAGATTAATTTTCCTTTTCCGGAATAGCTCAGCGGTAGAGCAGCGGACTGTTAATCCGTTGGTCGTAGGTTCGAATCCTACTTCCGGAGTTGAAAAACAAGGCAGTTATGACACCCGTCGTAACTGTCTTTTTTTTTGCATCAATTCAATCAGAGATTTTTATGCCAAAACGTAAGCCTAAGACTATATGGATCGATGCCGATGCCTGCCCCAAACCCGTCAAGGAGATCATTTACAAGACGAGTGTGCGTTTAAATATAAGCGTGGTGCTGGTTGCCAACGATTATCAAAACATCCCCACCAGCGATCTTATACGGTTGACTGTGGTGAGCAATGGCTTCGATGCGGCCGATAAGCATATAATTGACAACGTCGAACCCCACGACATCGTGATCACAGCCGATATTCCGCTGGCCGCAGAGGTTCTCAAAAAAAAAGCTGTCGCCCTTGACCCCAGAGGACAAATTTATCATGAAAACACCATTGCCTCCATCCTGTCGGTACGTGATTTTTTAAAAGAGATGCGCGATGCCGGTACGTTAACCGGTGGTCCGGCGGCTTTTGGTCCCAAAGATATTAAACAATTTGCCGACTCACTAAACAGGTTAACTTCATAAACCCTGGCGATCGAATAACACGCCCTTCATGTCAGTTTGCACTGACAACCTGATCGACACACAATCTTTTAAAATAGCAGGCGGGTTTCAAACTCTCAATAGGAAGCCAGCTCCGCCCTGTCAACTTTTTAGAAACTGCCGAAAAACTGAATTCAGTATCAAAGCACTCCGATTTCAATTTCTGAACACTCTCTAAGTACAACATTTCCGATTAGCGGGCGTCATCCAAAAGTTCGTTGTTTATGGCCTTTATATTGGAAAAGCAGCATCGAAACCTAAACACATTACAATGAGGGCAATGAATCAACTGAGACGCGCGCCGGAAGACTGTCCACTAACTGCAATGAAAAGGTTTTGCAAGTGCGGATCCATCTCGCTACGTTTCCAATAAAGGATGGTTCACTCCTGCAATAGCCTATTAAACAGTCTCAGGAGCTTTGCCGGCTTCGGCGAGCCACCGGAGGAGAAAGCGCTTTTTTGCCCATTCGACCGCCAGGGCATATAAGATGATCAAAACGAATACAAAGATATTCAACCGCATTGGCAGAGGAGTAAAACCCAAATAGGGGGCCAAAAGAGTATAAGGAAGGATAAATGTGAACGCGATCACGGAGAACACCGCAAGCATCAGCCCTCGACTCGGATGGCTCTGATAAAACGGTCTGAATGTACGGGCTATCAAAACGATGAGGGCCGCCGACACAACCGACTCGACAAACCATCCCGTTCTAAACTCTTCTACCGACGCGTTAAGCCAAATCAGCATTCCGAACGTGGCATAGTCGAAAAGGGAACTGATCAATCCAAAAGTGATCATAAATTTTCGAATAAATGCGATATCACATTTCAAAGGACTCTGTACCCGTTCTTCATCAACATGATCCGTAGCGATCATCATTTCAGGCAGATCTTCCATCAGATTAGTCAAAAGGATCTGCTTGGGAAGCAAGGGTAAGAAATCGATGAAAAGCGACACCCCCGCCATACTGAACATATTCCCGAAATTAGCGCTCGCAGCCATGAAAATATATTTGAGTGTGTTCGCAAACGTCACTCGGCCGGATTTAACTCCTTTTTGTAACACGGATAAATCCTTTTCAAGCAGAACAATATCCGCCACATCTTTTGCCACATCCGCCCCGGTATCGACAGCGATACTCACATCTGCGGAATGCAAAGCCGTTACATCATTGATCCCATCACCCAGATATCCCACGACATGGCCTGCGTTCTTTAATGCCAGCACAATCTGCTCTTTTTGGTTCGGCTCAATTTCAGCAAAGATGCACTTTTGTTTAACCTGTCCAACAAGGGCCCTATCGCTCATCTTGAGCATCTCCGTGCCGGTAAGAATGCTCCCTTCGGGTATTTTGAGCACCCGGGCCAAATGGATTGCTGCCTGCTTACTGTCCCCTGTAATGATCCTTAAGCCTATCCCGAGCTTTCGTAATTCCTCGATGTTCTCGTACACGTGAGGCTTTGGCGTGTCGGAAAAGATCAAGAATCCGGCAAAGGTCATTCCGCAATCATCTTCGGTGTCTATAGTGCGAAGATCCTTTTCCAGGCGATAGGAGATCCCGATAATTCTAAAGCCTTTACCGCTGTATTCCTCATACAGCCTTTTAAGCTCATTGGAGCACATAGTGATATCGACTTCTTTTCCTTCCGCTGTTTCAGCCTTTGTGCATAAGCTTAAAACTTGCTCGAAGGCACCTTTCGTAACTATCCATGACTCAGATCCGTTTTTCAACAGGATCGATAAGCGCTTTCGATGGAACGAATAGGGAATTTCATCGAGCTTTATCCATTGGTTGATATCAGGACTTGAAAATTGGAGAATCGCCTTGTCAATCGGATTTGAGTATCCGGTTTGAAAGTGGGCGTTAAGATAAGCCAAAAGCGATACCTTCTGACTGCTTGAGCCGGAGAGATCATAGGCTCCATTCAACTTAATATCACCACTCGTCAACGTGCCGGTTTTGTCGCAGCATAAAATGTCCATACTGCCCAAATCCTCGATAGAGGACAGTCGTTTGACGATCACCTTGCTTTTGGCCATTCTCTCGGCGCCTTTAGCAAGGTTGATGGAAATGATTGCCGGTAAAAGCTGCGGGGTAAGCCCGACAGCCAAAGCAAGGGAGAAAAGCAGGGACTCCATTAGAGGCCTCTGCTGATAAATGTTTAATGCGAAGATAGAGATTAGGATGACAACAGTTACTTTAAGCAGTAAGAAGCTAAACTGGCGAATCCCCCTCTCAAACTCAGTCTCGGGAGGTTGTTTTGATAGCCGACCGGAAATTTCACCGAATTCTGTTTCAAGGCCTGTTCGCACAACAAGTACCTTTGCGGTGCCGCTCACTACATGAGTACCCATGAATAGCGCATTGCTTCTCTTGGAAATCGTGATATCTGCCGCCAAAACCCCAGGACTCTTTTCCGACAAAAACGTCTCGCCCGTAAGCGCTGCCTCGTCAACGAACAGATCTTTACACTCCAATATATAGCAGTCGCCGGGAATCATATCTCCCGCTCCAAGTTGTATCAGATCTCCCGGCACTACATGATCGACAGGAACCTCTCTAACTTCGGAATCTCTGATTACCGTAGTCTTAATTTTGATCATATGGAGAAGCTTCTCCATCGCACCCAAAGCTCGCTTTTCCTGAAAAAAACTTAGCACGCAGCTTATGGCAATGATAGCTAATATGATCAACGCATCGGAACTATCGTAGAGGATTAGTGATAGGATGACGCACGTAAGGAGTATAAAAATCAGAGGATTGTCAAGCTGCTTAAGAAAAAGCCAGAAGTTTCCGGTCCGCGTTTTTTTCTGGATAACATTCTTTCCGAAACGCCTCAATCTCCTTTGCGCCTCTATATCAGAAAGCCCATCTTTAGGATTTGCCTTTGAAAAAGCGATGACTTGGTCGGGGGAAAACGACCAAAACGCACCCGCCGATTTACTGTCCAAAGAGCTTCTCATCATGGTTGATTAAGCGGGTTTATTAACGAGGCAAACTCTATATGCCGGAAGTGCATCAAATTCCCCCAATTTAGTGGAAGCTTTGGTGTATATATAATATTTTTTATTTTTTCTTTTTACAATCTTTCTCCTCACGTTGACAAACAGGTCGATTCGGCATCTTTAAAAGTCTGCACTATGTTGGAGGTAAGTTATTTGCATAACATCTTTCGTACCATTACTCCCTTGTTGCCACTCTGAATATTGGCGTGCGACCAACCGAGGCTCATTAATGGAGCCACATCGTCAATATCGCTTGATCTCGACTTGATTAATTTCCAACAAGATGAATAATGATATTTTTAATCTTCTAACACGAAACGGGGCTATGGGAGACGAACTCAAAGTTATCTGGCTGCTCGCTGTCGGACTAGGTTCGGCATGTCTATTTGGCTACATCGCGCAAAAGGTGAAGCAGTCGCCCACCATCGGATATTTGCTGGCAGGATTCATCATCGGGCCAAACTCTCCGGGCTTTTCTGCAGACTCTTACATCACCGATCAGCTGGCAACTATTGGCGTCACACTGCTTATGTTTGCAGTGGGGCTGAATTTTAACTGGAAAGATTTGCTCGCGGTGAAGGAGCTGGCTGTTCCGGGCGCCTTAATACTTTCCTGCATTTCCATCGCTGCCGGTGTCTTTTGCACCTACTACCTGGGGGGCACGCTACTGGCCGGATTAGTCATTGGCATTGCCATTTGCGTATCGAGTACAGTGGTGATCGTGCGCGTCTTATCCGATCGGGGGCTTCTCCATACAAAGCAAGGCCATATCGTTGTCGGTTGGACGATTGTTGAGGATTTAATCTCTGTATTCGGGCTGCTGCTGCTGCCTGCCTTCGCTTCGGCAAGCATGACATCTGCCGGCTCCGACGCCTCAATAATCTCTGCAATTCTTTTGGTGCTGGTGAAGATCGCCGCTCTTTGCGCCATCGTCTACTTATTCGGAGAGAAACTCATTGAGAAACTTTTAAAGATTGTGGCCCGAACAAGATCGCACGAACTGTTCACACTGGCGATTTTATCCTGCACCTTCATGATCGCCATTGGTAGCTCCTATCTTTTCGGAGTCTCTTTGGCTCTGGGAGCTTTCATCGCCGGTGTGATTGTTGGCAAGACAGACATGAGTTACCAGGCAGCAGCAAACGCTTTACCGATGCGGGACACTTTTGCGGTGATATTCTTCCTCTCTGTCGGTATGTTATTTAATCCGGTCGCAGTGATTGATAACTTACCGCTGTTCTTCGGCATACTCATCATACTGCTGGGACTGCGCCCCGTCGTTGCATTTATGATCGTTAAAATTGCCAAATACCCTTCTACGGTGGCATTAACGGTCGCGTTGGCCATTTCACAGATCGGTGAATATTCATTCATACTAGCTGAAGAAGGGAGCGTGCTGAAGATACTCCCCGACAATGGATATGACATCATTGTCGCTTGCGCATTCATTACGATCACACTCAACCCTATTTTGTTTAAATTATTCAACGTGACAGGAGGCAGAGACTCTCGTTACAGCAATGTGCCGGTAGAACTATCTTTGCAGAAACTGGGCGATAACCCCGAAGGCAAACTATCGTTCCTTCCAAGGGCAATTGTTGTCGGGTTCGGACCGGTAGGTCAAACAGCCGCCAGAGAGATTTTAAAAAGAGGATACCACGTCACCGTGGTAGACCAGAATATAGATGCCATATCCACTCTTAAAGGTGGGGAAGTAGAAACCATCTATGGAGATGCGGCTCAGTTTCATATTATGGAAAAAGCTCAGCCTGAAAATGCCCGTCTGCTGGTTATCGCTACGCCGGAATTCTCAGTAACTAAAGCCGTTGTGCAAACAGTGCAAAGCACAAATCCCCACCTTAAAATCATCGCTAGATCGCGCTACAGGGCAAATTTAGCCGATCTGTCCTTAGGAGATATTCCTATCATTTGCGACGAAGATGCATCTTCAGAAAAAATGATCTCTATTCTCCATGCCGAATTAGACAAAATGGGAAAACTTTCCTAAAAGAACTGTCCACAAACCAAATTCAGGACCAAAGCATACTGATTTGAGTTTGTGGACAGTCTCTAAGAGCACACATTAAAACTCAAATGCGCATGCTTTACCCTCGATAGCGTCTCAAAATTGATTTTTCGGCAAACAGCGAGCGCCTCACGATCGAGATACTTTCGGTATATGAGAGCCCGTCATAAATGAGAAACCGTCTGATAATTTTGAGACGTTTCCGGTATAATCGGCGCAAACCGGATATGAGACTGTATATGCGCAAAATTTTACTCTTCCTAACTCTCGCAACCTCCTCCCTGACCGCTGACGACCTTTTGATTCAAATACACCAAGAAACCGCAGACTTCATCGGCCATAAAATCTGGAAAAATGAGTGCGGCGGAAAAGTAGAGGGACTCACCTCCTGGAACAAAGGAGAAACGTTTGCATCGCTAGGAATCGGACATTTCATTTGGCATACTCAGGGGAAAAGCGAACGCTTCGAGGAAACTTTCCCACTCCTGGTAAAATATTTGGAAACCGAAAAGGTTACGCTGCCTTTATGGCTGAACAGCTCTTTACCATGCCCCTGGAACAGCAGGTTAGAATTTTATGATGACATTGATAGTGACCGAATGAAAGAGTTAAGAACTCTTTTACTTGAAACCAAACAGTATCAGGCGATCTTCATAGCAACCCGATTCCAAGCCCACCTGAGAGAAATTGCCGACAGCGTAAGCCCCGAACAACAGGACAAGGTTCGTAAGACGCTTACCGAACTCATCAAGACAAAAGAGGGCCTCTACTCCCTGATCGATTATTTCAATTTCAAAGGGTCGGGACTTTCGCCTGATGAAAGATACAACGGAAGAGGATGGGGTCTTTTACAAGTCATTTTGAACATGGATATTTCAGAACCTGATCTTTTGGGGGAGTTCGTCAAATCAGCTAAAGCGACCCTGAGGGCAAGAGTAGAAAACTCACCGCCGGAAAGAAATGAAAACAAATGGTTAAAGGGCTGGTTTAACCGGTTAGACACCTATCTAAAGAGCTGATCGTAAAATTTTGTAATCAGCCAGCGAGCTGAAGAGTGTCTATATGGGGTAAAGAGGAGATTTCTACATCCCTTCGTTGAAAGGCCCTACCCTCTTCCCGCCATCTCGAGATCCTTGATAATGATTCTTTTCATTTTAAGCATAGCCGGTGTGGTCTTTCTGGGATTTTTCTCCATGAGCTCTCTCATGTTAGCGGGGACGATCTGCCACGAGACTCCAAACTTATCTTTCAGCCATCCGCACCGCTCCGCTTGAGGATCAAATGAAAGCTTTGCCCAATGGTAGTCAATCTCTTGCTGGTTTCTGCAGTGAACTATGAATGAAATGGCTTCGTTGAATCCAAACTTATGTTCTTGAGCCGAGTCCATGGCTGCAAACCATTGATTCTCCAGCATGAAGTCGCAATATTTGACAGAGCCCTCCACATCAGGTTCAGAACCCTCGGAATAGTGAACAACCACCCCCTGCTTCGATCGGCTGAACACAGACCTGTAGAATGCCATGGCTTCTTCCGCCCTGCCGCACACCTCCCCTACAAACAAAAAAGTTGGAACAATAAAAGGACGCCCCTCTCCTTTTGCGTCGGTTAAAATGAGCTGCCAAGAAACTCCAAATTGATCTTCAACCCATCCATACCTATCACTGAAGGGATATTTACCAAGAGGCATCAGAGTCTTCCCTCCCTCAGATAAACTTTCCCAGAGAGTATCGAGGTTCTTTTTGGCGCTTTTGCTTTTGGATGGGTCGATGTTTACCATGAAGGAGATGGAAGGGTTGAATTTAAAGAGCGGACCGGCTGAGAGGGACATGAACTCATATCCTTTAATCTTAAAAGACACGATTTCACAGTCCCCCGAAGGGGTGTTTTTAATCACGGTTTGGTAGTTAATTTCACATTCAGGAAATACCGCCGTATAAAACTTGGCAGCTTCTACAGCCTCCTTGTCAAACCAAAGATGCGGTACAATTTTCTGCATATAATCGCCCTCACAAGATTTCTTAGCGGAAATATCGCCAAGAGGCTGTCCACAAAATGAAATCGTATGATTTTTAGCTGAATTGATTTCGAAGCGTATAACCCTATGGAGCGGCAAAGCATACGATTTCAATTTGTGGACTGTCTCTTATATACCGAAAGTGCCTTGAACAAAACCCCCAAGATTAAACCTTTATAAAATGCCTAATAGTAAGGCGAATAAAGTCCTGGATCTCTCGGTCGCGAGAGATGGTCTCGTGGCCCAACCCTAAAATTCGGGTCGCCTTCAGCATACATTTCCGGAGTATTGGATTAATATGTTAAAGCAATATTTTCAATAATTATAAGCAAATTCAGTGTACCAACTGTACTAATACAATTTTGTAGAAACGGACTGGGGAGCTGCTAATTTCAACCGAGATCGCATATGGGTTGCCGAAAGTGATTGAAAATTTGAGAGCGCTGCTTTCGATGCCTAAGAAAAAACAGCCTGAAGTGAAATATCTGATAACGAAAGGAATATTCTCCGCCCTCAAGGGGGAGTTTAAGCCAGTCAAGGCTCAAGAAGAACTTATCAAAGTTGCATTTAACCCCTTCTTCAAAGCAACAACTTCTTTTAAACCAATATGCGAGTCCTTAAACGAGAGAAACGCTTTCGTACTTGCAGGATCAAATTTTTCCCAAAACTTCTTTTTTCCGTTTAGATGATAGATAGTATTGGCCAAGCTATAAACTCTCCTGGAGAAATACCTGGATAACCCTCCAAGCCCCTGGATCTCACCGAGCTGAGTGGCCGGAACGGTACCAAAAGTCACATAGCGGCAGCCCTCTTTAGATAAGGCTTCCAGAGCCGTCACGACAAGCAATTCAGGGACCCCATGAGGCGCGTCGGGAACAAACATCAGATGATTCATCAGCCATCCCTGGTGACGTTCCAGGCGGCTTAAGATCACAACACCGACAATCCTTCCATTTTTTTCGGCATAAAACCACCTTTTTCCCTCCCGATGTTCAAAAGAACGCACATGCGAAAAATGAATCTGCGGCCCTTTTCTGGCCTTAAGCCAGCGCTCTCCCGCCTCGTTAATCCCCTCTTCTATCCGTGGATCGAAGGTTGTATACTCTTTAACGCTGACATCTTCGTGAAGGGCATGGCGCACTTTGCGCCGGACAAGACATGCGCGCACCCCCTCCTTTTTTCGGGGGTCGTCATGCGGGTCAATGATCAGCTCTTCGCCATATTCAATCATGGTTTTGCAGTATCCGTGATTAAACAGCCAGCGCGCAAATGTTTCACCGATGACGAGATAGATGACCCTTAGATTTTCTTTTGCACAGTGGTCATGAAACGCTTTGATCAGGCTTTCTGTCTGATCCGGGGGGCAGGCCGGGTCGCCATAGACAATCGCGCACCCATTTTCCTGCCGATACCCGATCAATCCCTCGGCTTCAGAAACCCGGAAAATGCGGCTTGACGGATCCAATATCGCATCGGTTGTCGATCCAGCCCACTTTCTGACACACGCCAAATCGGATTCAGAAACCTGCATTTAAAACCCTCTTTACTTAGACGTAGCAAACTTTTGCTACTACAATAAGAGAGCTATCACTGATTAGCGCTTGTGTCAACTAAAAAATTGGAGTTATTGGCAAGGGGCATATAGCTCGCCCTATTGCAGCAGTCGCCGAACACATAGGTGATTCCCACACAGACATTCGCAGCATAATTTCGGCTTTGGCTATCCCCCGATGATGTGCGTGCACGCATGTAGGAGCCATGTCCATCGAAATAAAGGCGGTCTGCCAGCGGAGCTCTCAAGGCAAACCCGGCGACAAACTGCCCCGCCGTCCGATTTGAAAAGCGTAAGCTGTCCTGATAGGGAGCGCCGAGCCATAAAGTGGACTCTGCATAATTTGAAAAGTAGTGTGTCCAATAGCCGCTGAGTTGGCTGATGGCACGATACGATACGGAAACCCCTTCAATATGTTTTCTAGCTTTGTCCATGTGAGCTGTTCCCCAAAGCCCCACTTCATCTTGGCAAAACTGATATCCACCCTGAAAGCGTATCTGACCGAAGCTTAGAGAGACATCGTACACGCTGAAATGCTTAACGAATTGATGGTCATAAGCCACGCCGAAATTCCACTGACAATAGGAGGAGGAGATTCCTGCGGTAAGAAACGCTTGCTGCTCAAGGGCCTTTGGGTTTTTAAATGCCAGATTGCCTCTGCCATCCCAATTGTAGAGGCCAAAGCTGCCTCCAAGTTGCCCACAGGCATAGCCAAACAAATCCATCCCGGCATTCACACCGGCGACAGCGCCCTGATTTCCGTTCCAACTACCTTCGGGAATCCCCCTGAAATAGTCATAGGATCCGTTGACTTCGACAGTTAATGATGAGAGCGATGAGGTTGCCAGCCCCAGTGCGATCAAACTTGTTGCAAAGAGTTTTTTCATTAAGTATGCTCCGCTTTTCCCTTTTTTTAAAAAAATTAATGTAGTTATGTTCGCACTAATTTTCAAACTTTTGTTTGCCCCCCTTGCCGCAAACGAGCCGATGCTCAGTAACATCGAACAGATCACATTCCATGAGATGGGGTTTGAAAGGGCGGGTGAAGCCTATTTCGCTCCCGACGGTGAAATGATCTCATTCCAGGCTGTCCCTGCAGGTGAAGAAAACTACCAGATCTATACGATGAATCTTAAAAGCCGCGAAATCAAGCGCGTCAGCCAAAATATGGGCGCCTGCACCTGCTCCTTTTTTAAACCGGATGGAACGAAGCTGATCTATGCCGGGAGCCCCCTCCAAGCGGAAAAACCGACTCCCGGCACATACAAGTGGGACTTGACCCCTTACATGAATATTTATGAAGTAAACATAGACGGCTCCGATCCGGTCGCATTAACAACCGGTCCTGCATATCATGCTGAATGCGCCTATTCGCCGGATGGAGAGCTGATTGTTTACGCCAGCGATGAAGACGGCAGCATGAACATCTACACGATGCGAAGCGATGGCAAAGAGAAACGTCAGTTGACCCATACCGCAGATTGCTATAATGGCGGCCCTTTTTTTTCGCCCGACGGCAATAAAATCGTCTTCCGTGCTGATCGAGAAGAAGCGCACATGCTGCAGGTTTACATGATGGACAAAGACGGCGGCAATCTTGTTCAGCTCACGGATAATGGCGCTGTCAACTGGGCCCCGTTTTGGCATCCATCTGGAAAAGCGATTGCCTACACCACTTCCATTCACGGCCATCGCAATTATGAAATCTATCTTCTGAATATTGAAACCGGAGCTCAATGCCGCGTCACCTGTCATGAAGGTTTCGATGGGTTACCCACCTTCAATAGGGAGGGGACAAAACTCTTGTGGACATCGAAGCGCGGCAAAGATAAAGCTTCTCACATTTTCATCGCTGATTTTGCGTACACGCCCTAATCCGGAGTAATTATGAAGCGTTTTTTCTGCCATCTCTTTTTTTCCCTCACCATCTTTTCTCTCCATGCTGATAACCAAACGACTGACCTCAGCCCGGTTGGAAACGAGACTTCTCTGCCTTTCAGCGTGGAAATTGAACTGGCTTCGTTTTCGCTCCCGACGGGCATTCAGGCGTTCGCAAGCGCTGTCTACAAGGATCAGTGGATCTTTGTGGCGGGCAGAACCAATGGATTGCACGCATTTGACGATGTCGGCAATAACTTCCCTCCCAATTTTCAGAATAAGATAATCTATGTTATCGATCCCTCAACGGGCGGGGTCTTATCCCGCTCTCTTGAAGATCCGACTGCCCGCTTGACACAAGAACAGATAGACATCCTCTCTGTAACCAAAAGTCAGTTTTTCCAAAAGGGCGATAAACTCTATATCGTGGGCGGTTACGGCATCAACACCACCTCCGGAGAGATGGAGACAAAAACAGCACTGACGGAAATCGACTTAAAAAAACTGGTCAAATGGGTTAAGTCCGGCAAACCTTCCCTTAGATCCTGCATCCGGCAGGCATTTCACCCCTATCTTCAGGTGACCGGGGGAGCTCTTTATCAGGATAGTGACCACAATCCGTTCCTTCTGGCACTGGGCCAAAATTTTGCCGGCCTCTACCATGATTCCAGCAACGGTGTATATACACAGCAAATCCGCGCTTTTAATCTGGTGGATAAAAACAATAAGCTGTCGATCATCCCCAAAGAGCTAAGCACAACCAACCCCGACTATCGCCGCAGGGATTTAAATGTTGTTCCGGTAATAATCAACAACAAGCCCGGCTATATAGCTCTCTCCGGAGTCTTCACGCTAACGGATGGTGTCTGGACAGTGCCGATCTTTATTTCGCCCGACGGAAAAAGCAGTGAGCCCGATCCACTGTCTGCCGGTACTTTCAAACAAGCCATGAACAACTACAACTGCCCCGTCATCGGGCTTTATTCGGCCCACTCGAAAGATATGTACATGCTACTCCCCGGTGGAATCAGTTATGGCTTTTTTTCAGGCGGCGTGTTTCAGACTGACAACGAATTCCCCTTTATCAACCAGGTGACAACCATCAAGATAGACAAGAAAAAACGTTGCAGCCAATACCTGATGAACAACGAATACCCCTATATTGTCTCCACCGGAACCAATCCGGGAAACCAACTTCTCTTCGGCGCGGAGGCGCAGTTTTTTCCGGCGGATGTGGACCTGTTCAGAAACGGAGTAATTCGTCTCGATAAAATTAAATCACCCACCGTCATCGGCTACATCGCAGGCGGAATCATGAGTACTCTGCCTAATACGAACACTCGCTTTGATACCACGGCTTCGCCTTACGTGTTCTTGGTGCGCCTGATACCAAGGCAATAGAGTTTACAAAGATATACCGAAAGTATCTCAAAAATTGAGATTTTAGCTTTGAGAAAGCCTCGGGATTGAAAGGGTGAGGCAGCAGCAATGTGGCCGCTGCCTCTACCCTGACTAGTTAGGGCGTGCAAGGACACTGAATCCTTGACTTAGGGCGTGCAGGATCAAAGGCCCAGTGCGCGACGCTGAAACCTTGGCTTATTGCCCAAGATCTAAACGCATCGGGGTCATAGGCATGCGCATCAAAATCATCGATGCCCACCGAAATGCGTGCCCGGTTGAACCCGTAGTTCGTGATCAGCCAGTTCGCCCAACCGCCATTGCCATCGCTTCCTGTGATCCACCCGATCTCCTCACTCATGGAGTTGTAGTAGGACATGATGTAGAATCTGTCCACTGCGCAGTTGCCGGGAGAGATCATCGCCGCATCCAATACGTTCTTTACCGCCTGTTGCCAGGGGTAGTTCGGACCGAATCCGGCGTTACTGCACAGGCTGGTTTGCAAGCTCGGATCAAGCAGTTTAAACTCTTTGATCAAAGCTCCCACCAGCGCTTCTTGCTCCGCAGACACAAAAGCCTCATAATCAAAGTCCACGCCTGCCAGCCCGAGATTATGGCAGAAATCAACCATCCCCTGGGCAAAGGCCTTAATATTGGCCGGAGTCAATATATCCCACGTCCTGTCATACATGCCTCCAGCACCGCCAATCGACACTTTTGCCTGGATCGACGGGTTTTGTGCTGCCAGATATTGCGTGAAGGATTTTATTTGCGATTCGGTAAAAGTGCCGAAACCACCCATCGTAGGTTTACCGTCCTGTCCATACCTTAACTCTCCCACAAAAATGTTAATCATGTTGACATCTTGCGGAATCACAAAAGGAGGGCCGTTAAACCAGCTGGTCCAGTCGATGTACCACACGGAATATTCGATGGCATCCCTGGGAGGTATCGGGTTGTCGTTGGTCACTGTGATGCTGACGACATTGCTATAGGGACTGTTTCCCGTGGCGTTGGAGGCGAGGGCACGATAATAATAAGTCCCCGAGGCGATGTTGGTGAACAGCTCCGATAAGATGTTCCCTTGGGCAACCACCCTGGGATGGAGAAAATCTCCTACGGTATCTTCTTCCAAAGTGTAGGAGGAAGCATTGACTACACTTTCCCATGATACGCTATAGCTACTTTGCGACGACGCGATTAGCGTGATTATTGGGGCCGATGGAACCGGAAGCGGCACTGTCGAATTTCCATTTCCTGAGGCTTGTAAATTGTCAATTCGTGGTTTTGCGCCCTTGGGCATCGTGATGATCATACCGAATGAAACACCGGCATTGGGTTGAATCGTTTCATTGGAAGCGAGGTTTTTTACAGTGATATTTTGTCCGCTTGCGGAGAAAATTCCTGAGTTGACATGACTGCTCAGCGAAAAGCCGGATGGCAACGAAAATGTCGCCGTCCACCCTTTGACGGGAACCGTTGTGCGGTTGGTCAGTGTCACGGTTGCCTGGAATGCCGTTGCCCATACGGTATCCACTTTATATACAGCACTTAAGGCCACGGGTGAGCCTGTCGCCGCTATCGTGATGCTCTCGATGTTACTGTATGGGCTTCTTCCGGAGCTGTTCGCCGCGGCTACACGATAGAAGTAAGTACCCGGGGGCTGATCGGTAAAATTCACTGTATTTGCACTGCTGACAGGGGTAACGATCGGGTTTGTAAAATTGATGGTGCTATCCATTTCGAGGAAATAGGTGGAGGATCCTGTCACAGCACTCCAAGTGACTGTGTAGTCGGTCGCCGAGCTGCTGGAAATGGGGTATAAAGCAGGAGCCGCAAGCCCTTCGCCTTGAGGAGGTGACGCTGTGCTGTACCCTGTGGCGACTAAATTTTCGATCGATGTTTTCCCAGATTGAGGCATATTAATGATGGCATTGAATGTAACGCTGCCAAAAGCTGCGATTGTGCCATTCGAAGAGGCATTTGTAACTGAAACCTCTTGCCCGCTGGTCGTAAATACTCCTCCCGAAGTGTGGGCACTGAGAACGTTCTGCTGTGGCAGGAAAAAACCTGCCTGCCAGCTTTGCACCTGCTGGTTTGTCGGGTTTGTCAATTTGACAGTGACTTGATAGGCCGTTGCCCACATTGTATCAACGCGGTATTCGGCATTTAAGGGCACGTCCGCTGCAGCGGCCTTTGATTCAAATAGCAATCCGGCAAAACAAAAAAACAAGAGCAACAATTTACCCATCCTTTTCTCCTTAAAATGGCGTTTTGGGAAGCCTATCAAACCGTCAAACGATTTATCGAAAATGTCTCAAAATCTAGAGGGCTTTGAGAAGGCCCCCCTGCCAAATTTTGATAAGCCTTCGGTATACAGGCCCTTCGGGGTAACTTTCCCCTCTTTGCAAGGCGTCATGAATTTTCACAATCTCCACTACCTAAAAAAAAACATTCGCGGAATACCAACAAGTCTTTTGTTATGTCACCTTGAGTACAAATGAATCTAGGTAACTTATATTAGGGATGATATCAAAGAGCTAGTCAGCTAAAAGAAACGGATTTTTGAAACTAGGGATATGCTGAAAAAAGAATTAAACCTAGGGGGTATTAACTAATTTTCAGCCGCTTGCAAATACCCCAAAGATAGCTAATCCACTTGCCAGGTATGCTTTGCGTTCTTTGGATCATAGGAGAGTCTTCGGTGAGGCAGGATGTGAAATGCTGAAGCACAATCTGATTGATATTATCGCGCGTTGCGCCGTCCCAATAATACTGATATTCAGATTCCTGCAAATCCATGTAAGCATAATAGAGAAGATACGAGTCTTGTAACTCCTGCAAAAAGCCGCCTTCAAAATAGAGAATTCGGAGAAGGTTGAGCGCGGAACCAACATCTTTCTCCCCTTTGATAGTCGCTTTCATCGTTTCTTTAGCGTAACCCCAAAGCGCCTCGGAAAGCTGTATATCCCCCAAATTCAGCGAGGAAAGGGCTTTATCGCGTAATTCAGCCATTTCGAAATGATTGTAGGGTGGAGACATACAGGCAAGTACGCAGAAAGCCTCTCCGTCGTGGCCTTGATCCAGCATACCGAGAGCCCAATCCACACACTCTTGACCACAGGTCCTCATGAGGGCTTTATCGGCTAGGATACGTGCGGTTGTGGGTGGAAGATCATCAACATCCGGCTGCATAAGAAATAAACACCAAAATCCAATTAAAAACTACAAATCAAAATGGTATCACAAACTAAATAAATAATAAATAAAGACTTAAAACAACCACTAGAAATAAACTAAATAACTTAATACACCTCAACTTTACTTTCCTGTTGGCAATCTCATTAAATATGCCCTCTCTGCAAAAGAGCGTTGAGAGGTCTGTCGAATCATCAGAAAAGTAACTCATGGGCCGTCCAAGAACTCTCAACGGCAGTGTCATTTCAACCGATAATAAAGTGTGCCAAGACTCGTGCCTAGGGGACACAAAACTCAGTTTTATTTATTAACCAGCTAAACCTAAGTATCTTATCCAAAAAAAACAGAAAGTAAACTATTTACTACAATCCTCATTGTAAATATAATTATAAAAAACAAGAATTCACGATAGGAATTACTTGTTTAAATCCGATTGTTTTTTAATCGCACTTTCTTGCATCAACTTGCAAGTAACACTCTATTGCTCCAGCGGACCTAAAACAGAGGGGAGATTTCGCTCCTCTTTTTCTTTGGGAATGCACTCTGGCGCTCAGTAGCCTTTTCAAGTCACTGTCGCGCCCTGTGTAATGTCACAAAGAAAAACCAAAAAACCAACCACCGCTCAGATAGCTGGCTGGAGCACTAGCGAAAGGCGAAATTTTGCAAAATTCTACAGTTTTTGCAATCAACAGTTTAATGCAGGTTTAATAAAGGTAGGTCATGGGGGTCAATTTTTTTACAAACCATCCCTTTTCCGTTGAATTTCACTCAAATGAATATAAATTAGAGAAAAGTGATATTGGCAAAATCATCGTAGCCACAGCGATTGGTTCCCTTCTATTTCTTGTGGGGGGCGTGTTCGCCTTCTTTGCTGCCTCGTACTATTTCAGGTCGAAAAAAATAGAGCAGCTAACTCAAGAAAGCAATCCACAAACAAAAAAGATAGCCGATCTCAAAAACAGGGTTTTACCGTCTGCTACGCAGGGCAATTTTGCAGTCAGCGCATGGACAGCCTCTCACGAATCATTAAAGAGCCTATTTGTAAAAAAGTGCGAAGCTGAGATGGGAGCTCATTTAAGCCCCGGTCAAAAGCATACGCTATCTTTATTCTTTGAAAAGGCTATAAGCACCGCAGAGCCGCAAGACGCTCTTAATGATCTGATCGCCAGCCAGATCAACCAAGCAGGCGGCTGGGGCGAAGAAAAAGCAGGGCATATTCGTTACCATCTGCTTCCCCTAATGCCCGCCACACAATCCCAGCTAGCCTTGAAGGCACAGTTTGTCAGCACTATGGATAGCACGATGGGCGGTAAATTGGACTACATCCAAACACACACTTTGTGCTCACTGTTTGATCAGGCTGTCGAGACAGCCCAGCCACGCGCGACTCTTGAGGAGTTAATCAATAAAAAAACCCAAAAGAATGACGGGTGGGGTGAACAAAAAGCGCTGCACATCTCTGCAAATCTTCTGCCCCTGATGCCTCAGCTTGGGGCGGGTTCGCAGATTTCTCCTGCTAAAGCCATAGCAGGAAAATACATCCATGAAATCGGAGCTAGGCTTGTTTGTTTTTATAAAACCGGTCCCACAGAATTTTTAGGGAACTTTGCACTATGCCCCAATGGTGTCAAAGTGTTTGGAGAAACCTTCAAATGCACCGAGGCGGCGTTTCAGTGGCGAAAATATTACCTTGCTGCTGTCAACAACAATCGTCAAGACCTGCTTAACGACCCTTTAATGAGACAATTTTTTTCCTGTGACGGTGAGAAGGCGTTTCAGATCAACAAGCAGCTGACAAACAAATATCCCAATGTATTTGCTTCGCAGTGGAAGAATGGAGTGCGAGATCAAGTGATGTGGCATGTGCTGCAGGCGAAATTTCAACAGAACCCGTCCCTCTTCAACCTTTTAAAAGACACTAAAGGAGCTTACCTGCTGGAGCACAACGAAGCGAAACGAGACGATTACTGGTCTGATAACAGCGATGGATCGGGGAAGAATATGCTAGGAAAAATGCTGATGGCGATCAGGGATGGAAAAGACGGTCCGCCTCCGAATGATTCGAGTGACCAGCAGAAAGTGAAGGCTTACGCCCTTTATGCCAATCAACCTGGTGCCCTAGGCTATAACATCTTTTGACTCCTCCCCCAAGTGAGTTAAGCCACTGCCTGCAACTTTAAACTGCGCTCACCCCTCTTCAAGATGCTTAGCAGCTAGCGACTGTCCACAAACTGAAAGCATATGATTGGTTTGTGGACAGGCTCTAAGAGCCTGGACCGACAGCCTGCCTTCGGCGGGCCGAATCGATGTTTCATAATGACCACCACTGAGGCAACTTGGAGGTCTAGTACGTGCGGTATGCTCCCATGGGGCAGCTATCCGCACTCGGTAAGACACCGAGCAAGTCTCAAATGAGCCATATCACTCGCCTGAAAAGGGGCCGGTCACCTCATCTTCAAGCTTTTTACACTTATTCACTCCCCCAAGCTCTCCTAAATCCAACCTATTTATTTTAGAACACTTGTGCAATAGACGCCTCGTGCACCCTATAAAACCAAAGAAACCACTTTAGATTAAATCAATCTAAAAACAAATCTCATAGTTAATATAAAATCACCGAAAAATCACAGTTGGTTGTATCATTAAATAAAAGAACCAAAGAGGTTTTTTATGTCTATCAGCGTTGGAACCTTTAACATGCTAGACCCCCAATTTGCACTCAATCACAACCAGAAGGAGGGACTCACTAAGACCGGGCAAAGCAACTGGCCGACAAGGAAGCAAGGGATCGTCAAACTGCTCAATGAATCCAAATTAGATGTGATCTGTTTGCAGGAAATCAGCCCAAAGTCTCTCAATGACATCAAAACGGATCTAAACGGCCAGTATGTCATCAAATACATCAAGCACGCAGAAAGATCCGATGGCGTAGCCATTCTTTATAAAAAAACATTTAAGGAAGTTAATTCGCAGACTCTGAGTTTGCATGGGCTGAATTCTGGATACGTTGATTTGAAAGACCAGCTATCAGGTCGAGTGATCCGGGTAGCCAATTGTCATCTCTTAGGCGGCAACAAGCAGAATCAGGGAAAAGAGCAAATCGAGAAACTCTTAGAGCGAGTTGACACCGATCCCTCTAAAGAAGGGGCGATTGCAGCCCGTATTATCACAGGCGATTTTAATGCCGACGAGAAGCAATTGAATAACCCGAACTCGAAATTCGACGCCTTGAAAAAGGCTAGCTATCAGTTTGATGGAGACTTAAGTGCCACTGAAATCGCCAATAACCGCCATATCGACTGGATCTGGATCCGCGGAGACTCCCGCCTCTCTCACCTCGATGTACCACAGCCCCAATTGGTCAGCGACCATGCGCTGCTTGCCACAAAAATCACCTTCAAAGCGTCAGCTATGACAGATCACGTGCCTTCCAAGGTAAAAGCTAAGCCCACCCTCTTTCAAAACGTGGGCCGTCAAGACAAAGCCACCTCTCCCAAAACGGTATCCCATGCTAAGCCTTTGCAATTCCAGAAGCCATCGCAAGCAAAAAAAGCGCTCCGGCCCAAACCCAATAGGGGCAACAAGGCTGTATCCTTCGGAGACCGCATCAAGGCATTCTTTGGAGGAATTATCAACTTCTTTGCTAAACTGTTCAGGCTGCGCTCTTAGAGACAGTTAAATTCCTAAAAGCAAGAGCGCACAACCCCACCATCCACACGAAGGGAAGCTCCCGTGATCGCAGAAGCCAGGGGGCTGCAGGCGAAAACCACTAACGCCGCCACCTCTTCGACTTTTGCAAAGCGCTGGATCAAGGAACTGGGACGCACCTTATTGATAAACTCTTTCTCCACCGCCTCAAACGACTTGCCGCCGGAGAGCTGCACAACAAAGTCTTCCACACCCTCCGACCGTGTCGGTCCCGGTAAGATGGCATTTACGGTAACTCCTGTTCCCATGCAGCGCTCTGCCAAACCGCGAGAGAGAGCCAGCTGCGCTGTCTTCGTCATGCCATAGTGGATCATCTCTACCGGGATCTGCACACCGCTTTCACTGCTGATGAACACGATGCGCCCCCATCCTTTCCTGATCATGCCACCAAGATATCCGCGGCTTAAACGGGCACCGCTGAGCACATTGATTTCAAAGTAGCGCCTCCAGTCATCGTCGGTGATCTCTTCGAAGGGTTTGGGTTCGTAAATGCCCAAATTATTAATTAAAATATCGACTTCAGGATATCGCTTAAAAAGTCTCTCCGCTCCCTCTTCATCAGCAAGATCCCCCGCAAAGCCCTCAATCTGGGCATGGGGAGTCTCTTTCTTGATCCGCAGGGCAGCTGCTGCAACAGCCTCCTCTTTACGTCCATTGACAATGACTTTAGCCCCTTCTTTGGCAAGCTGCTCGGCGATAGCAAAACCGATCCCCTTGGTCGAACCAGTCACCAAAGCTATCTTGTTCTCAAGGTCAAGTTGCATACAGTCTCCTTTGAATATATCACTTGTCGCAATGTATCCATAGCATATGCAAGGGAGAGTGTCTACGATTTGCAGGAGGCTTTTTAAACTTTGGTATGTTTACCGAAAATGTCTCATTAATTGGGTTTCGGAAAAGAACCTCTCAGGCAAAAGATTACCACTCACCTGATAGAAGAGACGTGATCCACTCGACAGCAACGCTTTTTTATATTGAAAAAGCACAGAAAATCCCTTATCACAATTTTAACCTTACCCAGGAGTTTGGAATGAAAATTTCTAGCCTATGGATGGCCGCCTTAGCGGCAAGTTTTACTTTTGCCTCGCCAGGGGAAGCATGCACAGGAATTAAGCTAACCACCCAAGACGGCTCTTTAGTACACGGACGCACCCTGGAGTTCGGGATTGATGTCGACATCTCGGTTGCTGTTGTCCCTCGAGGATATCCGTTTAAAGGAACTACTCCCAAAGGCGAGGGCATGTCTTACAAATCAAAATATGGCGCCGTTGGAGCAATCGCTTTTGGCAATCCGGCCCTGATGGATGGGATCAATGAAAAGGGACTCGCTGTCGGCACATTCTATTTTCCCGGCTACGCCGAGTATACCGAAACCGATAAGGAAAACCAGGAGCGCTCACTCTCGCCTGCCGAATTTTCCAACTGGATCCTGACCCAGTTTGAAAGCATTGAGGAAGTGAAGGCCGCACTTCCTAGCGTCGTGATAGCACCGACAGTAATTCCGGCATGGGGTAGCCAGCCACCTCCATTCCACTACATTGTCTACGACAAATCCGGCAACAGCTTAGTCATCGAGCCCGTTGGCGGCAACCTACTCACCTACGACAATAAATTAGGTACGTTAACCAACTCGCCCGAATTTGACTGGCATATGAGCAATCTAAGAAACTACATCAATTTAACTCCCTTCAATGTGCAGCCGATCACGCTCAACGGAGTAACGCTCAAGCCCTTCGGTGAAGGATCGGGCATGGTAGGGATGCCCGGGGATTTTACTCCCCCCTCACGCTTTGTACGCGCTGCCATCTACTCGACAACAGCTATTCCCTCAAAAAATGCCGAAGAAGGAATTCTTCAGGTCTTTCATATCCTCAATCAATTCGATATCCCGATTGGGGTGGCGAGGACTAAGGAAAATAACGTTGTCTACACCGATCAGACGCTAATGACAGCGGCAAGAGATCCCCAGACTCTCAAGTACTACTACAAAAGCTACAGGGATCAGTCTGTTAAAATGGTTGATCTAAAGAAATTCGATCTCGACGCTAAGGAGATCAAATCTCTGAAAGTCAGCGGCAATAGCATCGCTTCCGATGTATCGTCCAACCTGAAATAACACTCATGAAGGCGCTCTCAAACTCATGAGAGCGCCCATTCTCCTGATTGCTGCGCTGTCACTGTTCGATGGAGTAATGACGCCTCCTCTTGTGGCCAATAGCTTTCTAAGCGGTGAAGTCCTTTGTAAAGTAAAGAGACTGCCCATACCTATAAGAGGCTTAAATATAGAACTGCAAGGGCTACAGCGGCTGGCACCGCCTGATAATAGAGAATCTCCTTTTTTGCTGTTATCGCTCCAAAGAAGCCTGCTATCAAAACGCAACTTAAAAAAAACACCTTTAGATAAACCTGGAAGAGCGGATCAGAGCTTAGGAGGGACCAAAACAGTCCGGCCGCTAAAAATCCGTTGTAGAGCCCCTGATTCTTGGCTAAGACAGCCGTCACAGCTGCATTCTCTTTACTCATCCGGAACACAGCCCTCCCGAAGGGCGTCTCCCAAAGAAACATCTCCAGTACAAGAATATAGCAGTGCAGCAAGGCCACAAAGGCGGTTAAGAGAAAACTTGCGACAACCCAAAACTCGTGCATCATATGGCAACCCTACCCGACACGAGACCCAGAAGAGAAAGCAGAAGTAAAATCAGGAAGATAAAAAAGAGAATCTTGGCTATTTGGGCCGCCATCCCCTCCACACCGCGGAAACCAAGGAGCCCCGCGACAATGGCAATAATCAAAAAAATGACAACCCAGCTAAGCATCGTAAAACCTCCTTTGGATCGTTATATAGCGACCGTATCTTAAAAATTTGGAGCGATGTCTCTTTCAAAAGCCAAATTTTGAGATGCGTCCAGTACCCTAGGCAAACAGCGGCCTGGAATTTTGGCGAGAAGCAGGCCAAATCCGAGCTGCTGTCGATGAAGCCTGTCGTATCCCTTTTGCTTTAATCTGTCAAGGAGGCCAGTTCGAGCATCAAAACCTGGGATTATAAAAATTAAACTTGACTTTTGACGCTTGTGTTTTATGGTAGAGTTTTTCGTTCTCCACCAAGCGCTTAAAGAAAAAGGCGAAAAGCGATGGCAAAGCCCAAAAAACCCGTCTTTTACATGCTGCTCTTTTCAGGGATCATTCTTTTTATCACCCTGCTCATGCAGCCATTGCAAATACTTCATTTTAAAGACTTTATAACAGTACTATTCCCCAAGGGGCTTATCGCGTTAGAAGAGCGTAACTTATTGCTCATCATCCAGGCCCTGATGCTACTCATCATCATCCCAGTCTACATCCTCACCTTCGTCTTCTCCTGGCGCTACCGTGCAAAAAGCAGTAAAGAAATTTATGATCCCGATCTTGTGGATCACAAAGGTGCCGAAATCGTGTGGTGGACGCTTCCGCTTATAATGACTGCCATCATAGCCGTCCTCACGTTTATCAAGACCTACGAGCTAGACCCCTACAAACCCATTGCGTCTGATAAAAAAGAGATCAGAATCCAAGTGGTGGCTCTGCAGTGGAAATGGCTGTTCATCTACCCAGAAGAGAAAATTGCCAGCGTAAATTTCGTGCAGTTTCCAAAAGACACACCGGTTCGATTCGAAATCACGGCCGATGCCCCCATGAACTCATTCTGGATCCCGCAACTGGGCGGCCAAATCTATGCCATGCCCAGCATGATGACAAAGCTGCACCTGATCGCAAACGAAGAGGGTGACTTTAGAGGATCTTCGGCCAACATCAGCGGAGAGGGCTTTTCCGCCATGAATTTTGTCTCACGAGCCTCTTCCGATGAGGCTTACGGTCAATGGATCGAAAAAGCGAAAAGCTCCGGAAACGCTTTGAATATGGAGGAATACCAAAAGCTTGCCAAGCCAAGCATTGGTTATCCTGAAACAGTCTACCGTCTGGACGATGAAAATCTTTTCCATGAAATCATGATGAAGTTCATGAAACCCCCGAGCAGGAAGTGACGTATGCTGGGTAATTTAACCCTTGAAGCCTTTAAACACGACGAGACACAAAATGCCGCAGTCATCTCCATGGTGCTCGGCGGAATCGGTCTGATCGCACTCATCACCTATCTTAAGAGATGGAAATGGCTATGGAACGAGTGGCTCACAAGCGTTGACCACAAACGGATAGGGGTGATGTATATTGCCGTCGCCCTGATCATGTTCTTCAAAGGATTTGGCGATGCCATGATGATGCGCATTCAGCAGGTAACAGCAGTCGGTGATGCGACAGGCTTTTTAACCGCAGGCCACTTTCAGGAAGTATTCTCCGCTCACGGAACAACGATGATTTTTTTCGTGGCGATGGGCTTTGTTTTCGGCATCATGAATTTGATCGTTCCCCTGCAAATCGGCGCCCGGGATGTCGCTTTCCCTTTTCTTAACTCGGTCAGCTTTTGGCTATTTACAGCCGGCGCTATGCTGACGCTGGTTTCACTGGCAATCGGCAGCTTCTCAACATCGGGATGGCTTGCCTATCCTCCCCTGTCGGGATTGGAATATAGCCCCGGAGAAGGGGTGGATTACTGGATTTGGATGGTGCAGATATCGGGTATTGGCAGCACATTCACCGGCATCAATTTTATTGTGACGATTCTTAAGATGCGCTGCCCAGGCATGACCCTGATGAAAATGCCCATTTTCGTCTGGAGCTGCCTTTGCTCCATGATGTTGGTCATATTCGCCTTTCCCATACTCACGGCGACCCTTGCCATGCTGACACTGGACCGTTACCTCGGCATGCACTTTTTTACGGCGGGGGCCGGGGGCAATCCCATGATGTACATCAACCTCATCTGGGCATGGGGCCACCCCGAAGTGTACATCCTCATCCTGCCGGTATTCGGCATCTTTTCCGAAGTCGTCCCCACTTTTTCTGAAAAGCGTTTGTTCGGATATGTCTCGATGGTGTGGGCGCTCGCTCTCATTACCATATTGTCATTCATCGTGTGGCTGCATCACTTCTTCACAATGGGAGCGAGCGCGAGCGTCAATGCGTTCTTTGGTATCATGACCATGCTCATTGCCATACCGACGGGAGTGAAGATATTTAACTGGCTCTTTACTAAATTCAGAGGGCGGGTTCACTTTACCTCGCCGATGCTTTGGTTCTTCGCATTTGTCCTCAACTTCAGTATAGGCGGTATGACAGGCATCCTCCTTTCTTCTCCTCCTGTAGACTATCAGGTGCACAATAGCTTGTTCCTGATTGCACACTTCCACGGCATGGTGATCGGAGGGGTGGTCTTCGGACTCTTTTCCGGCTTTACCTACTGGTTTCCCAAATTCACCGGCTTCTTTCTCGATGAGAGACTGAACCGCTGGGCCTTCTGGTGCTGGTTCGGAGGGTTCTTACTAGCGTTCATGCCTCTTTATATGCTGGGATTCATGGGCGCAACCCGGCGCCTTGACCGCTACGACCCTTCGACAGGATGGCAACCTCTTTTCATCTTAGCGTTCATCGGTGCTCTGATAATCCTTATCGGAGCCACTATTCAGTTCGTTGGGCTTTTCTGGAGCATCTACAAAAGAAAGGAACTTAGAGACCCGACCGGAGGCGATCCCTGGAATGCGAGAACTCTTGAGTGGTCTATTCCCTCGCCCCCTCCATTCTATAACTTTGCAATCATTCCCACCGTCTCTGATGTCGACCCCTTCTGGGCGATAAAGAGGGGGCACGCTCCTAAGCAGGTTTTGGAATATGAAGATATCCACCTCCCCAAAAACACCGGGGTCGGTGTCTATATCGGCTCTTTAGCGCTCGTTTTAGGTTTTGCCATGACTTGGGATATCTTCTGGCTGGCCGGTATTGCGTTTCTTGGAATTTTAACCCTTATCATCACACGGCTCTCGTCAGAAGATGAGCATCAGCTGATCCCTGCGGCGGAGATCAAACGTTTGGAAGAAGAAAGAATAAAGAGGAAAGCCGAAGCATGAGCGACTCCATGACCGTCCACTACCATCACGATCCCCATGCCGACACCAGCGTTCCGGATCCCCACCAGGACGCCTACTCGAGAACTGTCCTCGGATTTTGGATCTACCTCATGACGGATTGCCTGCTGTTTGGCTCTCTTTTTGCGACGTATGCAGTCTTACACGAAAGCACCTTTGGCGGCCCGTCCTCAAGAGATCTCTTCAGCCTGCAGACAGCTTTCATTGAAACCATGATCCTGCTTCTCAGTAGCGTGACATGTGGTTTTGCGACTTTAGCCTCCTTAAGGGGAAGTAAAAAGGAAGTGATCAAGTGGCTTGCCGTCACCTTCCTCTTTGGCGCCTCCTTTATCGTGATGGAGTTTCAGGAATTCTCGCATCTTATCCATGAAGGCCACAGTTTTACCGAAAGCGCTTTTCTTTCGGCATTTTTCACACTTGTCGGGACTCACGGATTGCACGTTTCATTCGGCCTTCTGTGGCTATCGGTCATGATCGGCCAGCTTTATGTGAAGGGAGTGACGACGACCACATTCAGGCGCCTTGTCCTCTTTGGCATGTTCTGGCATTTCCTTGATCTGATCTGGATCTTTATTTTCACGTTTGTCTACCTGATGGGGGTGATCTGATATGAGCTCTGAACCGACCCTGAAAGAGATCCAAAAAGAGTGGCATGGCAGCTACCGCGCCTATGCAATCGGATTTATGTCATCGATCATTTTGACAATTCTCTCCTTTTCGATGGTATTGCTGAAGCTTTTGGAAGGAAAAGCCCTGATGGTTGTCATCACCGGTTTAGCCCTTATCCAGGCCGTGTTTCAACTTCGATTTTTCCTGCACCTTGGCGAAGAGCCGAAACCTAAGTGGGAAAGCCTGACATTCTATCTCATGCTCATCATTTTACTGATCGTAGCCATCGGCTCTCTATGGATCATGTTCGACTTGAACGACAGAATGATGCCGGCGATGGGCAAAGAGATGGGGCATGATTAACTACACCCTTCTGACAAAACCCGGAATTATCCTCGGCAACCTGATCACCGTCGCCGCGGGCTTTTACCTGGGATCTAGAGGTCATTTTGATCTTGAGCTTTTTCTTTTCACGATGCTTGGCCTGGCCCTGATCATCGCATCCGCCTGCGTCTTTAACAATTATATCGACCGCAGCTTAGACAGCAAAATGGAGAGAACCAAAGGAAGGGCCCTTGCCGCCGGACTGATCTCCGGCAAGGCTGCGCTCTCTTTTGGGGCAGCCCTGGGACTTGCCGGCTCGCTGGTGCTCGTCTACAAAACAAACTTTCTCACCTTCGCTGTATCGATCACGGGTTTTTTGGTCTATGTGCTTCTCTACAGCATATGGAAACCGCGCACAGTCTATGCCACGGCGATAGGCAGCATAGCGGGCGCTGTACCGCCTGTTGCGGGCTACGTCTCTGCCAGTGGGCAAATAGACATAGGCGCATCGATCCTATTTTTGGCGCTTATCTTTTGGCAAATGCCCCATTTCCATGCGATTGCACTCTATCGATTGAAAGATTATAAGAAAGCGGAAATTCCAGTTCTGCCTGTTGTCAAAGGCGTAGAGCGCACCAAAATCCATATGCTGCTTTTCATCCTTCTCTTCATTCCTACGGCGCTGGCGCTGACTTTATTCGGCTATACCGGGTGGCTATTTTTTGGCGTCACTTTGGTCATGGGGCTCGCCTGGCTTGCCCTCTGCCTGGCCGGCTTTTTTGACACCCGCGAGGGCTTATTTGGAAAACGGATGTTTATCGTCTCACTACTTGTGATCAACGCCCTTTGCCTGATGATTCCGATCGATATGCAGTCCTGAAAAGGTGCGTATCGCTTCAGAAAAATCTTCACTATCAGCTTACTTGAAGACGCGCCTACGTCTCCTTCGTTTGCAGAAGCAAGACTTCTCCCCTCTTTGAGGCGCGGGATGAGTACTGATCGTCGCCTTACAGGGAGCTTGCCAATCGATAGAAGCGGACATCGGTCGTTCTGAAAAGCTCGGCGCAATATCTGAGCTGCCGCTCGACAATCAATCCGGCTTTCTCTGGTTGAAGGCAACTCAAGCCGTCGTTGGGATCATAGAAAAGATGAAGTCCTCTCTCTTTGATGTAGACTAGGCTATGCCCCCGAGATTCCAATTTTTCATTGACCGCTGGCTTCAGTATCCGAACCCAATAGACCCCCTCGTCGAATCCGCTGAGATCGTGGGCTAAGTGGCCATATGGACACCCCTTTCTAGAAGAGGGTTGTTTTTTCAACCGGTAGCAATTAGAGCTCCAGGCCACCTCCAACCCTCTCCATTTTACCAACGACTCGACTTTGCTTCCGGAGGGATCCGGCGGCACTTCTTTTATCTCGATTGTATTGAGGGCCGCTTGAATCGCTCGATATTCAACGGAACTTCTCTCAAAGAGGTGGCTCTTTTTTGACAGCTTCGAGAGCAGGCGCTCTCGTGCCACTCCCTCATTTGCTGAAGCGGCTTTTGTTTTTGCTCGCAGGTAAATTTTGATTAACTTCAGTGCCATGGCGCTGCAAGTCCCTCCTTCGACTGAGCCATTCAGCTTCGATGGATTGAAGTAAATGCCGGGCGCGCTCTTGGCATTTAACCGCCGAACATACCTCTTAGCTTTCAGGAGCTGATACTTTCCATTGCACCGGCTCTGAGACCCTGTGAAAATGCACGGGTCGGAGGGCTGCCAGGCGCGATAGATCGCCTGGAAAATGGCTTCGACTAAAGAGACAATCAGACCAACCACCGGGATGAGTTCAATCGCCGCTATAAAGCGATGGCCGAAGGCGTATTTCGGCTCAAGGTTAGCTCTCTCAAGATGGCGGAGACCATACTCTGATATGAGCAGCGAACGGACGACTTGACCACCCGTTAATGCATAATCATCAAGTAAATATTTATTCATGACGTAAAGTGTATCATGAATAAACAATTGCAATAAACAGTTAACTGAAGCGAGAGTTTTCCAACTATTTCGCCCTACGCTTAACTGCGTATCCATATTGAATAGGCCAGGTCGGTTCCTTACCAAGCTCGTGCTGCGCTTTAATTGCCCAATAAGGATCGCGAAGCAACTCCCGCCCCAAAAACACAAGATCGGCATCCCCGCCCGTAATGATCTCATTAGCATGGCTCGCCTCGGTGATCAATCCGACAGCAGCAGTGAAAATTTTCGCCTCTTCCCGAATCTGCCTAGCGAAGGGAACCTGATACCCCTTACCCACCGGAATGCGTGCTTTGGGAACCATTCCCCCGGAAGATACATCGATCAAGTCAACCCCCGCTTTTTTTAAGTGTCTGGAAAGGAAGACTGCCTGTTCAATGTCAAATCCTCCTTCAACCCAGTCGGTCGCAGAGATGCGAGCGAAAAGAGGCATCCCTTCGGGCATCTCATCGCGCATGGTCTCTGCCACTTTCAACGGCAACCTAATTCTGTTTTCCAAACTTCCACCCCATTGATCTTTGCGGCGATTGCACAAGGGTGAGAGAAACTCATGCAGCAAGTAGCCATGGGCGGCATGCATCTCGATCACTTCAAAACCGGCTTTGACGGCCCTTTTGACCGCTTCTTTAAATCCGAGCCGCACTTTCTCAATTCCCTTGTCATCAAGCTCCTCGGGAACTGGATCGCTCTCGGCGAATGGCAAAGGACTCGGTGCGACGACGCTCCACCCCCCTTCAGCAGCCTCCCTCAAGACGGCGCCCCCTTTCCATGGGGCATCCGTGCTCCCTTTTCTACCGGAGTGGGCCAGCTGAATTCCGGCAATAGCTCCCTGAGATTTAATGAAGCTAGCAATGCGGGCTAAGGGTTCGATATGTTCATCGCCCCAGATGCCCATATCGCCGGGAGTGATGCGCCCTTCCCGAAGAACGGCTGTCGCTTCCACCATGATCAGGGAAACCCCGCCGACCGCGCGGCTGCCGAGATGGACTAGATGCCAGTCGCTCGCGAGCCCTTCATGGGAAGAGTATTGACACATCGGCGACATCGCGATCCGATTGGAGAAAGAAACGCTTCGAATCTTTAAGGGGCTGAGCAGATCGACTTCCGGAAATTCCCGGTCATGATCGGTATCCGCAGTACACCCATGTTCTTGTGTGTCCACTCTTAATCTCCGTAATTTACAAGAGTTATATTTTTTTGAATTAGGCGCTGCCTCATTATTCTTCCTTTATTCTCCTCAAGACGCAAACTGCCGTATCCAAGCAGATTTATCCAGGGGGCTGCCCGTCAGTTCCCTGACGAGGCTATCCCATCCTATCCGGTTTCCGGGTGAAAAGATCTTGTCGCGTAACAACTTGCCTGTTTCCGGAGAGGCAAAAGAAGGGCAGCGCTCTTCTATCGCCGAAGCCAAAACCTCACCAAGGAGGTAACTGAAATAGTAAACCGGCGCTAAGCCAATGTGGAATTTAGCCGCGAAATCGCACCCATGCCGGCTCCCTTTGCACTTAACCTTTTGGAACCGCTCTACTATCTCCCACCAAAGCTTTTGTAAATCTTGCTCAGGGTTTCGATAGAGTTCCCTTTCAAAATAGGTCATCACCAGCGCCCAGCGGCTGAATATAAGCTGCCGTCTTTTAAGGCTCTCTTCAGCCTTTTGCTTCAGGGCATCATCGCCTTCCCCCACCAAGAGATCCAGAGACTGTTTTCTGTAGGCTTGTCTGCCCGCTAAGAGCGCCATCGCCTCGGTAGTCAGCATGTGGGGCGGTTCCTTCAAAAGCCAGGGTAGATCTTCTGCAAACCCCATCTCATAAACGGCGTGGCCCAGCTCATGAAGAACCGTTTCGAGCCATTTGAGGGTGGGTGTTACATTATTCAGAGTCCTGACATCCCCTTCCCTGTCGATGTGTATGCAAAAGGCATGCTGGTTTTTTCCCGCCCGCTCGTAATTGTCGCTCCGCTTCAAAATTTCGGACACATCAAGACCCATTTTGGCATAGAAATTCTCAGACGCTTTGAGAATATCGACGCCTTCGACCAGAGAGTCCAGCTCTTTTGTGCCAACCGGATCCTCTTGGCAAAAAGGTTCTGCCCAGCACCAAGGGCCGAGATCCACATCGGACGCGTTGAATCGGCTCTTGGCATCCGAGTGGATCTGGTCGAGCACTTTCTGATAGGCCGATTCCGACTGCTTTGCGCACTGATCCAAAAAGGAAAAAAGCCAATCGGTCTCAACCTCCTGCAACGACAGCTGCATCTCAAAAAAATCAGGATATCCCAGGCTCTTGGCTGCTTCGTTGCGGAGCCTGACCAGATTTAAAATGGCGGGAGCGAGCTCTTTACCGATCTCTTTGGATGCCTCCCAAGCTTCCCTTCTTTTGACAAGGGAAGTCTCGGTCTTAAGAATTTCCCGGATATCGTTTTCCGTCCGGGGACTGCCCTCCAGAAGAGGCCTGAAATTGGAGTACTTGACGGCTAACGCAGCCTCTTGCCGGGCTATTTTTTCCACCAAAGACCTATCGATCTGGTTTGGGATAAACTGCCTCAAAAGGACGTTGACCTGCCTTTTTAGCAAAGGATCTGCGATGGCTGTGTCTTTATCCCACTCTGCCAGCTTGTGATACGCTTCCTTGTCATTGAAGAGAAGGCGCAGCTCCGTTTCGAGCTCTGCTTTCAGATGAGCGGCGTCTTTGCTGCCGGTGGTTTCTAAAATCCAGGAGGCCAAATTGACCTGACGGCTTTTAGCCTTTACTTCGGGAATGAACGTGTGAAGAAACTGATTTGCCGGCATTTTCGTTTGTCCTCAAGTTTTGTATACACCGAAAGGGCCTCAAAATTTGACATGGGGCTTTGGGACACTTTCGGTAGAAATAGTCACCGGATAAAACAGAACATCCAAAAAAATTGGAGCCGGCGGTATAAAAAAACATACTTACACGGAAATTATCCCTAAACCAAATTTTTCAACACTTTCGGGACACGTCAAGACAACAAAAAAATGTTTGATTTAAATAATTAGAAGTGTGAAAATTTTTTCCGAGTGGGATTAAAACTGAAATTCCTCTTAAGTAAGGCATAAAAACGAGCAATGTTCCAACAAGCTATTTTATCACTCCTTTCCTTCGGTTACACTACAGGTACCGGCTCCAGCCGGTAACATTTCCCCCTGCACTCATTTTTATACGCCCCTTAATCAACAGAAAATCCTCAACGGAGAACTTCCATGTTCAGTAAAATGCCTGTCCTGCTGATAGGACTCATCCTTTTTTCGGGAGTGATAGAACCCTTTCTCCCCCTCTCATCCTTAGAAACGCTCTATGCGGTGAGCTTAACGATCAAATCCTTAATCGCATTCGCCCTACCCTTCATTATCTTCGGACTTCTGTTCAAGACTGCCATCCAACTGTCTAAAAAAGCGTCCTATATGGTGCTTGGCCTCGTTGCGCTGGTGTGTCTCTCAAACTATCTTTCGACAACGATCAGCTATGGCGTGGGCTCGCTGATCTACCACCTCGACTTTTCCATTCAATTCCCAAGCGAAGCCAACTCCCTGAAGGCTGCCTGGGACTTCTCACTGCCGAAACTGATTCCCAATGACGCCGCCATGTTCGTCGGGATGTTTTCAGGTCTGATTCTGGCACGTGTAGCTTCTGTGCAGGCGGAAAAACTGGCAGGAATCTTGGACCAGGCAGTATCGGTTCTTTTGAAAGCCATACTCTATGTCATCCCCTTTTTCATTTTCGGCTTCATACTCAAAATGCAGCACGATAAAATCCTTCTGCATATCCTGCGCAATTTCACAGTCATCTTCGCTGCGGTGGCGATCGCTGTCTTCAGCTACATCACGCTCCTCTATTTTGCCGCGGGAAGGTTTCAGAAAGAGAGGCTAGTCACAAGCATTAAAAACATGCTTCCTGCCGCTATCGCCGGATTCGGCAGCATGTCAAGCGCCGCAGTTATGCCCCTGACATTGATCGCCGCGGAGAAAAACTCCAAAAATCCAACAATCGCGCGTTCGATCATTCCCGCCACAGTGAACATTCACTTGATCGGCGACTGCTTTGCTATCCCCATTTTTGCCTTTGCCGTCATGAAAAATTTTGGCATGGCAGAACCCGCTCTTATGACTTACGCGGTTTTTGCAGCCTACTTTGTGCTGGCCAAATTCTCCGTCGCCGCAGTTCCCGGAGGTGGTATACTCGTCATGCTGCCTATTTTGGAAAGTCAGCTTGGGTTTACCGGCGAAATGCTCTCTTTGATTACAGCGCTCTACATCCTATTTGATCCGGTCATCACATCCGCCAACGTCCTCGGCAACGGTGCCTTTGCGATGGGATTGTCCGAAGTAATCGAAGCGGAAGAGACGCCACTGGCGAATATCGCCTAAACTTCCGAAGAGGCAAGTGGAGTGCCTGGCCTCAAAATACAAACAGCCGCAGTTTGATCTGCTTGATATTTTGAGGACAGGCTCTCAGATTCTTCCTGAAAACCTTGGCAACAGGTTACACTAAAGCCCCCGATCACGTTTATCGCCCCTCTCTAATCACTTGAGATTTTAACGGGCGAAGCTTAAAATACCTCTTCCGAAATCAACTATTTTCAAGGAATTATGAGCATCTGGAAGGGCGATAGAATCAGGCTGCGTTCGATAGAACCCTCGGACTGGGAAACCTTCCACGCTCTCAGCGAAGATACGGAGACAGCCCGCTTCTACGATAAGATCCTTATCCCCACATCGAAAGAAAAAATGAAGAAGTGGTGCGAGGAAATGTCTTGCGCACCGCACGACAATGACGAAATCGTATTGGTGATCGAAACCCTCGACGGCCAGATGGCAGGGTTGATGGACATATTTGACTGCGACCGCCGCTACGGTATCTTCAAGTATGGGATCGGCATCCACAAGAATTTTCAACGCAAGGGCTATGCCTCAATGGCCGTACGCCTGCTTCTCCGTTACTACTTTTTTGAGTTGCGCTACCAGAAGGTGAACGTCCATATCTACTCGTTCAACGAGCCTTCGATAGAGCTGCACAGGCGTCTTGGCTTTGTGCAGGAGGGGTGCCTGCGCAACATGGCATTCACCAAAGGCGGGTTCCACGATGAGCTGGTTTTCGGTTTGCTGCGCAGCGAATTTGAAATGCTTCACCACCCCAAGCCTTAGAGGCCATCTCTCAATAAGCTTTTCCCGCTGGGGCGAGAGAAGAATCCTGGATATGAACAGGTGTCCTGACGACCAGATCGCAACGCGGGAATGGAATTTCTATCCCATGCTTCGTTAGCGCGGTCTCAATTTCCCAAAGATAACTCGACTGCAAAGACCCATGCGCTCCCTTGGCCGTGAACATGTTCACCCACACGACAAGTTCGAAATCGAGCGAACTCTCCCCCAATCCTTTGAGCCACACCCTGGGACCCTCCAGATGGGGGTGGTTGGTGATCGTCGCGGAGATTTTTCCGGCAGCTTCCTTCGCAACCTTCTCGACAAAGTCTTTATCTGTTCCGTAAGCGACACCAAAGGGGATGTGGAGCCGCTTGTAGGGGTCGTGCATTGTCCAGTTCATGAACTTATTCGATATCAGCTCGGAATTGGGAATGACAATCTCTATGCCGTCGGAGGTTCTCACAATGGTGTTTTGAACCGAGATATCCATCACCTGTCCCCACTCCCCAGACTGCAGTTGGATGTAGTCTTGCACCTTGACGCTTCTGGAAAAAAGAAGAATCAAACTACTCGCGAAGTTATTGACAATGGTCTGAAGTCCAAACCCGATACCGACGCTAAGAGCCCCCAGAACCCAAAAGACGGAACTGATCTCAAGGCCCGCAGACAAAAGCGCCAACACCCCTCCGATAACAAGTAATAGGTAATGGAGCAACCTGTCGAGGATGAAGAGGCTGGACTGAGCCACGCTTCCTTTATCCCAAAGAGCTCTTCGAATTCCAAACCGAATAAGAAAGGAAAAAAGGTAAGCTCCCCCCAATATCATGAGACCTTCCAGGAGTCCCATGAGAGTTACTGGGACTCCGGCAACCTTGAACAAACTCTCGTGAAGCCACCCCTGCAAGGTCGAGCAGCAGCCGCTCCAGATCCCCCCGATATACCCTTTCGTAATCTCCCAGTAGGACATGGAACGTTCCAGGTGCGCTTCCGCCCACCCGGCAAGGGAAAGGGTAAAAAACTGCTTTCTCTTCAAGAGATCCAGGTCGTTCAAGCTGGTTTGAACTTCGCTATAGCGTTGTCTGGCAAGCGCAATAAGAGGACTCGATGCCTTGGCTCCCTCTTCTTTTTCATCCAGCAAAAGCCCCAAGTGCCCTACCCTATCCAGCTCCTGCTCGGTCTTGGCTTCATAGATGCCTGCCTGATAACCGATATCCTGAATGTCGCGGATCCACCCTTGAATTTCCTCGAGAGTCAAAGACGAGGCCTTGCCGTCTGCTTCCGCGACAATTGCCCTCTTGGCTTCGAGCTCCAAGATGGCTAGCCGGATCGAGGCTTGCGAGATCTGCGACCTGATCGATTTTTGGGTGTAGAGGAAGCTCTCTGAAATTTCCTTTTCACTCGCCCCAAACATTCCCGACGCACTGAGCTCAGCATGCAAAGACCCCAGCTCCGCCATGCTAAGGACCTCTTTTTGCCCCTCGATCTGTTTGCTCAGCGCCGCTTCGCTGATCACACTTAAATCCAGGTGGTTGAAGGCGTAACCTGCCTCCTCGCTCAGATGGGCAATCTCTGCGGATTCTTCCGCAATTTTCTCTTTGGTAAGACGCTCTTTTTCCTCCATGACTGCCAGAGAGGACATGTGGGCGAAAATCTGCAATCCCAAGAGCAGCTTATCGGATGTATTGGCGCTCTCTTTCAGGTAGGCAGCCATCTGGGAGTCAATATGCCGCCGCATCTTTTTCAAAAGAGAGGTCAGCGAGACCCTCTCTTTTTCAAGCTCGCTCAGCTCATCCTGCAGTGCTACCTCCTGATTGAGTAAGCTTTCAATATTTTCAAACGTGTAGCGGTTTTTGTAGAGCCTTGCTTTGTGGGAAGAGCCTTTTTCGCTCCTGAGTTTGGGTAACGCTTCTAAATTGATCGCTATTTTATTGACGTAGACAAGCATCTGATTTTGTAGATTCGGAGCGAGCGACGCATACATCGCAGTAAGCGCTGCCTCTGTCATCTCAATTTTCCTGAGCAGGGTGACCGGATCCGGTTCATGGTAGTAATCAAAAAAATCCGTAGTCAAGTCCAGTGGGTTTGGCGGATTAGCTATCTCTACTTTGTCTTCGGCGAGGCTCGCGCAAGCGGGGAATTTACCCACGATTGTAATAATGAGCAAAACGAGGGAAAGAATTTGAGATGTCATCGCAATCTTTACTTTTAACTAATTTACTTAAGTCTGCCTGCGTATAAAACATAGGCTGGCAAACTAGATTTATCAATAATTTTACAGATCGGTAATTTTGAGATATACCGAAACAACTTGAAGAATTGGTCTTTGGCTTCGTCGGGTTTATACCGAAATTGTCTCAAAATTTGGCATGGGGGCTTTGAGAAAGCCTCGGGATTGAAAGGATACAAGCCACCTCATATTTCTAATATTAGGTGGCTTACGATCATTCAATCGCGGAGCTTTCTCTTTGCCAAAATCCAAATTTTTAGACAATTTCGGTATACTTCCGGTTTATTTTTTTTTGGCCTGCGCCTGGCTGAACGCTCTTGCCGGAAACGTTTTTCGGTTGACTTCTGTTAAAAAAATATTTTATCCATTTCCCTAGATTGCCTTTTTCATATCATTCTTTTCAACAGGCAATACCGCAGAGGAAGGTTTCTGAAAGCTACGGAAACTCATCACTTTTGCACTTCGTCACAGTAAGGAAGCAAAACGACCGGAAGGAGGCTGACGCATGACAAAATCTTTGGAGACCGTCGAACACGCCCTAATAGCTCTTCGCAAGGGCAAACCCATTATTTTAGTCGATGATGAATCAAGGGAAAACGAGAGCGATTTTGTACTCGCCGCCGAAAGGGCCACACCCGAAACGATCAACCTTCTCGCCTCTTGCGGCCGCGGGCTGATCTGCCTGGCGCTCGAATCAAAGCGGGTCGAGTCGCTGGGGTTGCCGATGATGGCAGAGACAAACCGATCCCCTTTCAATACTGCCTATACAATCTCCATCGATGCAAAAGAGGGCATTTCAACCGGCAGCTCTGTCCAAGACAGAGCAAGAACCATTCAGGTTGCTATCGATCCTGCCAAAAAAGGGTCGGATCTAATCACTCCCGGCCATGTCTTTCCGGTGAAGGCTAAGCCCGGCGGGGTGCTGGAAAGACCCGGACACACTGAAGGAGCTGTTGACTTAGCAAGACTGGCAGGCCTAAATCCTTCGGCTGTCTTGTGCGAAATATTAAGCGATGACGGCTCGATGGCAAGAGGGGAGGATCTTAAAAAGTTGCAGGCGAGGCTGAACATCCCGCTTTTGACCATCAAAGACCTCATCCACTACCGGCTCTATTATGAAAAGATCGTGCAGCCGATTTCCAAAATTCCTTTCGTGAGCCAGTATGGCTCCTTCACCCTGCACACGTTTGTCAACTCCATCACAGGGAAAAGATTCTCCGCTTTGATCAAGGGGAAGGTAAGAAACGAGTCCCTCGTCCGCCTCCATGAAGGATGCATGCCGTCAGAGTCTTTTGGCTTCATGGGTTGCGACTGCGCGTCAAAACTTGAATTTTCCCTTAACTCCATTGAGGAGAGCGGAAGCGGAATTTTCATGCACTTCCATGACGACTCACAACTGATGCGCCACTTTGAAAAGAAGATTGCCTCCGACCACACAGGTGCTCTCTCAGAAGATGCCTGCCGCTATACGGCAGATGCTGCGCAAATCTTAAAGTCGCTCGACATTTTTGCGATCCGCCTGATCACCAACGATCCCAAAAAATGCGAGAAGCTCTCGTCGTTCGGCATCCAGGTGGTCGAGCGGGTGCCCATACCCGATTCCCTAAACAGTAAAGTTAGTCACGCCCTCTTCGGCAGAAACCACCCTCTGGAGGCGTTAAGCGATTGCCGCTGAGATTGGCATTAAGCTAAGGATGAGGGGGAATCTCTTAAGCATCATATCTAAAAACTTTCAATCTGCGCCCTAGCTCCAGCATCGAAGATGGCACTATCTTATAGCTGTTGTTCTGGAGTGTGGCTCGCTCCAGACTATTCCAGAATTTACCAAAATCCTCAGAAAGGCTCTCTATATTGTTATTTTCAAGTCTTATGTTTTTAAGACGGGGCCAGCGCGTGCTAAAATGGGCAGGCAATGTCTTTATGTCATTCCCTGAAAGGGTAAGGGATTCGAGCTGCTGCCAATTGTCCCCAAATCCTTCAGGGAGCCTCTCAAGGGAGGTGTTTGCCATCGAAAAGCTTTTGATCTTGTCCCAGACCCGCAGCAGCTTCGCTGAAATCCGATGCAGGGGGTTATGATCCAACTTTAAGTCTTCAAGGGACGTAAAGAGTGCCATTTCGGGAGGCAGTTTCGAGATGTTTTTATCCCTCAAGTCCAGACTTTTCACCTTGGAAAGCTCGTTTTGGTGCTTTTTCATCCCCTCGCGGACAAGCAATGCCTGCTCACGTAGCGGAACATCAGGCAATTGCTGGTCGCTAACCAGATTGCTCTCAAGCAAAATATTCCAAAGAGCCACAAGACTCTTCCAACCTTCGAAACAGCTCCAAAATTGCAAGACTTTAAGCGGACGGGATGCGGCAGAGACGAGCATCTTCTGATCCATTGGGGATAATGAGTGTGTTCCCTCCTCGACTGAGCACCTGCTCATCACCGAGCGCTTAATGATCTCAATTCGCCTGGCGGCATTTGCATCCGTCTCTTTAGCCATGAGAGCGTCAGCCGCAGCAACGTCACGGTCGATTCCCCATTTTTTTGACGATCGGCGGATTTTCTCCAGGGAAAAATAACTATCTCTTTCAAAAGCAAGCCAGCGTTTGCACACGAGCGACGTACTCGATTCCGGGACAAACAGGAGAATATTCTGCACAATTTCAACGGGTAGTAGTTGGATCAAACCTTGATCGCCTCCAGCTTCCTCGCCCGTTGCTGGCGATTGAGTCAAGGATGAATAGGGGAATTGTCGATCTACTGCATATGACACAATCTAACCTCTCTAATAAATTACAAAACCAAACGAACACGTCAGTTTAAATAAAAACAAATTACAAATCAACAAACCAACGCATCAACACGAACTATATCGTCAGCATTTCAAAAACATTCATGTGTTTTCTCTACCCACACAACAAAATCGAACTCGCTAAAACACATCTTAACATAAAAACAACGAAACATTTATTGGCCATAAAAAAACATCGATTACAATTTACGTAATTAAAAATTTTAAAACAAAATAACAAGGAAGTTTTATGCAAACCCCAATCCACGGTCCCTACCACGGAACATACTCCATCACAACCCATCAACCCACGGAACAACCGACTCATCTAGTACTCCATCTTCATGGCGTTGATGGGCAAAAGGAGAATTCAGGCGACCAAAACGCAAACAACACGACAGGGGAAAATCAGCAGCGATCCTACGCACAGACCTACTGGGAAAATGTGGCGAACACAACGGTAGTCTTAGACAAAATCTTAGAAGAAATCCGCAATACCAGAAAAGCGCACGTCGTCAATTTAACGGCGAGACTCGCCGAAGGCGTCGGTTACACGGCAGTCGGCACGATGAACGCCCTAGGCAACGGCGACCTCTACGGCGGCGCAACAAACATCATGCTTGGTGTGTATAATTTAGCATTAGGCGCTTATGGCGCAAAAGCAGTTTATGACGGCGCGATGGAAAGCAATACTTTGAGCAAGTCGCTTGAAGAAATTCAGCAAGGTATCTCGATGATGAAACAGCTCAACGAAGCCAACATCGAAGATGCCAATCAGCTGGCCGACTACCTTGCCAGCGTCGAAAAGAAATTAAAAGAGGAAAAGGCTGCACTCGGTCAAATAAAGCTGGATCTCTTAAAACAGGCACATAATAAAGATTTAGAAATGATGTCTTTGCAGGCCAAGACAGAGTCCAACATTGAACGTCTCTCTAATATTCACAAATTGTTATCAGATGCAATCGTGCAAAACACCTCCGGTACCGAACTGATCGAGCAAGGGTTGGCCACGCTCGAAAAGACAACGGAAGCGCTTCAGAGCGAAAGCCTCTCTCAAGAAGATATAAAACTGTATATTAACGACTTAAAAGCAGCGGCAGATGACTTCATCAAAGGTGTAAGATTGACAAAAGGTGCCAGCAGCGACATGCACAAGAGCATGGCCGATGTGAATGAGATGTGCGGCGAACTTATGAAAGACAACCGCCATGCGATGAGAGATCTAGCTCATGAGAAAAAGCTGAAATTGGAGATGGCTGAAAGATTGGAGGCTATCGAAAATGATAAACAAAAAATGCTGATAGAGAATAAAAAAGCGGCCCATGATGTGCGCAACATGCAAAAAAGGATGTTCAAGCAGCAGATTATCGCCCAAAAAGCGTCGCAAAGCGTACAAAACGCCAAGCAGCGTCAACAAAACTCGGAGACGGAGTGGGGTGTCGTCGAATACCTCTCCGGCGCAGCGCTTGGATTCGGTACGGGTGTCGCCGGTCTCTTCACTGGAGGAGTGTTTGGGATGTTCGGTGGCGCTATTACAGGCTTTAAAGTCGCTGGTTCCTCTGTCCATGAGCTGAGGAAAAAATCAGAAGCTGCAAAAAAGGCCTTCGTGGCATCGGTACCGGTCACCGATCCAACCCCCATGAACCCGGTCCAAATTAAATTTGCACCCTCAACCACATGCCTTAACTGGATGCCCTACACAGAAGCTTGGAAAGATTCTGAAACGATGGGCGGTTTTAAAGTTCAGATTGGAAGCGAAGTGTATGAAGGAACTTTCAACACCAAGACAGCAGGCGCTGGCTCTTTAAGCTTTGAAGAAGAGTTAAAACTCTACTTTGCCCTAAGCGACGCGCTAGCCGATGGTAAAATCACGGGCGCAGAGTGCCGTCGTGTTCTGCAAACACTGGATCACGTATTCACAGTCCAGTGCGAAAGAACGGAGGGTAAGTTGAAAAATGTGGCGGTAAGGCTCATCGATCTCAATAGCGAGCTGTTCCTTGATTTGACCCGGCGCGTTGATGAAATCAGCCAGCACAACATGGAAAACTCCCTGCTGATGTCCACCGTGTTTTCCTCCGGTTTCGAAGGAAATATGTAATCTTGCCTTCAAATACTTGATTGAATCTAGCTATCTTAGCATCCCGGGGCAAAAAACCCCGGGATGCTTTTTTTTTGAACCTTCGATCAACAATAATAAAATTCAAACCATCCAGCGCGTTCCACCAGACTTGAGAAGCTCTCTCGTTGCCAAATCAAAATTTAGAGACACTTTCGGTATAGGACAATTCAGCGGCAAAGCATCATGGTTTGATTCTAGCACAAGTTCTTACGGGTACCCCCCTTCTTGCTCCCTGATGGTTGCGGCCCGTCCCTTTCCGATCGTAAAAAAGGTTGATGCATCTTGTGAATATTCCACAAAAGCTGGAAAATAGTTATTTTCGGTAGTCCGAATTGAACTAATCCTTAAAACGAGCGGCCAGCCTATGACAACAACGACAGAGACAGAAACAGCTAAAACCTCTCCCATGATGGCACAATGGCATGCCTGTAAGGAAACGGCGAAGGACGCTCTCCTCTTATTTCGGATGGGAGACTTTTATGAGGCATTCTACGAAGATGCCGCCTTATTATCCAAAGAGCTGGATCTGGCGCTCACCAAAAGGCAGGATATCCCGATGGCGGGGGTACCTTTCCACAGCGCCGAAGGATATATCGACCGGCTCATCCAGAAAGGGATAAAAATCGCAGTCGCCGAGCAGATGGAAGACCCGAAAAAGACCAAGGGATTGGTCAAAAGGGAAGTTGTCCGTTTCATCACTCCGGGAACTGTCATCAGTTCGTCTCTTCTCTCCGACAAATGCAACAATTTTTTCGCCTCCGTTTCAAATTCGGGAAAAAACTACGGACTGGCTGTGCTCGATATTTCAACCGGCGAGCTCATTGCCCTGGAGTGCGCAAGCCTTCATGAACTCAAGACAGAACTCTTCCGGTTTAAACCCAAAGAACTTTTAGCTCCGAAAAAGTTTATTCAGAAATACCAGGATATCATGGATGAGATCAAGATTGCCTTCTCTCCCTTGATCAATCCGCATGATGACTGGCGCTTTGAAGGAGGAGCCGCCAAAGAGTTTCTTTTGTCCCATCTTCAGGTCAAGACGCTGGAAGGGTATGGATTGCAAGAGGAGGGAGCCTGCGTCTCTTCTGCCGGCGCTCTTCTCGCCTATCTGCAAGATTTCTTAAGACTTCCCATCCAACACATCCAGACGGTTAAAACCTACTCGCTGAGCGACCACATGGTTCTCGATCCGTCCGCGCAGAGAAATTTGGAGCTGACAGAGTCGATGCGATCTGTGCAGCAAAAGCTCACGCTGTACGATGTCTTAGACAACACCTCTACCCCCATGGGAGGCAGACTTCTCATGCACTGGGTGAAACACCCTCTGCTTTCGATCGATGCCATCAGAGGCAGGCAGGATGCCATTGACAACGTGCTCCAGAAACTTTCGCTAGCGGAGAAACTGAGAGCTCACCTCAATTACGTGAAAGACTTAGAGCGCCTGATGACGAAAGTCTGCAGCGGATTCGCTCTTCCAAGGGATATTGCCAACTTAAAAGCGTCGCTATACCCGCTCGCGGAGATCAAAGCGGATCTAATGGCCAGCTGCCACACCTCCCCTTTTCTTTTCGACGCAGCAGCCAAGATTGGCACACATCGGGAGCTGCATCAACTGATCGACAACTCGCTTGTCGATGAGCCGCCCTTCAGGATCGGTGACAGCCGTCTCTTCAAAGAGGGATTCCATAAGGAGCTCGACGAGCTAAGACTCATCGGACAGGATGGAAAAAAATGGCTGGCCGATTATCAGGAGTCTTTAAGGGCGAGCACGGGCATAAAAACAATCAAAGTCGGCTACAACCGCATGTTTGGCTACTACATAGAAGTGTCCAAAGGACAGGCAGGCAACATGCCGCCCTCCTTCACAAGACGCCAGACGCTTGTCAATGCCGAGCGCTTCATCTCCGAAGAACTGAAAGCGTTCGAGGACAAAGTGCTATCGGCCAGCGACAGAATAGAAGCGATGGAACAAGAGCTGTTTGCCGAGCTCCGCAGAGAGGTATCCCTGCATAAGACGGCAGTGCTTGAAACGGCCGGGGCCATCGCTAAGGTCGACTGCATTCTTTCCCTTGCCCTTTCGGCCAAACAGCACGGCTGGGTCAAACCGGTTGTGGACGGGAGCCGCAAACTCGTGATCGTCGAAGGAAAGCATCCAGTGCTTGATGCGTACCAAAAAATGGAGCGTTTTGTTCCAAACGACACCTTCTTAGATGATGAGAAAAACAGACTGATGCTGATCACCGGGCCTAACATGGCGGGAAAATCAACATACATCCGTCAGGTGGCCCTGATCGCAATCATGGCCCACATAGGATCTTTTGTGCCGGCCAAATCAGCCCACATCGGACTGATCGACCGCGTATTCACCCGAATAGGAGCCCACGACGACCTAGCCAGGGGCCAGTCTACTTTTATGGTGGAGATGACGGAGACAGCAAATATCTTAAACAACGCCACTGATCGCTCCCTTGTTATTTTAGATGAGATTGGCAGAGGGACCAGCACCTACGACGGCATCGCGATAGCCTGGTCTGCGGCAGAGTGGCTTCTGACCCAGGAAGGAAAAAGGGCCAAAACACTTTTTGCCACGCACTTTTTCGAGCTGACTAAAATGGAAGAAGTCATCGACGGGGCCGTCAACTACAACGTCTCTGTCCTTGAGCAGCGAGGAGAGGTGGTATTCACCCATAAAATCCTTAAGGGATCGGCAGACAAAAGTTATGGCATCCACGTCGCCAAGCTTGCGGGTCTTCCCTCCTATGCCATCGACAGAAGCAAAGAAATCCTTTCCCACCTGGAAGAGACCGGATCCAAAAAGGGCATCTTCGAGCCAGCAAGACCTAAGAGAGCCCCCAAAAAGGTCAGCGACCTGCAAACAATGCAGCTTACGTTTTTGAACCCCAATGGTAGGTAACCAATGTCCAACTCACTGCCGATTGTGGCAAAGCAGCTGCCCGCTTACCATAAGGAAGATGGGCTAGTCTTCCAGTTTATCTTAAGCGAGTGGCTTTTGGCCGAAAAGACCAGCTTCTTGCTTTTGTGCCATATCGACAAACTGCTTGAAAAGCCCTCCTCGAAAAAAATCTACCAGGACATGGAAGCCTGTCTCAAACAGCTGTCGGGAATAGGGCATGATTTCATACGTTTCATCTCCCCAGGTGACGACGGCATCTTAAAGAAACTATCGCACTTTACAGCGATCTTAGCCCGCGACATCCTCGAAGACCATGCGGCGGAGAGGATTCTGCGCAGATCCGCAAACCAGGCGTGGGGATTTGCCATCGAAATGGAGAGTCTTGTCCAAAACCTGCAAAAAGGGCCGCGCGCATCGACTCCGGAAAACGTCGAGCAGATCAAGCGTCAGGGTGAAAAAATCGCACTTGAGCTTAAAAAAATGGGGCGGACGATACCCGGCCTGTTCGCTAAATTTGCAAAAGATGAAAATGTTCTCTTTTTCTTGGTAAGGCATAAAAAAGACTTCGACAAATTCCAAGGGGCAGGGTTCGTAAAGCGCCTGCTGATCAAGACCTATCCCAAAGGGATTGCCGAAGCGGAGGAGTATCTCATCTACCGCTACAAAAAACGCGGTTTTGACGATCTTATTCCGGCAATCGGGATGTTCATGAAGGACTTAAGTCCCGCCAAATCCAAAACAAAAAGTGTGGTCAAGACTAAGCAATGAGCAGCATCGAAAGAGAGTGGCTCTCCCTAATCGGAGAAGTGCAAAAGCTGGTACTGAAAGAAGAAGCTGGAAGCGTGCTTTTCGCCGAAGAAGAGGCCTATAACTTCTTTCACCAAAAACATCCTGCAAAGCAAGTCCCCGCCCGTCTCGAATCTCCCGCTCTTCCTCAAAAAACGCAGCCCTTCCCCCCCCCAAGGGTGGCTCCCGCAGCGGAGCCGAAAGAACCCTTCAGGCCACAAGTGAGTGCGCCAAGGCAAGAAGCGGTTAAAGAGAGCTTAAGCGAAGATCCCCGGCCGGCCGGCCCTCCCCCTCCCTCGTTTGACTACAAGATGATGAGAGAGACGATCTCTAAGCTCAAACCTTCTCTCAAGATCTTAGAGGAGATCAAAGAAGGCACCCTCGCAAAAAAGGATCCGCCGCCGGCATGCCTGCTTGTCGGAGGCTTAAATGATCAAGAACAGCAGATGATGGACAGCATACAAGGGGCCATTGGAGATGTGCTAAAACAAACAGCTAAAACATATCCTGTCCATGACAAGGCAAGCGTGGAAGCGCTTCTTGCAACCCTTTCTTCCCCTCACCTGAAACTGATTATTATCTCGGAAGAGTCTTTGAAAGAGAACGATGCCCTACAAAGCTTCTACAAACCTGCTGAAGAGGGAAAACCGGCCTGGTTTGGCGACATCCCGGCAGCACCCATTCCTTCATTTAGATCGCTAAAGGACTCCCCTGCAGCCAAAAGAGCTCTCTGGAATTTAATCAAATCGACACTTAAAGAGGCTGCTTTTTAAAGGGTATGAAAAACGCCATCGCGCTTGTTGCGCTCGACACCCCCCTACAGGAAGCACTTGATTACTCCATCCCCGCCGAACTGAATGAGAGTATCGAATTTGGAACGTTGGTCGAGGTGCCCCTAAGAGGACGCAAATGCTCAGGATGGGTCATCGGCTTTAAAGAAAAGAGCCAATTCAAAGGGGTTAAAGCGATTGCAAAGGTTCTCTCGAGCGAACCGGCTCTCACAGAAGAGGTATACAAACTGGCTGAATGGGTGGCCAGATACTACGTCACTCCCCTGCCCAAAGTCTTAAAAACGATTATTCCGTCTTCGCTTCGAAAGATCACCAAGCCTAAACTAATCTCCTTTGTGCAAAAAGCGGTTTCCAAAGAGGAGCTGCGCGACTTGGCCGCCTCCCTCCGAGGCAAGTCCAAAGCGAAAACCGCGGTCTTGGACGTTTTACTGCTTGCCGGCAAGGAAATTCTCCTCTCCGAGCTTCTCGAAAAGGCAGGGACAGCTAAAGCAACTGTCGATGCCCTGGAAAAGATGGGCTGCCTCAAAGTCATCAAGCTGCCGATGGATCGCTCCCCCCTGAAAGATGAAGAGTTTTTCAAAACAAAACCCAAGGTTTTAAACGGAGAGCAACTGCAAGCTCTCAACAACATCACCCAAGATATCGACGCGGCAAAATTCACTGTCCACCTACTCCATGGCATCACGGGAAGCGGCAAAACAGAAATCTACATGCAAGCCATCGAAAAAGTACTGGAGAGAGGAGGCGGCGTCTTGGTCTTGGTACCGGAAATTTCTCTCACCGCACAGGCAATCGACCGTTTCAAAAGTCGCTTCAGCGAGCAGATCGCCATTTTACATCATCGCCTAAGCGATGGGGAGCGCTTCGATGCGTGGCACAACTTGAAGAAAGGAAAATCCAAAATTGCTCTGGGGGCCCGATCAGCTGTTTTCGCTCCCGTCAAAAACCTTAAGCTCATCATCGTCGACGAAGAGCATGAACCGTCCTACAAGCAGACAGATGAGATGCCCTGCTATCACGCTCGCGATGTGGCGGTGCTCCGAGGCAGTTTTGAGAAGGTTCCGGTCATCTTGGGAAGCGCCACACCCAGCCTTGAAAGTTACTACAACGCCTCGCTGGGTAAATACTCCCTCTCCACCCTCTCTGTCAGGGCGGGCAAGAGTTCGCTGCCGGAAGTAACCGTCATCGACATGCGAAAGGAGTACGAAAGAGCCAAGGGATACACCATCTTTTCCGAAATTCTCCTCTCTAAAATCAGGGAACGCAAAGAAAAGGGCGAGCAGACCATCCTGTTTTTGAACAGACGCGGATTCCACACCTCCTGCATGTGCCAAAGCTGCGGCGCTTTTGTGAAGTGTAAAAGCTGCGATCAGGCGATGACCTACCACAAAAAGGAACTTTCGCTCAACTGCCATCTGTGCGGGTTTTCCCTCTCTCCGCCTCCCACATCATGCCCCTCGTGCGGCCGTCCTTCGGAGATGAAGTTTAAAGGGGTGGGGACAGAACAGGTCGAGCGCGCATTAAAAGCCCTCTTTCCGGATATAAGAACGCTGCGTATCGATGCCGACACGACAAGGCACAAAGGCAGCCATGAAAAATTGTTCAAAGAATTCGCCACCCATAAAGCCGATGTGCTGATCGGCACCCAAATGGTCGCCAAAGGGCTCCACTTTCCATTAGTGACTCTAGTCGGAGTGCTCAACTGCGATCAAACCCTGCAGTTTCCCGATTTTAAAGCCCAGGAAACCACCTTCCAGCTAATCACCCAGGTATCTGGAAGGGCCGGGCGCTCATTCCACCGGGGCGAGGTCATCTTGCAAAGCTGCCTCGTTGACCATCCGATTTTAAAACTGGCTCAAACGCAAGATTTTAAAGCATTCTACCAAGAAGAGATCGCTATCAGGGAAATGTTTTCCTTCCCCCCTTTAAGAAGCATGGCTAAAGTCCGCCTGTCCGGCACCGATGACAGAAAGACTGAGGAGATGCTCAACCGCTACCGGGATCTGCTGCTCGCCTTGCTCCCTAAAGAATACACCGTGATGCCGGTGGCGCCCTCAGGCCATCTTAAGGTCAAAGACCGCTACTACTATCAGTTTTTTCTGCTGGGACCCCAACTAAACGCATTCCGGGAATCAGTGAAGAAACTCAAAGAGATGCTGGAAATACCGACAGGGTACAGGCTTCATCTGGATATCAACCCCTACTCCACCTATTTTTAAGAAACGCATCGATTGAATTGATTGGGCGGATTATTTATATATGAAATCAGGATTATATCTGGAGTTCGTATGCTGAAAGCTTTGCGTCTGTTCCTTCAGTCAGACCCCAAAACCAAGAGTTTTATTCTTTCGTGGGCTATCTATATGTCCGTGCTCTTGGGATCGGCTGTTTATTGTTATGTGAGGCTGGATGCTGTAAGGAGCGGGCCAAAAGCCGCTCCTGAAACAGAGAATGTTTCTCAATAGGCTTAGAGACTATCCACAGCCCAAATTTTGAGACGCTTTCGAGATAGCACCCTCTCTTAGACGATATAGTCTAAAAGGTCGTTGCGATCCCTCTGCAAATGGTGGGCGGCGTCGGAGTATACTCCAATCACCCCGTCCTTTGAACTGGCACCTTCCGTCTCAATGTTCTGTCCGAACGCGTCGCTGTTGTTATGCTCGACTAGAGCATACGCTTTTTCAAAGCTATACTTTCCACCTGCTCCGGCGAAAAGAGAAGTTTTAGAGACGACTTCCTTATCTTCAAACACCACTTTATAAAGGTCCAGGCATTTAGGATCGGCGTAACCGTTAAATCCTATCACCTTTAGGTGGACAAGAGGAGATTTTTTATTCAGCTCCTTCAGAGCTAAAAGCTGCAGCCGGTTCAATAGCGCGACGTTCTCGACACCGATCACGGCCGCAAAGATCGAAGGCGGGTCGATGGTGTAGACATAACCCTGTGGAAGAGTCGCTTCAAGAGCGCTGAACTCATTGATCACCTGTTGCAGGTAAAGCGAGTAGAGAGCCTCTAAAGAGAGAATATGAGATCCCAGATTGACATACACACCATTGAACCGATCAGAAATGGAGCCTGATTCACCCTTTTCATCCGCTTCAGCCATTGCATGCGAAGCGTCATCGCAAATCAGTGCATCGAGAAGCTGATTTGCCTCCTCAGGACCTAGCGCGATACCTTCTGCCGCTTCCCTTGCCGGCAAGCGGTGTTCCTTTGTCAAGTGATACACCATATGCCTCTTAAGCGCCTCCTCATAGGCAGAAAGAGCTTCGCTGAATTGTTTGGAAGAGGGCGGGAATCTTTCGGCTAATGGAATGAAATCTTCGGTAAGCTCTTCTCCTTCGATAGCGGTATCCCCTAAAGCGACAATAGGCAGTACAACGGCATGCACTCCTTGTCTTTCAAAATCAGGATGAATCGCCGCACTTAAAATCACCTCGCGACCGCCATTGAGCTTGGCTGCTCCATGAGACCCGCTCCAGCGATAATCACCTGTCATCACGATTTTGGTGATCGGTGTCACGAAGGTGTGCATAGCTCCTTCCATGTTGGTGATAGAATCTCCGGGAACATATTTGACACCGAGTGCAGAGTCTTTTTTATTGCGCATCAAGTGGCCTGCCAGGACGGCTGGAACAAAGGGGCTCTTGGAGATGACCGGTGGAGTGGAGCGGTATTCTGCGTCGGTCATAAAATGGTCTCTTTCACTTTTGCCTCCGAGATCGACCAGCTTTGCAGAACCAATAAACTGGAAAAGGTGCTGCAGCGAGGAGGGTAGGGTCTTTAAAACAGCTTCCGTCTTGATCACTTCTGGGTGTTTCTCTTTATCTTTGTTGCTGATCGGATCAATTTTTCTCCCCCTCAGCGATGCAGTCAAGGGAAACACCAATCCTACAGTCAAAATTGCCAACGCCACAAGAGAAATAGTGGCTAAAATCTGTTCTCCGAGGGAGAGTTCAGGAGACCACGGCTGTGTGATGTACTTCGAAAATAGCGTTTCTAAGTTAAGCTTCATAAACTCCTCGGCGAAAAATTAATTCGATTACAATATAAAACGACATGTTAATTGTCAATTTACATACCCTAATTACCGGTAATTCACTCCACCTAAAACGCACCGAAATCATCGCAAAGTGCGGTGAACAAATCCTACGATTTCAGTTTACGAGCAATCTCTTAGGCAGCTAGCTCTTTGCCCCAACCAAATTGCGAGACACTTTCGGTGGGAGGGAGTTGACCAATCTGGGCTTGAGAAATTATGGGGGATCACTCATTATTTAAGGGTGAAACGACTCAGCTTATGCCGAAGTGGACTCAAAATTTAGCTTTTATCCCTGAGAGGTCTTCCGTAGGTTGGAAGGCCGCTGCCGCCGAAATACTGATAAGATATTGCAGCTCAATCTCATTCAATATTAAGGATTTGTTCTTCCCAAAACCCAATTTTGAGCCCACTTCGGTATAATTGAATATGAATCAGACCTTGGAGCTTAAAGAGACTGCCCACAGACTCAAATCAGTAGGCTTTGCTGCTGAATTTGGTCACACCGAAAGGGTCTCGGGATTTAGCAAACTCATCCTGCGATTTCAGTTTGTGGACAGTCTCTAAGAACCGCCAGGCAAAAAAATGAAGAAGAAAGTAAAATCATGACAAAAAAACCCGAATACCACGACCACGATGAATTTCAGATCCGCTTCCGAAAGATCGAAGAGTTAAAAACCCTCGGGATCGATCCTTACCCTCACCACTTCACCCCAACGGCCTCGGCAGAAAAGCTTCAGGAGCAATTCGGAGCCAAGCAGATTGGCGGCAGCGAAGAGGCAGCGGCCGGATCTACAGAATCAGCTGCTATCGCCGGGAGACTCGTTCTTTTCCGTCCGATGGGAAAAAACATCTTCGCCCAGATCCAAGATGAGTCGGGACGCTTTCAGGTCATGTTCAACCGCGACCTTACCACTCTGACCGGGTTGAATATGGAAGCTGCAGAAGGGCAAACGCCTCTGAAAATACTGGAAAAGAAGCTCGACATCGGCGATATCATCGGCGTGAAGGGCCACCTCTTCCACACACAGAAAGGCGAGCTGACCCTTTTCGTGAAAGAGGCGACCATTCTCTGCAAAACCCTTCTTCCCCTGCCGGAAAAACACTCGGGCCTGCACGACAAGGAACTCCGCTACAGAAAGCGCTGGCTCGACCTGATCGCCAACTCTGAGGTAAAAGATACTTTCCTAAAGCGCTCCCAGATATTCAAAACCATCCGCTCCTTCATGGATGCCCATGAGTTCACCGAAGTGGAAACCCCGATTCTGCAATCAGTTTACGGAGGTGCTGAAGCGAGGCCTTTCGTGACGAAACTTAATGCTTTGGATCAAGAGATGTTCATGCGCATATCGCTTGAAATCCCTTTGAAGAAGCTAATCATCGGCGGTATCAAGCGTGTCTTCGAAATCGGCAAATGCTTTAGAAATGAAGGAATAGACCGCAGCCACAATCCGGAATTCACCCTGATGGAGGCCTATGCGGCCTATTGGGACTACAACGACATGATGGATTTCGTGGAGAAGCTCTATGAAAAAATCGCCCTTGAAATTCATGGCACTACCAAACTCCGCGTTCAGCGTTATGACACGAAAGAAGAGATCGATATCGATGTGAAGGCACCTTGGATTCGCCTGACCATGAAAGAGAGTATCCTCAAATACGGCTCCATCGACGTCAACAACAAGACTGACGACGAACTCAGGGAGATGCTTAAGAAGAGCGGACATATCGATGAGAAGAAGCTTCCGAAGCTCGCGCGCGGACTCCTCATCCAGGCAATGTTTGAGGTATTTGCCGAGCCCCACCTCATCCAGCCGCACCACATCATCGACCATCCGATAGAAACAACCGTTCTTTGCAAACCGCATCGACACCCGGCTCACCGGGAAGACGGAATGATCGAAAGATTTGAAAGCTTCATCTTGGGTGGCGAGATCTGCAACGCGTATACCGAACTGAACGACCCTGTACTGCAACGGACCTTACTCGAAGGTCAGCAAGATCGTCGCGACAAAGGGGACGAAGAGGCAGCACCTCTTGATGAAGAGTTCATTGAAGCGATATGCCAGGGCATGCCCCCGACAGCAGGTGTTGGAATCGGTTTGGACAGACTGGTGATGCTCTTCACCAATTCCCACTCAATCAGGGATGTTCTCTACTTCCCCTGGATGAAGCCGCAAAGCTAGTTTGGGTTGAAGGGGCGCTTCAATCAAGCGCCCCGCATTATCCTGATAGTTTTTTTAGAAGACATCCCACTATTTGCTAAGAGCCTGTTAAAGAATTCTAACCCTGTTGAATTTTTGGGGTCAGCAAAAGCTCGCACCTGTTGAGCCAAAAAGCGCATCGAAAGCGATCAAAACAATCCCCGGAATCGACCAAATCGAAATCCGTTCACATTCCCTTAGAAAGCACACTATAATGAAAGATTGCAAGTCGCCTCATAGGGGAAATCCAAGGCAGCTTACAATCTCTCAATCTTGGGAGCTTTTTTTTACAAAAGTCCGAATATCTTAGGAGAGCTTTCTTAAGTTTTTAACTAGGGAAAAACCGTGCTCTGTCAAATAGACAAGTTCTTCATCCTCTTTTCGGATGAAATTTGCCTGAACGAGCAGCTTACAGATGGCGTTCACTCCCCTGTCTTGAAGCGCGATCTTCTTGCCAACTTCATAGCGGCTGATCGGCATGTAGATATCCCCGCGCTCGTTTGCCATATCATAGAGAGCCAGCATAAACTTTGTATCTTTAGTGTCCTTACCCATGAGCAGCCTCGACCTTTTTTAACTTCGCGCCTTTAGGGCTATCTTCAATGATATACCCCTTGGAATGTATAAAATCGCGGATTTCATCCGCTCTCTTCCAGTCTTTGTTCTGACGTGCCTTAGCCCTGTTTTCCAAAGCCTCTTCCAGCTCCTTCGGCACCTCGGCTTTCAACTGAAACTTCAGCACACCAAGAGCTCCATCAAAAAGCTTCAGAAGAGACAGAGTATTTTGCGCCTCTTTCAAACCGATCTTACCTTGATCGATAAGAGCGTTGATCTCCCGTACGAGATCGAAAAGCGTGGCGAGAGCCGCGGAAATATTGAGGTCGTCAGCCAGATGGTTTTTAAACTCCAGCTCAGCCTTCCCAAGCAGTTCTTCAACAGCATAGCCGGAGTCCTTTTCATCAATCGACTCAAGACGGTCCACAAAAGCATCCAGCCTTGCCAGGCTGTGCTGGGCAGCATCCAGTCCCTGCATTGTAAAATTGAGCTGGGTCCGATAGTGTGTTTGCATCAAAAGATAGCGAATTTGCCGCCCGCTGTATCCTTTTTCCAAAAGGTCTCGCAAAGTAAAGAAGTTGCCAAGGCTTTTGGACATCTTTTTGCCATCGACAATCAGGTGCTCGGCATGGAGCCACATGCCTGCAAAAGAGCACCCTGTGCACGCTTCAGACTGGGCGATTTCATTTTCATGGTGAGGAAACATATTGTCGACCCCGCCACAATGAATGTCGATGCTATCACCGAGAAGCTTCATCGCCATGGCGCTGCATTCGATATGCCAGCCCGGCCTTCCCTTACCGAAGGGGCTATCCCAATAAAGGGGCCCATCCCGCTCTTCATCGTAAGCTTTCCAGAGCACAAAGTCCGCCGCATGATCTTTTTCATACTCGTCGTGGTGGACGCGGTCGGAAGCGCCCGCCTTGAGCTCATCTAAATGCAGGTGTGATAGTTTGCCATAGCCGGGAAACTTCTCAATTGCGAAGTAGATGCTTCCATCTCCGCCCTTATAGGCGACTTGCTTTTCAATCAAGATCTCTATCAAGCGCACCATCTCGTCGATATAGGCCGTCGCTTTGGGATAGGCGTCCGCCCTTTCGATATTGAGGGCGTCTAAGTCGTTAAAAAACGCATTCGTGTATTTTTCTGTATACTGTTCAAGAGAAACCCCTTCCTTAATCGCGCCCTTGATTGTCTTGTCATCGACGTCGGTAATGTTCATGACGTGTTTGAGCCGATAACCGCACAGCTTGATCGTACGTCGCAGGGTGTCTTCAAACATGTAGCAGCGGAAATTACCGATATGCGCATAGTTGTAAACGGTCGGGCCGCAGGTGTAGAGCGTTACTTCTCCTTCCTTCACAGTCTTCAGCGGTTCTTTTTTTCGAGTCAGCGTATTGAAAAAAGAAAGGGGGGTCTTCATGAAATTTTCTTTTTTTAAAAGGTTGCCAAAAGTTTTCGCGTGTAAGAGAGAACCCGCAAACAGCAATCAAATGATTTGTTTGCTGCATACTGATTTGAGTTTGCGGGCAATCTATAAAACACAGGTAATCGATTTGCTGTCACCCTCAAAACACTCATAGCCAATGACGAGCTCTCTAAACGACTTGAGGGAAATAACAACATGGCATAGAGTTTACAGCATTGATGAAATCATGCCAACACAAGAGAAAAACAAACTTTATGAACTGGTTAGTTCTTTTATTAGCAGGACTTTTTGAAGTGGGGTTTACAACCTGCCTGAAGCTCTCGGAGCAGTTCACCAAACCGCTTCCAACCATCGGGTTTATCCTTTTCGCGGGAGCAAGCTTCTATGCGCTATCCTATAGCATCAAGACAATTCCCATCGGAACGGCCTACGCCATCTGGACGGGAATCGGCGCTTTCGGAACCGCAATCATCGGAATCAATTGCTTCGGCGAGCCGATGGATGCGGCCCGCCTGTTTTTTTTGTTCCTGCTTATCTTCTCGCTGGTCGGGCTTAAGCTGGTTTCTTAAAGCCCGGGGCAACGCACACTCAGGCAAGGTACTTATTCTCGAGCTCGCGGTAATAGATCTTCCCTGATCCCATAATGGGAATCTCCGGCAGCACTTTGACCTCAGACACTTTAACCAGATTGCTAAAGCCTTTCTCCTTGAGCGTCTGGTTCACCTCGTCGGTCGTTGTCTCAAAGTCGGTGAACAGATAGATCTTGGTTTTGAGGCTCGGATCTTCCTTGGCACAAACGGCAAGGCTCGGTTTCTCATCTGAAATCGGCCAACCCTTCGTGTGGGCGGCCTCTAATAGAGCATCTTCGATGGAAGCTAAGCTGATCATCTCGCCTCCGATCTTGACAAAGCGCTTCTGACGGCCTGAAATGATCAGGTTACCCTTCGCGTCTATGTGTCCAAGGTCGCCGGTTTTATACCACTGCTTCCCTTGCACTTCTACGAACGGTGATGCCTGGGCAGGGTTTAAGTAACCGGAGAAGACATTAGGCCCTCTTGCCAAAATCAAACCTTGCGTTGCCTGATCGATCACCTCGTACGTTTCCGGATGCACAACGAGCAGCTCAACACTGTCGAGGGGGCGACCGACACCAACGTGCTCCTCACCCATCCTGTTGGCTGTCAGGATAGGCGAACACTCCGTGATACCATACCCTTCCACGACAGCATCTCTTTTACCGATCTTCTCAGACAGCCGAAATAACTCCGGCGGTGCTTTCTCGGCACCGGTCACACAAATACGCAGCGATTCGAAATGCTCCGGCGTGCCCGACTTGAGGATCCCCTTTAAAAAGGTAGGTGCTCCGCAGAGAAGGGTCGCTTTCCACTCTTTGCTCAAACGCGCCAACTTCGACCCGTCGGTCGGATCAGGCGAATAGAACACCTTAAATCCGGCAAGCAGCGGGAAAAGCCCGGATGCGGTAAAGCCAAATGCGTGGAATGGAGGCAGGATGCTTAAAAAGATGTCATCGGAATAGAAGTCCAAAACAGTCGGCGCATCCCTTAAGTTGGAAAGAATGTTGTTATGGGTAAGAGGGACTCCCTTGGGCAGATTCTCCGTGCCCGACGTAAAAAGGAGTACCGCTTTGTCATCTTTGGTTCTTTTATCCGAGCCGATTGACTTTATCACAGTTTTTGCCGAAAGCTTCGAAAGAAAGAGAGCTTTCAGTTTATCTTTCAGTGAAAACTTCCTCCGGACGTCTTCCAGCATGACAAGCCTGTCTTCGACCGCATGAAGATCGACGTTCTCCAGCCTGTCGAGAAAGGTCCATGACGAGAGGACAACCTGCACGTTTGACAAGTTGACCACCGCATCGAGATGCCTTGGCCCCACTGTCCAATTGACAAGCAGCGGAACCTTGCCGGCTAGCTGCGTCGCCAAGATCGTGGCCATAGCGGCAACGGAGGCAGGAAGCATAATCCCCACATATTCGCCTGGTAGTGTTTTAATGTATTCTGCAAGCAAAATGACACGCATACGAAGGTCTTTATAGGTAAGAATACCCGCCCTTTCGTCAGCACAGATCACACGGGAGCCTTTCTCCTTGGATATGTTGAGAAATGCCTCGGGAATGGTCTGCCCCTCGGGGATCCGAAGTTTTTCACGGGGTACTTTTTTGAACCACTTCTTGCTATCGGCCCCAACCACCTGGGGAGGCTCTTCTTGACAGACGTAGATTTTTGCGGCAATGGCCATCGCCCTGCCAACGGTTGTCATCTCAAGAGGGTTGACGCTCTTGAGGTCGTAGTAGTCCTGGATGAACGAAATCAGTTCAGCCACATCAAGGGAGTCCATACCGAGATCTGTATCAAACGCCATCTCCGGCTTGATGTCCCCGGCTTTCATCTCGGTAATTTTGGCGATCTCCAAGATAATTTTTTCCTGAATTTCAACCGGAATTTTTTCGATGTCAAACTCTTTGCTGAGCTCTTTGTCTTGCTTCCAGGGCTCGGGCAGCTTCTTGCTCCAAATGGTATAAGGGATCAAAACTAACGAGTCGCCTGGATAAGCCCCCACTTGCGTGGTTAGACCATCGGGTTTGTTATACCAACGCTCAAGCCATCGATTGAACTCAAGACGGCTCGCCTTATAGGGAAAATCCGCGGGCGGTAATTCAAACTCAACGATGATTTCCCGTCTTGGGGTGAAGAAAATCAAATTCATCAGAACATATTTAACCCCCTGAAGCAAGGTGGGGAAAAGAGGCGGTGCTTTGCCGATAAAGGCTCGTGAGAACATGCTTCCCCACAGCCCCTTTGTTCTCACAAGAACGATATTGGCCTCGGGCGCCTCCTGCACAATACGGTGGACGGCTGACGCGCCGCCGATCGCTTCAAAGGCAGTTTGCTTTGTTCTGCCTGCCGGATAGATCAGAAAGTTGTCGCCTTTCTTTAAGTCTTTGATCACTTCCTGGACAACCTCTTCGCTTTTTTTCCGCTTTAAGCTGTTGCTACCCACATCAAAGTTGGGTACAGGAAGAGCCCGCACAAACTTCATCAGCACGTGGACGATCGGTTGATAGTAGAAGTACTCAACGATCATGGGGCGGATCGGAAATCGGGGCCATATGCCCAATGCGACGGAAATCGGATCGACAAAAACGGAAGGGTGATTCGGAAGAAACAGCACCCCACCCGGTTTTTTCAGAGCCTCTTTACTCAGTTTATCCAGCCCTTTGAAACGAATGCGGTATCGGAAAGAGAGGATCAGGCGAAAAAATACGATAAAAAAATACTCGATTAACTTTCTCACAATCTTGCTTAGTCTCCCTTTAATTCATTATCGCTTTGAAACTTCTTCGTAGACTCCCTCAAGAATTGCGGTAAGTCTCATGGATTTTGTTTATACCGAAAGCATCTTAAAATTGGGAATTCAGCTTCGGACAAGCCAAATTCTGAGATGTTTTCGGTATAAACCCTTCCGGGGAACGAAGCCGAACAAAGAGCCTCTGATCTTTGAAAATTCTTTTTTTAACCTCTCATTATCCGAAATTCCCTTTTTTGTGGATAGCTCTAATCCACCTTCTAATGAAAGCATGGGTCCAGCCAAACGATACAACTAATGCCAAAATTTCTTCTCTTCTCACATTCAGCCTGTTATCAAACCGATTTTTGAAACTTTAGTTGACAGAAAGAGGAACAATTCTCAAGATCGCATACAGGCACGACGTCCTGACGGGACGCCCCACACCGGAAGTGTCTCAGAAATTGGTAAAGAGAAAGCTCCCCCATTAGGAAAGATTGCAGGTCACATCCCCTCTCTAATATTAGGTGACTTACAATCTTCCACCCGTGGAGGCTTTCGCAAAGCAAAAAACCCAAATTTCGAGATACTCCCGGTATACAGAGATTGAAAAACTGGACATAAATCACTTAGGATAAACGTGGATAAAAAATCGATCTCATTAAGAACTTTTGACGGCTGGTTTTTCTGGATCGCGCTCTTTGCTCTTCTGGCTGCGCTTATCCTGACCGTTCTCTCTGTCATGGACCTCTGCACATCTGCCTGCGTTGAAGGCCAGAAATGGCGATTTTTTGGCTTCAAGTTCGAGGTATTAGGCCTTGGTGTGTTCCCCTTACTCATCCTTTTTCATATCTTATCGATTTCAAAGCCCCTTTTCCGAATGCTCGCTTCACTGATGATCGCAGCGAGCGTGGGGGCTGAAGCTTGGTTTCTCTATGTACAAAAAGTTTTAATCGGCGGTTTTTGCCCGATCTGCGTCAGCATCGCATTTTCTATTTTCGTGGCAGGAATGGCCTACTTTATCCGTTTCGTCAAAGAATCGATTCAATCCAGCAATGAGGGCAGTATGCATACATGGATCAAAATTTTCCCCTCGATGGGAACTATTTTTTTGGGATTTTTGGCAGCATTCATCGGGGTATCAAAAATCAATCCCCTTGAAGCCAAACAAGTTTCATTAAAAGAGAGTATCCGTTTCGGGTCTAACGAAGGCCCTATCGAAGTGTATGTGTTCACCGACTGGTTCTGTCCGGCCTGCCGCCGTGTTGAGCCCGTGTTTGAAGCGATGATTCCCGATTTGAAAGATAAGGCTCCCGTTTTCTTCGTCGATGCAACGGTACATCCTGAATCTCTCAACTTCACCCCTTATAACCTCTCGTTCATGATCAACAACAAGAACGACTACTTCAAGCTGCGTAAAGCCTTGGAACAACTCGCCGACAAAAACGACTCTCCTTCCGACACCGACATCCAGGAAGCGATCAATCCGCATGGCGTCCAGTTAAAAGAATTGGCATATAGTGATGTTGCCCTCGGCGTGAAACTCTTTAAAAAGCTGGTTAAACAGTTTGACATCACCCAAACTCCCACGGTGGTCATCGTGAATATGGATTCAAAAAAGGGCAAAAAACTCTCTGGTTATGGGGAAATCACAAAGGAGAATGTCCTCAAAGCCGTCGATTCACTCCAGTAGAATACTGTGGCGACAGTCCTGTCGTTAAAGTAAGGAGCCCACGCGGTTGATTTTATAGGGCGGGGTAGCTTTGCCTCCCCCGCTAATGAATAAAGCACTACGGCTGCGAAAGACAGGTTCATTATGAATTCAATGATTCCTGACAGCTCCTCGTAAAAATTGAGTCTACTAATCAGCTGATTATTTCGAGCTTTAAAGCCAAATTCAGCAAATGAATCCCACTATTTCAGTTTGTAGACAATCTCTTGAAAACAGTTGAAGGATGTGAGAGGAGATCAAGATGGCTTAAGACGCCGCTATCTACTCTTCTTGACGCGGTTTTGCCCCGTATTTCTCTCGCAGCTCTTCAAGATAGAGAAATACCACCGGAGTGACAAATAGCGTCACGAGCTGTGAAAAGATCAATCCTCCGATGATAACAAGACCTAAAGGACGGCGACTGACAAGGCCCGGACCAAAAGCATAGGCGATCGGGATCGCTCCGCAGATTGCAGCGAGCGTTGTCATCATGATGGGCCTAAAGCGCACAACACAGGCATCGACTATAGCCGTGCGGGCATCTTCCCCCTTTTTAAGATATTCAAGAGCATAGTCCACAACCATGATCCCGTTTTTCTTCACTATGCCAATAAGCAAAATGATACCTAAAAAGCCATAGAGCGATAACGGCATCCCGAGCAGCCACAGTGTCGCAAGACCGCCGAATATGGCTGGAGGCAGAGTCGATAAAATCGTGAAAGGGTGGATGAAGCTCTCATACAAAATTCCCAAGATGATATAGATCGCGATCAATGAAAAGACAAGGAGCAAACCTGCCGAGTCCACTGCCTCTTCAAAAGTTTGCCCTATCCCCTTGACCATACCATCGATCTCGCCTTTGACTGTCTCGTCTGCCAATTCGTTAAGCAAAGCTAAAGCATCCCCGAGAGCTACTCCCGGCACGACATTGAATGAAATGGTAACAGAAGGAAACTGCATATAGTGGTTGACGCTGTTGAAACCCGCTCCCTCTTCCCAGGTAGCTACAGACCCCATGGGTACCAACTGGTTCGCGTTGGCGATGCTGGCTGGATTTGCGCTGGGGTTTGCGATGGTATTGCGCAGGTAGGTGTAAGCAAGGGTCGATGAGTCATATTGATCTTTGCGGAACACCTCGACGATAAGATCGAACTGGTCCGTCGGCGTGTCGATCAGCGAAATGCGGTTAGCGGAAAATGATCTGGAAAGAGCGTTTTCTATCCCCTCGACGCTGACGCCATACCGAGCTGCCTGGTCTCTTAATACATTGACAAATAGCTGAGGCGTTCTGTTCTCCAAGTCGCTCGAAATGGATTGAAAAACATCCGGGTGTGCACTCATCTTGCTAAGCAACTGCTCCGCCTGGCTGTATAGCTCCTCAATATTCAAACCGCTGAGGATATATTGATACCCCCCCTTTGTTTGCGTGCCTATCGATAAATCGATTAGAGGGACATTCTTGAAATAGACGCGCAGACCCGGTATCTCCGCCACTTTAGGCATTAACTTTTGGATAACCCGCGTCGAAGACTCCCTTTCCTCCTGCGGGACGAGCCTGATGAAATTCAACCCCTGCCGATAATCCCTGTTTGACGCGATCGAAATGAAACTTTCGATCTCCGGCTGCTCTCGAAGCACATCGATCAACTCCCGCTGATATCCATGCATGCGATCCGAAGAAGTGCCTTGCATACCTTCCATGTATGCGACAACAAATCCGATATCGTCATCAGGGATAAAATCGAGAGGTAATATTTTAAAGAATAGGACGGTTAAAACAATGCTGGCAGAAGCCGTGGCAACTGACAACCAGCGGTTATCTAAAGCCCAGAGCAAAAGTGGCTTGTACCAACCCACCAGACGTTCGTTGAGGCGAGCTGAAAAGCGCCCCAGCGTCCCTTCATGCTGCTCTTTGCGCGGAGGCATAAATAGGCTGCATAGCATCGGCGTCAAGGAAAGTGAGATGACTCCGGACATCAAGGTCACAACCGTCAGCGTCACAGAAAATTCCTGGAACAGTTTCCCGATAATTCCGGCCATGAAAAGCATGGGGATAAAAACAGCGACGAGAGACAGTGTCATGGATATGATTGTAAAACAGATCTGCCGGGATCCCTCAAGCGCTCCCTCCAACGGACTCATTCCTTCCTCTACCATGCGTTCGATATTTTCCAAGACAACAATCGCATCGTCAACGATGAATCCCATCGCAAGCGTGAGAGCAAGTAGGGAGAGGTTATCGAGACTATATCCCATTAGGTACATGATCGGAAACGTCCCGAGGATCGACATCGGCATAGCGATCGACGGAATGATGGTGTTCTTAAGCTTGCCCAGGTAGAGAAAAATCACGAGCACCACCATGATAAAGGCTAGGATAAGCGTGATTTCGACGTCATTGATAGAGTGTTTTATCGACTCTGACCTGTCGAAGACGACGCGCATGGTAACATTGCCGGGTATCAACTTCTCCAGCTTTGGCAGATAGGAGGCGATCGCGTCGGCCACACGTACGGTATTGGCGCCTGGTTGACGCAGTACGGCCAAAACCACAGCCGCCTCTTTAGTTTCTCCATCGACAAAATACTCCGATTCGCGGTCGTTTTGACGGCTATCTTGAGCGCGCCCTATGTCACGCACACGTACCGGACCTTCATCATTGAAAGAAACGATGACATTTTCATACTCGGATGCGCGAGTGAGTTGCCCATTGGTTTGTATAATAGAAGAAAGCTCCAGGCCATCGAGCTGACCTGTGGGCTGATTTTGGTTGGCCGCCTGCAATGCCTTGGATACGTCCTGCAGAGTAAGCCCCAGCATGGAGATGATCTTAGGGTCTACCTGAACGCGCACCGCTGATGGAGAGCCATAAACAGTCACTTGCGCCACACCCTCGACCGTGGAGATGCGCTGGCCGATGATCGTGTTTGCCAAATTGTAGAGCTCACCCTGAGCCACCGTAGATGAGGTTAAAGCAATATAGATTATAGGCGTATCGGACGGGTTTGCTTTTTTAAAAACGGGATCCTGAGGCAGGTTTGGGGGTAGCTTAGGCTTGGCCTGCGTGATGGCCGACTGCACGTCGATGGCTGCCAGGTCGATATCTTTAGAGACATCGAATTGAATGGTTATATTGCTGTTGCCAAGGGTATTGGTTGAAGTGACGTCAAGAACCCCGGGTATGGTCATGAACTGTTTTTCCAGCGGCGTCGCAACGGTATTTGCCATCGTCTCGGGGCTCGCACCGGGAAGGCGCGTCGTTACAGAAATGGTAGGAAAGTTGACGTCGGGTAAGTTGCTGATCGGCAGGAGGCGGTAAGAGAGAATCCCCACCAATAGGATCGCCAGCATTACCAGCGTCGTCATCACAGGTCGTCTGATAAAGGGTTCTGAAATATTCATCGATTGGGGTTTCCACTGGTGGCTGAGAGTATCATAAAATGGGCGATTCAAGACCTCTGAAAGCCAAATTTTGAAGCACTTCCATTATCAATTAAGCCAAACCTATCGAGTATTGGCTGTCTTCTTTTCAGGCACAATCACAACTTTGCTGCCAGGCTTAAGGTTAATCTGTCCCTCAGTGACAACTTTTTCACCGGGAGCTAAGCCGCTCTCAACAGCAAAATACTCCTCTGCACTTGTGACGATTGCTATCGGGCGCACCTCAACGGTCATGTCATCTTTAATCACAAAAACAAACGATCCCTGTTGTCCAAATTGCAATGCCGATTTGGGAATAAGCTTGGCTCTCTCAAGCTCTTTTAGCAACACCTTGATCGTGACAAAGTCACCCGGCCAAAGCAACCTTTTGGGATTATCGATCTTAGCCTTAAACAAGATAGTCCCGTTGTTCGTCATCAATGTGTTATCGATAAAATAGACTGTTCCTTCATAGAGGAGCTCCTCCTCCGGAAGACTGACGAAGACCTGCAGAGTTTTCGGCGACTCCCTAATGATTTTTTGATAATCGGGTTGCGGAAGATGAAACCGCACATCGATGGGATCTAGCTGTCTTATGGTGTTGATCGGTTTTGACTGTCCCGGGGAGACGATATTGCCGACATTGAAAAGAACTTCACTGATCTTGCCCCCGATCGGTGCATGAATAAAAGCGTAATTATAATTAAGTTCGGCATTATCGACGTCGGCTTGGTCAATGAGTATCTGAGCTTTCAGCGTTTCGACATTGGTTTTATAGGTGTCGTAGTTCAGTCTAGACACATAGTCTTCCGAGACAAGCTGCTCATATCTTTTTAAAGTAGTTTCCGCCAAATCCAAAGCCGCTTTATCCTTTAGAAGGGTAGCTTTTGCCTTATCCAAAGCCGCCTTGAAAGGACGCGGATCTATGCTGTAGAGCAACTGATCCTTTTCGACAAAGTCGCCATCTTGCACAAACTCCTCGACAATCATACCGGTGACCTGAGGGAACACCTCGACAGTAGCGGGGGCGGCAATATTGCCAATCGCACTCAGGAATAGAGGAACTGTACGCTCTTCTACCGCTGCAGCGGAAACAGCCACAGGAGGCCGCTCCGCTTTCATTTTCTTCCCCTCATTGCAGCCGGTCATCAGAGATAGGGCTAAGGCAAAGGGGAATAGGCGATATATACATCTCATCATAATTGGATATCCATCATCTATAGAGAATCCCTGTCGAATAAGCCATCCCCGCCAAGGAGACCGCCAGACTTGTACGAGCCTGAATAATTTCAGAGCGGGCGTTGGCCAGCGCTGCCTGTGCCTGGAGCACGTCTAAAATTGTGGCAACTCCCCTTTCATAACTATTATAGGCGACATCATAAGCTTCTTGCGTATAGCGAAGATACTCTTCGCTCGATGCGACGTTGGCTATGGCCGTCTCATAGTTATAATAACTTGTCACCACATCCAGCAATGCGGACTGCTCAACAAGCCTGTATTGTGCCCATGATACGTTGACAAGTTCCCGGGCGCTTTTTGTGTTGTAGTAGTCCGAAAAGCCTGTGAACAGAGGCGCGTTCAGTACCAACTGACCTTGCCATAAACGATTATTCTGCGACGATTGCGTGAAGTTTGTCACGTTCTCAAAGAGTCCCTGAGCTGCCAGGGTAGGCATGCCATTCGACCACACTCCTTTTAAGTTGGCCCAGGATTGAACGAGAGAGGCATAAGCCGCTTGCAGGTCTGGTCTCATGGCTTTGGCGACAGACAGAAAATAGTAGAGATCATCGGACATTTTATCAGTTGGAGGCTCGAGCGGCGGCTCTGCCACATTAAGAACCGTGTCTGCAGCAAGTCCCATCGCCGTGGCAAGCTGGGCCATTGCAATCTTTTCCAGACCTTTCTGGCTCTGTAGGTTCAACTGTGCATTGACATAGGCAGACCGCGCCTGAAGAACGTCCTTTTTAGCCACAATTCCGGCTTCAAACTGTTTTTCCGACGCTTCTCTTCCCTTGCTCGTGTCTTCAAGATCTTTTTTGCGAGCCTCGACTAAAGCCCTCTGACTCATATAGTTATACATAGCTGTCAATGCATTGACGATGACGGTCTGTATCTCCCTACTATGACTCCAGTCAGATGCTATCAACCCCTGCTTGGCAACTTCTATCGCGGCGCTCCGCCCCCCGAAGTCGAGCAGGAGATATGACAGGGTAAGGTCTGTAATGAGCTGTGTCTCCTCGCTATTGCCGGATCCTCCAATCCCTACACCCCCTTCGACATCAACTTCACCTCCTCCACCGGTCGAGCCGCTGATGAAATGTGAATAGTTGAGCCTCTCTTGCAAATTGAGTTGTGGGTATAGGGCCCCCTTTGCGCTCTGATAGAGAAAAGCGTTAGACCGCGCCTGAAACCATGTGATTTGCGTACTGGGGTTATTGCTGAGGGCAATGTCTACAATTTCTGCCGCTTCCAGCTGCTTCGAGCTGTCCGGGATCCCACGGGCAGTTTGCTCATCGGCTCGGAGAGCCACTGAAGGAGGCGCCACTCCCCCTTTCCAGCTTTTGTTGTAGCAAGGCGATGTATAGCGGCAAAGGCTTGAATCCTCAAAGGCGCTGCAGCCTGAGAGCATCAGCCCCGTCAGGGGCAGTGATAAGAAAGCGAGCGAGATGCGATACATGAATGCTTTTTTCTGTACTGATAAGATGACTGACTATAAAAATTTTTACTATTTATAGAACATCTCAAATTGTAAATCCTAAGCGCTCATTCGACATGGGGTTGACCTCAGTTCACATGCTGAGGGGGACGACCCTCTCGCAGAATCGAAATTGCCTGCCGGCGGGTGGATTTCAATCGATCGACAATCCCCTCCCCGGTTTGCCCTGAAAACTTAGGGTTTTCAGAGTGATTCCAACTTTCAAAAACAGAGGAGGATAGATTCGTGACCTGCCCTCCTTAACAATTCCTTAATGTAAATATTTTTTTTATTTAAAGTGAGGGTGTCATGATCTCCCTCTCCCGCTTCAATGAAGGAGAATCGGGAAGGTCTCTTCAACGCACTACAACATGCAGGAGGAGCCTATGTCTTTGTCGTCTGTCGCACCCTCAGTTTCAACTGATACCACCGTCGCCTACCACCACCAGCCAAGCCACGGTATCATCCCGGCGGAGCTTATTGATAAAGTTAAAAACTACTATGAGCACAAAGGCCACACCCACATCGCCGATGATTTGAGCCGCCAGACGCACCAACAAGGCCATACGCGCGCCCAAAGGACAATCAGGCAAGCATCGAGAGATGTTCCCTCGCTGCTCCCCGATGGCCAGACCGTCAAGGTATACTCCGCCAGAAATACGGAAAGACTGCGTTTGAAATTGATGCGCAGCAGCTCTACAGTCTCCTCCGATAAGAGTGTAAACGAAGCGTATGACGGCTCCAAGGCTACCTATGATTTTTTAAAAAAGCGCTACAACTGGAGATCGGTCGACAACCATAAAATGCCGCTCTATTCCACAGTCCACTACGACCGCAACTACTGCAACGCTTTCTGGGATGGCGATGAGATGGTTTACGGAGACGGCGACGGAAAGTTTTTCAACCGGTTTACCAAATCGATTGACGTCGCAGGACATGAGATGGGCCATGGTGTGACGCAAGAGCGCTGCGGCATCGCCGTCAGCCGCGATGGAAAACCCACGGGTGTCGACTACGAAAAGGAAGCGGGAGGCATCAACGAGGGTTTATCAGACATATTAGGCATCCAAATTAAGCAAAACGCTCTTGGCCTCACATCCGCCCAGTCAGACTGGCTGATCGGCTCCGAAATCATCGCCGAGTACAAAGGTAAAAAATACGCCCTCCGCTCTATGGCAAATCCAGGTACGGGATTTGTAGACCACCCCTATCTCGGTACCGACAGCCAGGTGTGGCGCTACTCCGATTATCTGACGCGCGCCCAAACCGACGAAGTCGATCCACACGACTCTTCGGGTATTGTCAACAAAGCGTTCTGGCATGCCTCCATGAAACTGGGGGGAAACTCCTGGGAGAAGGCGGGCAGGGTTTATTTTGAAACGATGCCCCTCATCAAATTTGATGAAACGTTTGGGGGGATTGCTGATAAAACCATAGCCACCGCCCAAAAGCTCTTCGGACAGGGCAGCGCCGAAGAGGCTGCGATCATCGAAAGCTGGAAGATCGTGGAAGTTAAACTATAAGCCCCGCTTGGTGCCTGTAATTTAACTGAAATCATATGATTGGCTTGCTGAATTGGCCGACATACCGAAAGCGTCTCAACATTTGGGATTTAAAGATGCTTTTGGCATATCGGCCAGTTCAGCCGCAAAGCATACATTCTTCAACTTTTGCTACAGGCTCGTGAGGCACAGGGTATTTCGTCTGCTACCCTTCCTTCACGCCTGAATCTAAAAATTCAGGAATTTTCAATTCCTGGCGGTACAAATTTCCTTCCAATCTTCCCTCAAATAATGTAAACTTCTCTTTTTAAACCAATTATGTGTACCCCGATATGCGAATCCTTGGGATTGAAAGTACTTGCGATGAAACAGCGGCGGCCGTCGTCGAGAATGGATCGGACATCCTGTCCAATATCGTCGCCTCACAGCAGGATCTACACGAGCGTTTCGGCGGAGTAGTTCCTGAGCTTGCCTGCAGGAGGCACATCGAAGTGATGCTGCCCGTGATCAAAAAAGCGCTCTCCGAAGCGGGAACGACCCTGGATGGGATCGACCTGATCGCCGCCTCTTTTGCGCCCGGACTGATCGGCGCCATCATGATCGGCCTGAGCTGCGCCAAGGCGCTTTCTTTAGCCACCGGAATCCCCTTCATCGGCGTCAATCATGTGGAAGCACACCTCTACGCTGCACTGATGGGGAATGCAAACCCAAAGTTCCCCTGCATCGGCGTCGTTCTGTCCGGAGGCCATACATCGATCCTCTTAATGGAAGAGATCGGCCGTTACCGGCTAATTGGCGAGACGCAAGATGATGCGGTAGGAGAAGCCTTCGACAAGGTCGCCAAAATGATGGGATTGCCCTACCCCGGCGGGCCATTGATTGAAAAACTGGCCGAAGAAGGAGATCCCAACGCCTACCCCCTTAAAATCGGCAGAGTCAAAGACAAACCTTTCGATTTTTCACTCTCCGGCCTCAAAACGGGAGTTCTCTACACATTAAAGGGACAAAACAAGTCCGGTATCGCGGAGATGCTGACGCTGAAAGAGAAGCAGAATGTCGCAGCCTCTTTCCAGAGGGTCGTCTTTGAAGACATCCGGCAAAAAGTCCAGAAGGCCGCCGAGGATTACGGCGCTTCAACCCTTCTTTTTGGCGGAGGAGTCACCAATAACTTAGCGCTCCGCAATTACTTGACCGCCAAAATGCCCCATTACAACCTTATTTTCCCCCCTGCGGCCCTTACACTGGACAACGCCGCCATGATCGCCGGGCTGGCCTATCATCAGTGGCAAAGAAAGAAGCAGGGAGATCCGTTCCACCTAGAGCCTGTCTCGCGCCTTGCTTTTCACCTTGCAACTTAAGCAGCAAAGCGGGTATGATGGGCTAAAATTTTTAGAAAACCACTACTTGAACCTATTAAAGACTAAGCGGTAAAACCAGTATGGCAAGCAAAAGAGAAAAAATTAAACTGAAAAGCTCCAAGAGCAACTTCCACTATTACACAATGAAAAACAAAACCCAAACACCGGATCGCTTGACTCTAAAGAAGTACGATCCTATCGTTAGGGAACACGTAGAATTTAAAGAGACAAAATAAGCAGACCATGCGCTTCTTTGAGCTGTCGGTTGCCCTGAAATACATCAAACCGGATATCAGACAGCTCTCGGTGTCCATTATCAGCATGATATCAGTGCTGGTGATCTCTCTTGTCGTATGGCTTGTCGTCGTCTTTCTATCTATATCCTGGGGGCTGGAAAAAGGTTGGGTCGCCAAACTGATCACCCTCTCTGCCCCTGTAAGAGTAGTCCCCACAGACGCCTACTATCAAAGTTACTATTACCTGGCCGACTCCATCAGCTCCGGTTCAAACTACGCACCCAAGACGCTAGGAGAAAAGCTGATCGCTGAGAAGGCAGATCCCTACGACCCCGAATGGGATCAGGAGATCCCCGCCCACTTCCCCAAACCAGACCTCGATGCCTCCGGCTCGTTAAAAGATCTCATCCAAATCGCCTTCCGGGAAATCGACAAAGTTCGGGAAGCCACGCCCTATGAGTATCAAAAAGCTGTCTCAGCAATGTCCCTGAAGATGTTTCGGAGGGGAGCTAGCGAAGACGAGGATACGGTTGCTTTTCTCAATCAAAACGTCTATGTCGGCTCTCTTGAAGGGAGCGGCGTAGAAAACACCCAGGTCATTCTTAAGCCCAAAGAAGATGACATCAGAGCCCTGATGACCTCTTTCTCCTACGGTTTTGAAACACCAGACGGTGCATGGCTGCACGCGAACCAGCCGCTTATCGAAAAGCGCTTGAGCAGCTGGGAAGAGCTCTTAGAAAAGCAAAAATCCGGCACTTCAGGTACCCTGGCCAATCCCTTCTTTTTCGAACTCTCCAAAGAACACTCCATCTTAAGGGACAGCCTGGCAACCTACGGAGAAAGAGCGCCCGAGGCCATACTAGTACCTAAAATTTTTAAGGAAAGCGGCGTCCGAATGGGCGACAGGGGCCACCTAAACTACTTTGCCCCCAGTGCCGACGGACCGCGCGAGCTAAAAATGCCTGTGATCGTGGCCGGCTTTTACGATCCGGGAATCATCCCGCTAGGCGGGCGCTTCATCTTAACCCGCAAAGAAGTCGTCTCCCTGCTTCAGGCAAGCGTGCCCGATGATATGCGGCACGAGGCGACCGGCATCGGGGTCAACTTAACCGACATCGCAGTAGCAGATCACGTCAAAGAAGAAATCTTAGCCCGATTTCAGGCCCAGGGCATCACCCCCTATTTCCGGGTCGAGACCTATAAAGAATATGACTACGCCAAAGACATTATCCTGCAGCTCCAGAGTGAAAAAAATTTATTCACCATGCTTGCAGTGATCATATTAATTGTGGCCTGCTCCAATATCGTCTCCATGCTGATCATCTTGGTCAACGACAAAAAGACAGAGATCGGTATCTTGAGATCCATGGGAGCGACATCTTTAAGCATAGCCTCCATCTTCGGTGCGACAGGAATTTTTCTGGGGATCAGCGGCTCGATAATCGGCATCTCACTTGCCATCCTGACATTGAACAATCTCGATTCCCTGATTGCCCTGATCACAAGAATGCAGGGGTATGAGATGTTCAACCCTCAAATCTACGGAGAAGCACTGCCCAGTGAACTCAGTGTTGAAGCTCTTCTCTTTGTCGTTTTCTCCACAGCCTTTATCTCGCTGATCGCAGGCACCGTTCCCGCCTGCAAGGCCTGCCTGCTTAAACCGTCGGAAATCCTCAAGGCGGAGTAACTGCATGAGCATACAAACACCGCTGCTAAAAGCCTGCGAGATCCACAAAACCTTTGCGAAGCCAAGACGTCTGGAAGTTTTAAAAGGAATCAACCTTGAAGTCTATCCAGGTGAGACCATAGCGATCGTGGGAAAGTCAGGAGAGGGCAAAAGCACTTTACTGAATATCTTAGGCACTCTCGAAAAACCCACCTCAGGCTCCCTTTTCATCGACGACGAAGCGGTTTCGTTGATGAATGTATCGCGCATCCGAGGCCAAAAGCTGGGCTTTGTCTTTCAGTCGTTCCATCTTCTTGAAGATTATACAGTCATGGAAAACATCCTTTTTCCCGCCGCCATTGCACGAGTGGCGACTGGCCGCGGGACAGATGCCTACAAAAGGGCGGAAGAGCTTCTTGAACTTGTCGGGCTTACCGAGCGAAAGGACTACAGCGCAAAGCTCCTATCGGGAGGTGAAAAGCAGCGTGTCGCTATTGCCCGCGCCTTCCTAAACAACCCCTCGATCATCCTCGCGGATGAACCCACCGGCAACTTAGATGAAGAGACTTCTGCAGCCATACACCGTATGCTCTTCAATTTCGCCGCACAAGGCAAAGCCTGCATCATAGTGACCCACAGCACCAAGCTTGCTAACGAGTGTTCGAGGACGATCACTTTAAAAGGCGGCTCCCTTGCCGCCGATTCGATGCAAATTACCGAAATCGACAGAATCCAAATCCGTTAACAGGCTCTTAGAGCCTGTCCTAAAATGAAATCGTATGATTTGTTTGCCGAATTAGGTTATAAGCTTCGAAAAAAATTTCAGCATATTAATCCAATATGGTGAAAGTTTTTTAGGAGCTTATAACCTAATTCGGCAGCAAAGCATACTGATTTGAGTTTTAGGACAGGCCCTTAAAATTAAACAAGCCTATAACTTCTCCAAAAGGCAACTATATGAACATTGCTCAACTCTTATTTATCTTCGCGCTAGGAATCGCCATTGCCCTTTTTCCAGTTCCCGACGGACTCGCGTTAGAAACGTGGCGCTTATTCGCCGTCTTTGTCGCCACCATCGTTGGAGTCATCCTGCAGCCTTTGCCCATGGGCTGCATCGCCCTGCTCAGCCTCTCGAGCTTGATCGTCACTAAAACACTCTCTTTTGAATCGGCCTTCTCGGGCTTCAGCTCGGAGTCTGCCTGGCTGATCGTACTTGCCTATTTCATCGCCCGCGGATTCATCAAGACCGGTCTTGGTCAGCGCATCAGCTACCTCTTCATGTCTCTCCTGGGGGGGCACCCGATTGGACTCGGCTTCGGCATCTTGGCAACCGATCTTGTCCTCGCGCCTGCCATTCCGTCCAACACGGCCCGCACCGGAGGCGTCGTTCTTCCGATATTGGAGTCTCTCGCAGAGATTTTTCATAGCAAACCAAAGGACCCTTCCTCAAAGCGCATCGGAGCCTATCTGACTCAAGTTGCCATTCAGGGCTCTTGCATCACATCAGCCATGTTTTTAACAAGCATGTCGGCCAACCCCCTGATTGCCGACCTGTCACGTGATTTTGGAGTTGAAATCACTTGGAGCGGATGGGCGATAGCGGCCGCCGTTCCCGGACTCGTTTCACTGGCTGTTTGCCCCTTTCTGATGTATCTGCTGATGCCTCCTGAGATCCAGGATTCAAAAAACGCCCCTGCTTTGGCCCGAGAGAAACTGAAAGCAATCGGGCGCATGAAAAGAGATGAGTGGACAATGCTCGGGGTTTTCATATCGACCATTATTCTTTGGGCTTTTGCCAAAGAGATCGGTATCAAGCCTGCTGCTTCCGCTCTAACGGGTGTCGCCCTGTTGCTTTTAACACGGGTACTCACCTGGGATGACGTAAAAAAAGAGTCAAGCGCCTGGGAAACTCTCGTCTGGTTTGCCACCATTTTAATGCTTGCCTCCCAGCTTTCCAAGCAGGGATTTACCGATTGGATGGGAGAAAAGCTGTCGCACCTGGTCATCGGCTATGACTGGAAAATGGGATTTTTATTCCTTTCACTGTCCTACTTCTATACCCACTACTTCTTCGCAAGCAACCTGGCCCATGTGACGGCGCTTTACGCCACTTTCCTAAGCATTGCACTGACCATCGGGACTCCCCCGCTTTTTGCCGCGCTCGTTCTGGGCTTTTTCAGCAGCCTCTTCGGCGCCCTGACACACTACACCTCGGGACCTGCAGCGCTGCTTTTCGGAGCAGGTTTTGTCGATGTTAAAGCATGGTGGAGAGCAGGAATCATCGCCAGCGTCGTCAATCTTGCCATCTGGATGGGCCTCGGCGCTATCTGGTGGGGTATTCTGGGAATACTATAGGATTTGCTGTGAGGTAAGAGTCGCTTGCAGGTCCTGCACTCGAGGAACTTTTCGGATAGTTGATTACTATTTACCGAAAGCTTAACTAGATTTGGGATATAGCCAAATTCAGTTTGTGGACAGTCGTTAAGTAAGACATGAAGACAAAAAAAAAGGCGCCGCTTGTTTTACAAAGCGGCGCCCTATCAGCTAAAGAAACTAGTTCTTTTGGAAAACGTTTCTGTAGAGAAGATACCCTCCACCTGCAAAAGCAAGCGCCGAGATCCCGCCGGATACAAGAACAGTCCAGAAGATTGTTCCTAAGATAGCCGTGCTAGTCGCATAAGCAACACCGGCAAAGACTGTGCCGAGGATGCCCAAGACGATTAAAGCAACAGAGCTGATCGTTCCAATGAGCGATACCTTCTCCTGTGCGGCATCGTCAGCACCTTTGCCTGCCTTTGGCGATTCGATTTCATCAGTCCCATCTGTCGAATCGGTGCCATCGACATCATCAACATCGTCGCTGTCAACATCTGAGTCATCTTCTGTCTCAGAAAGCGAACTCTTCGCATTTTTGCCATGAGGGGCAGAGGTCGTGATGTTTTCTTCTGAATCCGAATCTTCCGAAGATGTTGAATCCGGCGTTTTGGCCAATTTGGCTGAATTGGTAGTGGACTTGGAATCCACCTTCTCCGCATCATGTTCGCTGCCGCCCTCTTCAACCAATTCTTCATCGGTAGCCGAAGCTGATGACGATTTTGGGGTCTCTATCTTCTTCGTCGATTCAGTAGTGCTTGCAGCAGTTTTGTCTAGGGCTTTCGTGCTGGCTGTCAACTCGATTTCCGGGGTTTCATCCAGCTCATCGTCAGAACCGGACAAAGCACCATGCTCTTCGATTTTTGCAGGTTCCAATCCTGCCAAGGCATCGGTCGATGATTTAGTCGCACCGGAGGATTCTTCGGCGACAACCAACTTATCGGTTTTCTTTTCCTCTTTCTTCGCAGCGACAGGAATTGTTAATGAGGCGGTCAATTCAACTGAATCCTCTTCCGAAACGCTAACGGTATCGGACTTGCTCGTTGTTTTACCGGAAGATTTCTTCTCCAGTTTCAATTCACCGGAGAGAGACTCAGGTTCTACCTCGACATCAAAGGAGCTGGTGATCTCGATTTCGTCCGTACCCAATTTCGATTTCTCTGTCTTTTTAGACTCCTGATCTGCTGTTTTTGAAGGAGGAGTAAAGTCAGTTGGCTTGGTGGAGTCGGATCCTGCCCTCACCCGGGTCGCTGTAGGCGCGGTGGATTTGGGTTCAGGGAATGAAACTCTTTTCGATTTCTTTTGAGAAGCTATCGATTCTTTTAAAGTCTTCACCGGTACTTCCTCATTATCAGAATCAGAGGAGATATCTCCGAAAAGAGGGGTAAGAGCACTCCAATCCTCGACCGTATCAACTCGGCCGGACAGATTTGCTGTGGAAGTCTGATTTGGAGCGCCAAGAACTTCGGATGCGGTGGTTATTGCCGCGATTGTACCCTCGGGAACGAAGGCATGTTCCGAAGTTAATTCGGGGAGTCCATGGGTTTCTCTTGGTGATACGGCAGGCGATATTCTTGTGTCTGTACTCATATTGCTCCTATCAGCAAAGTGTTTTTTTAACCGCACATTCTATTGTATAGATAATTTATCCACAATAAATTACACTCACCTTCTTTCAGTACATAAAAAGCAAAGAAAAGGAAAGTATCGTTTTTGAGAATTGAACAATTAATAGAGTTGTGGTAAAATATTTTATTTGACTTACAATTAACCCCGAAAAACAATGACTTTCTCGATAAAGACATTTTATTTTCCCCTCGCGGGAGCGCTGCTTGCCGCTCTGACGATGAATATCCTTACCTTGGGCATGCCCGAATCGATCCTCTACCTCTGCGAAAACTCCTCCCCGGATCTGCTGCTTTGGTGCAAGGGATGGGGCCGCCTGCTCTTCTCTTCATTTGCGACAATCGTGCTGATCATGCTGAGTACACGCTTTGACCTGCAGAATGTCACCAGGATCATGTTTGGAATTGCTCTTACGGGCGCCATTCTCTACTTTTTCTACCTCATCCCGCTCTACCTACATAGCCCCAAAGCGGGAGAGAGGATCGCTGACAAAACACTCTCTTGGATCCCCGTCAGCTTCTATCTGACGCTGTCATACTGGCCTTCGACGATCATCCTTTTTCTCTACAGCTTCATGAACCGGTTCATCAGCCTAAAAGAGGCATTTTTAGCCTATCCGCTCTTCGCAATTGCCGGTATCATCATTCCGATCCTTTTTGTCCCGGCAAGGCAAATTCAAGCTCCGCTGCCGACTGATGAGGAAATCTTTTTCGCGGGAGTCGCAACCGTGGTGCTCTCTCTTCTCTCTCTCGGACTATTCGAATGGCTCTGGAGGAGCCGTGCGGAAGAGCTGTCGCATGAAAGCAAGGAAACTGGCAAAACGACTCTCCCACGAGGTCTCTTTTGGCAGGGAGGGCTCGTTTTGGCGACCGCTTTCATCTATCAGCTGAATAAATCGGTTTGGTTCTCCAAGGGATCCCTGGAATATCCGGCACCGCAGGAGTACACACACTTTTTGACCGCCTTCGAAGGCCTGCGCTCACTCGGTATGCTGCTCGATGTTGTGTTCCTGCTCTTTGTCTTGATCGCCCTGGAAAAAAGAGGCGGCCGGGCTTGGAAAAACATCTTTTCCGGTGTCGTATTTGTCTCGCTCATCATCGGGTTCAGCTTGATCTTTTTTAACCTGTTCAGCAACCCCCATTTCTCCCACTCCCTCCGGGAGCTAGGATCTATTCAGGCTTTTTTTGAGAGCGCTGCGGTCGGTTCGGGCTACCAGATTTTTTTCACCGCCGTATCCTATCCGATTTTGCTCTGCCTGAAAGAGATGATTTTCATGCTCTATGAACCAAAAAAGCGGTTCACCGCCAAGCTTTGGGTCGATCTCGTCTACGCCAAGATCGGACTGGTTTTAGCAACAGTCGCATCGTTTATGGGGTCTTCGCTAACCCTTTCGGTACGTGTCTATCTCTTTGCTACAGTCTTTGTTGCCGCAGGCCTCATCTGGCTGTACCTGGCTCTAAGAATGGGTAGCCAGATCGAAAAGAAAAGCCCTGCCCCTCAAGATGAATGGGAAGTATCCCAAAACGCTTAAGAGCCTCGCTCAAAACTCAAATCAGCATGCTTTGCTGCTTCACAAGGTGATATACCGCAATTCCCTCAAAAATTGGTTTTGGCAAAGAGAAAGCCTCTCGCGATTGAAAGATACAAAGTCATCTAATATTAGAAATATGAGGTGACTTGCGATCATTCAATCCCGAGGCTTTCTCAAAGCCCACATCCCAAATTTTGAGACAATTTCGGTATAAACCCGACGAAGCCAAAGACCAATTCTTCAAGTTGTTTCGGTATAGATCTAAATGCGGACTTGTTGTTGAATTAAGTCATTCATTAATTGGTGACGCGCCTTGATTCAACACCACAGAGATAGCATGATTTGGAAATCGAAAATTGACCTGGAAGAGCTCAACCGATCCTATAAAAACACGATGGTAGGCCACCTCTCCATCTTACTCACGGAGGTAGGAGACGATTTTTTAAGGGGAACAATGCCGGTTGTCGACTTCACCAAACAGCCCTATGGCATCATGCATGGGGGCGCATCAGCCAGCCTTGCCGAATCTGTCGGCAGCATCGCCGCAAACTACACCGTAGACCGCGAAAAAAAATTTGCAGTCGGCCTCGACTTAAACACCAGCCACCTCAAAATGGCACGCGATGGCCTGGTGACAGCAACGGCCAAGCCGCTTCATTTGGGCGGCACCGTCCAGGTTTGGCAGATCCAAATTCACAACGAACAAGACGAACTCGTTTCCTTCAGCCGCCTGACGATGGCTGTTTTAGACAGAAGATAGAAGGGGGCAGGGTTCCGCCCCTTCTATCCAACCTTTTAAGGGCTGTAGAAACCCTTGCCTGATTTTGCCATTTCCGAAAGGAGGGGACTTGGCTGAAATCGCCGTCCGAGATCTATCTCGAAACGCCGCAGCTTGTCGACAATCTCTTTCGAGCCTATTGTGTCGGCATATTTTAAAAGCCCCCCACGGAAAGGAGGAAAACCGATTCCGTAGAGCAGGGCCATATCGAGATGCCTGCTGGAGGGAACAATTCCCTCTTCCAGACAGCGCGAGGCCTCGTTAACCATGGCTAACACAAAGCGCTCCTCGATCTCTTTCTTGCTCGACTCTCTTTTTTTACCCCCCGCTTTGACAAGAAGTTCCTGCACTTTGGGGTTTTCCTTCTTGCCGCTGCCATTGGTCCAGATGTAGTAGCCCTCGCCCGTTTTCTTGCCAAGGAGCTTATTCTCATCCATGAGCTGCGCCATCTGCGGCTGCTTCATCCGTTCACCGTAGGCATTTTCAATGACATGGAAGGCTTTGTAGGCAATGTCATTGCCCACTTCATCGGCGAGGGTGAATGGGCCCATCGGCATGCCGAAGGAGAGAATTGCCTCTTCGATTTCCTTCATCGGAACCCCTTCCTGCAAAAGCCATCCGGCTTCGTTGGCGGCAGCGGCGAATATGCGGTTGACCAAGAAACCGGGGCAGTCTTTCACCACAAGCGGAGTTTTCCCCAGTTTCTTGCAAAATTCAACGGCCGGCGAGACAACAACGGGAGCCGTTTTTTCGCCTTTAATAATCTCGACCAGCGGCATCTTTTCAGGAGGATTGAAAAAGTGCATGCCGATAAGCCGCTCCGGGTGGCGCATCCCTTCGGCCAGCTTATCGATCATCAGGGTAGAGGTATTTGTTGCGATGATCGCATCGGGCCTTAGCACACTCTCCAGCTCGGCATAAATTTTCTTTTTGATGTCGATGTTTTCGAGGGCCGCTTCGATGACAATATCCACCTGGTTAAATCCTGACAGATCCAACCCGCCCGATACATGATGAAACTGGCGCACCCCCAACTCTTTCGTCAGCTTCTTTTTTTTCACTTCCTTGTGGATCAGCTGAGAAACATGGGCGTAGCCTTTTCCCATCGCCTCCAGGTTGATCTCGCGGAATCTGACCGGAATATCCTTTTTAGTGATGACATAAGCAATTCCTGCCCCCATTGTCCCTGCACCGATAAGACCGGCTCTTTTAATGGGCATTGCCTCAACTTTTTCGTAGGCCCCCGCATTCTTCTTGATCTCTTCTTGGGCAAAAAAGATGTCGATCAGGTTTTTAGCAATCTGCTGATTATCTCTCAGTGACGCTTTGAAGGTGCGAACTTCCTCTTCCAGCCCTCTTTTTAAAGGCACTGTCGCCGTTTTCTTCATCAGGTCAAGAGCGATCAGAGGGGCCGGATAGAACCCTTTGGTCTTCTCCATGATCCCCTTTTTAGCCTGATCAAAGAAAAAGACCCTGCCGAAGGGGTTTTTTTCCAGCAAAAAGCTACGGAAAGTTGTCGCTCCCCTCTTAGATAAAATGTCATCCCTGCCCTTTTTCGCAGATACCTTTTCGACAAACCGGTTTAAATACTCATCCAGGAACTCTTTGGGAACAAGGCTGTCGACAAGCTTCAGCTTAAAAGCCTTCTTGGCATCGACAGATCTTCCGGTGATGATCATCATCACCCCTTGCTCAAGCCCTATAATGCGCGGTAGACGCTGTGTTCCTCCCCAGCCTGGGAATATGCCCAGATTGACTTCCGGCAGTCCGATCTGCACCTTGGGATTATCGGTTGCGATACGGAAAGTGCAGGCGAGCGCAAGCTCCGTGCCTCCCCCTAAAGTAACGCCGTCGATCACGGCTACTGTGGGAAAAGGGAGTGCCTCCAACTTGTTGAAAACAGCGTGTCCTCTCTCAATGAGGTTTTCTGCAATCTCCATTTTTCCAAAAGCCGCCTCGAAGGTTTTCAGGTCGGCCCCGGCGATAAAAATATCCTCCTTTTTGCTCCGGATAACGAGGGCTTTCAACTTCTCTCCGGAACACTCTCCGATCAGTGTGTCAAGCTCCTCCAGCACCTCAGGGGAGATTTTATTGACCTTTTCTCCCGGGTAGTCGAACCAAAGCGTCGCCACGTCCGCTTTCACGGACTTTTCAAAATACTTTCCCATTATTCAACCTCCAGAATGCAAGCCTGTCCCTGTCCCCCGCCAATGCAGAGAGAGGCAAGTCCCAGCTTTTTGTTTTGGCGCTTAAGTTCCCTAAGTAAGGTGATGATCAACCTAGCCCCGGAAGCTCCCAAGGGGTGACCGATCGCCACAGCCCCACCATTGACGTTCAGACGTGACCTGTCGATGACGCCGACAGCCTTATCCTGTTTAAGCTGCTTTCTGGCAAATTCCTCTGACGCAAGCGCCTTCTCAACGGCGACGACCTGGGCTGCAAAAGCTTCATTGATTTCGATCAGGTCAAACTCTTCAAGACGCCTTCCTGAATTCTTAAGAAGTTTGGCGATTGCAAAGGCGGGACCGAGCCCCATCCTTCTTGGATCCAGTCCTACTTCCGTAAAGCAGCTAATGTAACCGAGAGGTTTCCTACCCAACTTTTGCAACTCAGATTCCTTACAGAGCAAAAGCATGGCAGCGCCATCGGTCACCTGGCTTGACGTGCCGGCAGTGACGGATCCGGTCAGCTTATTAAAGGCAGGTTTGAGTTTTTCCAGATCGGCCAGAGTCTGGCCTTCCCGGACGCCATCATCTTGATCCAACATCTTATCAAACTTGGGAGGCAGAGGGATCGGAACGATCTCGTCCTTAAATTTTCCGGCTTTCCTAGCCTCCGAGGCCCTTTGATGACTCATCAAAGCAAACTCATCCTGCTCCTTTCTGGTGACCTTGAAATCGCGAGATAACAATTCGGCCGTCTCACCCATCGTCATGCTGCACAAAGGATCGGCGATCTTGGGTGTATCGGGAGCCAGGAAATGGGGCCTGAATTTTAGGAGCAGAAGCAGCTTATCTTTAATTGTCCTGGCTTTGCCAAGAGCCGAAAGCCAGTCGCGGTACTGCTTGGAGATGAGTACCGGAAAGTTGCTCATCGACTCAACGCCGCCCGCCACAAAAATAGATCCCATATCCAGCTGCATCTTTTGATATGCCGATGCCGCCGCTTCCATTCCCGATGCACAATTCCTGTTCACCGTATAAGCAGGAACGCTTTCGGGAACACCGGCTTTCACTGAAATAACCCGCGCAATGTTGGTTGCGTGCGGTGGCTGCAAGACATTTCCTATAATCACTTCATCTATAAGAGCCGGATCAATGCCCGAACGCGCTATCAATTCCTTTAAGGCAAATGCCCCAAGATCGTCGGCCTCCATGTCCTTTAATTTTCCGCCCCCCTTGCAAAAGGGGGTTCGCACACCCTCGACTACTGCTATACGCTCCATAAATCGTTACCCTCCATAATCTCCGTCTACCGCTCCCGGCTCTACCTGATACATGCTTTCAATCGCATCTTTATATTTTAAGCTAACAAAGTCCCTTCTCAATTTCATCGTCGGAGTGAGTTCTCCCGTTTCGATGGCAGGCGGTTGCGTAATGAATCGAAAGTCACGCACCTCTTCCCAGTGGTTGACATGTTTATTCAACTCTTCAAGAAGCCTTTTCATCTCCTGCTTCACAAAATCGGAGCTTAAAAACTCCTCGTCTGATGCACTCTCCTTTCCATGAGCCTTCTTCAAAGCGTTCAACACTTCATGGTCGGGGAAAAGAAGCGCTGTAGCAAAGCTTCTTCCTTCCGCTACCACCATCGCCATGTCGATCAATGGAGCTTTTGTCAAGATCTGCTCGATGGGAACCGGTGCGATGAATTTCCCGGTTGAAAGTTTGAAAAGCTCCTTCATCCGACCGATAATATAGACAAATCCCTCGTCATCGATTTTCCCCTTGTCACCAGTGTGTAACCAGCCTTCGCTGTCAAGCGCCCTCTTGGTGGCTTCAGGATTTTTGTAATAGCCCAGCATTTTGCAAGGCCCCTTCACAAGGATCTCCCCTTCGGGACTTAGCTTCACTTCCATCCCCTGCAGGCTTTTGCCGACCGAGCCGATTTTCAAATAGCCCGGAAGATTCAACCCTACAGGACACGCTTCCGTCATTCCCCACCCTTCGTAGATAGGCAATCCGATGTCTAAAAAGAAGTGGTAGAGGTGTGGGTTTAGTGCGGCGCCCCCTGTCAAAATCACGCGGAACTTGCCTCCTAGTGCCTCCCTTAGGGCCGAATAGACAATTTTATCGGCGATAGGATGCATCAACTGCTTATAGAGGCTGCTGTCATCTTCACTGTTGGCAAGATCAAAAGCCCACTGCCCCAAGGTTCTCTTCAAAAAACCCGCGTTCTGAACATTGGCAAGCATTTTGGCGTAAATTTTTTCCAGTAAGCGCGGCACTAACACGCTCATCGTCGGATGGAGCTCCTTGCAGACTTTCCCCACAGTTTTGATATCCCGCAAGTAAAAGGTCGAGATGCCTTTGGCTAAAACAATATAATTGACAGTTCTCCCAAAGATGTGCGCAAGGGGCAAAATATTGAGGTAGAGGTCGGAATCCCTGTCAAAGGAGAAGGGGTCAAAATGCGCGTGGGCCAGAAGATTTTTCTGGGTCAGCATCGCCCCTTTGGGCATCCCTGTCGATCCGCTTGTGTAGACGATGGAGGCCAAATCGTTGGGGTTGACCATATCCAGCATCTCCTCGAATAGCTGGGGCTGCTTTTCCTCGAGGGCCTTACCCTGCTCAATGATTTCCGAGAAGCGATGCGCCTCATGACGAACTTCTTCGTCATAGAGGTTGATTGTCGTTTCGATCAGCTCTTTGTGCTTTTCGTACATCTCCCACTGCTCTTTACCTGCGACAATCAGGTACTTCATCTCCGTCTGCCGCATTTCAAATTCGTAATTCTCGTGAGAAATATTGGCAAAAAGCGGAATCGAGACGGCTCCTGAGATAGCTATCGCGATATCGGCTATGGTCCATCTGGGTGACGAACCGGCTAATATGCCGATCATATCCCCTTTTTTTATCCCTAACTGTTTTAAACCCAGAGCAAAATACTTGATCGAATCCAGCATTTCACTGCTGGAGACAGGCTCAAAGCCACTATCAGTCTGATAAGCCAAAAGCTTTGGATTCTCTTTGTACCCCTTTAATACCCTGTATAGCTCGGCGAAGGAATTGATCGGCTCCATATGCATCCTCTCTAGATTTCAAATCTTCTCTCTTCAAGTTTTCTAAGAACGGAAAAAGCTCACTCTGCTGCCCGCCACCGGCCGAAAAGACTGGCAGGGTTGGCTTCAAGTTCTTGGTAAGCAATATTTTTCAGCCAATGCTCCCGGGCTTTGAATGAAAAATAATGCTTAATTTGTCCCCTGAGGCTCAGTAAATTGACTGATTTTTTTATTGGAATGGACTCTTGTATCAAAATTTCCCTGAAAAGCTTCCTTTTCCCGCTTAATTTTAGTTATAGACTTTACCTTCATTTTTCCGTAAAAAAAATATTGATAATGTTTCATCCATCCAGGTCGCCATGCAATTTATTTTTGAACAGATCGATACGGCAGGAGATCGCAATTTCGGATATCTGATCGGAGACAGAAAAGCCAAGGAAGCGGTGATTGTCGATCCTTCCTTCCGTCCGGAATTTATCGTCAGACGTGCGGAAGCGCAAGAGCTTAAGGTTCTCTTTATCATCAACACCCACAGCCACTACGATCACACTTTCGGTAACACCATCGCCAAACGGCTGACCGGCGCAGAAATTATTGCCTGGCAAGGATCAGACTCTCAAAAAGACATCGGAATCAAAGACTTAACTCAAATCGCAGTCGGTGATTTCACCCTCCAGGCGCTCCACACACCCGGCCACAGTGAAGATCACCTGGTCTACTTCATTCCACACTACAACGTCTTACTCACAGGTGATCATCTTTTTGTCGGAAAAATTGGAGGAACCAAAGACAAGGAAAGCGCTCAAAAACAGTACGATAGCTTTCAAAAAATGCTGCATCTCCTCCCCCCTGAAGCCACGGTCTGGCCAGGGCACGATTATGGCTGCCGTCCAAGCAGCACACTCTATATGGAATCGAAGACCAATCCGTTCCTGATGGCGCGCTCGCTAGAAGAGTTTTATGAAGTCAAGGACGCCTGGAAGGCGATCAAGTTAAGAAATGGGCTGGTCTAGGGAAGGACTTTCTGAAGAGCGCTAAGGGCACCGGCCCACACTCTTTTTGCTTCTTTATAGGTGAGAAACCCGTCGACCTCGTCAGGCGCAAGCCAGACATAACCAAATAGTTCATCCTCACAAAGTTTAACTTCTCCACCGACTTCTGCTAAAAAATAGCCCACGGATTTTTCGATAGGTTCACCTTTTTTTTGAATCAGATAGCTCTCTTGGTACATCTCCTCGGAAAGATACTTCTTAACGAACAGGCCGGCTTCCTCCATTAGCTCGCGCTCCGCGGTCGCTTTGGGGTCTTCACCCACTTCCTCATGCCCCTTAGGGAAAGCCCAGTGTCCGCCCGACTTGTGGTGCACCAAGAGAATCTTGATTCTCTCTCGGATGATCAAAACAGGTATAATTCCAAAGGATCTCTCAGACCTCATTTCCCCAATCCTCCCTTTTCAGCAGGTCTTCTGAAAATTAGATAAAACAATATGAATGCGGAAGCCAAATCCAACACTGCCTTCAGCCTCATGGAAAAGAGCCCTTCCCCTTTGACCACCAACACCTCGACACTATAGGCGATGACCGAGAGAATGAGGTAAAGAGCGTACCCTCCACCAATGGCAACCCAAAAAGATCCGCGCAGCCAATACGTCATAATCCCGCCGACCCCAAACGAGAGGTTCATCATCCCCACCTCCATAAGATAAGGGCTCCAGCATCTATCCATGCTCCGGCACTCCCCCTCTCCCCAAAATATCTGGATTAATCCCGTGCAGATCGCCTGAATGCCAACCTGAAAAAAAAGAAAATAGACGAGGAGAGTGTTTAGAAAATAGTTCCTGGAAACGCTCTTTTTTTGGAGTTGGATGTTAAGGAGGGTTAAAAGAAAAGGGAGAGCGAATAGCGTAATATACAAGAGGCTTTTCATCGGTACTCCAAATGGCAAAAACCCCCTCAAGTGCAGAAAGGATTGATTGTGCGGCAAACAACCTGGCTACCGGATGACCGGCTTGTTAGGCATAAGAGACTGCCCGCAAACTAAAATCGCATGATTTGAGTTTGCGGGCAGTCTCTAAGAGCCAGTACTATAGGTTATGGATAGTTTGCTACTGAATTGCGACCCATACACCCGGAAAAAAATTTCAGCATAGTGGATTAATACGCTGAAAATATTTCCGGGTAAACAGGCCAATTCAGCGAACGAAGCATACAACTTCAGCTTAGAGCCGACGCTGCCCAAAAACCAATCCATTCACGCTTGTTCGCCTATTGATTCCTACCGGAGGAAGGAACCGGGTGTCTTAGCGATAGCGCCCGAAGACAAGCGAGGCGTTATGCCCGCCAAATCCAAAGGAGTTGGAGAGCGCGATATTTACATCCCATTCTTCCGCAGTTCTAGGAATATGGAATTCTATACCATCTTCCGGATCGACAAGATTCAAGCTAGGATGAATTTTTTTCTTGTGGATAGCAAGAACGGACGTCACCGCCTCCAATCCTCCTGCCGCGCCAAGCGCGTGGCCGATCAGGGATTTGGTGGAGTTGACGGCTATTTTGCCGGGATTTGTAAATATACGCTTCATCGCCCCGATCTCAGCCATGTCGCCAAGAGGTGTTGATGTGCCATGGGCATTGATATAATCCACCTCATCGGGTGTCACGTGAGCCTCTTTAAGTGCATGGAGGATGCAGTGCTTTACTCCCAGCCCGTCGGGTTTCGGTTCTGTAATGTGGTGGGCGTCACAAGACATCCCGCCCCCTAAGAATTCCGCCAGGATAGGCGCTCCCCTCTTCAGGGCATGCTCCAAACTTTCCAGAACAAGCACTCCTGCACCTTCGCCCAAGACAAAGCCATCCCTCCCCTTGTCCCAAGGGCGCGATGCCTTCTCCGGCTCATCGTTTCTTTCAGAGAGCGCTTTACAGGCGCAAAATCCAGCCAGAGAAATCGGCAAAACCGCCGCTTCAGCGCCCCCGGCAAGCATGATATCCGCTTCGCCATTGCGTATGTGATTGGCCGCCGCGATGATGGAATGGTTACCGGTCGCGCAAGCTGTCGAAATGGAGTAGTTTGGACCCATAAACCCAAGGTCAATGGCGAGCATCCCCGAACCCATATTCGTAATCACATACGGGATAAAGAAGGGCGATACTCTCTTCCAGCCCCTATTGATCAGCGAATCGACACCTTCATGGAACCTTTCCATTCCTCCCATTCCAGAGCCGATGATGACGCCGGCCCTCTCTTTGTCTAAGCGATCCAGCCTCTCGTGGGAAATTCCAGCGGACATGAGTGCTTTTTTTCCGGCAACAATCGCGTAGGCAATGAATTTGTCAATTCGTCGTGCCTGCTTTTTGTCAATCAGGTCGCCGGGATCAAATCCCGTAATTTCTGCGGCAATCTGGGTCGGAAACGAAGAAGCATCAAACCCTGAGATCTTCTTCACCCCGCTCTTTCCTTCGAGCAGGCTGTTATAGAACTGCTCAGTATCGTTTCCATGACATGAGACTACTCCTAGTCCGGTCACGACGATCCTTTTTTTTGTCATTATATACCTCTAATTAAATGAATTTTAGAGGGTGTTTTTAACGTTGCCCATGGCTAAAAACACCTTCTTAAACTCATTTAAACCGAAACCGTCTCAAAATTCCGCTTCAGAAAGCCTCGCGTCCGGAAGAGAAGAATCAACTCCGCATCGCATTTATTTAGCAACAAAAGAGCATTTAATCCTGGGAGATCTCTTGGTGCCAACACTCAACTTTTTAAGACACTTTTGGTAGCGATTCGATCTTAAGATCGACGATTTTCCCTTCAGACCAAAGCTCTTCCAGCGCATATTTCAGGCGCTGCTGGGGGACGAAGAGATGAACTATCACCTCGCCAAAATCCAGCACGCACCAGTCACCAGATTCTTCCCCCTCGACCATAATCGGATGGATACCCACTTTAAGCGCCTCTTCCCTGACCGTGTTGGCAATGGCCTTGACGTGACGATCCACTCCCCCTTCTGCGATGATGAAAAAATCGGTAAGAGACGAGAGTCCTCTAATATCTAACCCTAAGATATTAGCGCCCTTTTTATCATATACTGTCTGTGCGATCAAGTTGAGAAACTCAATTGAATCCATGCACCTTTTGCCCTTCATAATGAATCTTCAAAAGAACCCGGCTCCTGTGGGAAATCCCCTTCGGAGTTAAGTAAAATATTACCACTCCCCCACCTTTTAGTCATCCAAATCCATGTCTAAACCCCTGTACTAAAACTGAAATTACATCCCGAAAACGTCTCAAAATTGGGCATGGGGTCTTTGAGAAAGCCTCCAAGATTAAATGGGTATGAGTCTCCTAACAGCAAAAACAATCTTTCAATCTTAGAGACTTTCTCTTTGCCAAGAGCCAAATTTCGGGACGGTCTCGGTAAGATTCGCTCCCTGAATTTGAGAGATGAGGCCCCTCTGCCTGTTCAATCCCGAGGCTTTACCTCGATGCCGGAGTACAGGTTGTGATGGCGTATATATTCTGATACTTCCGGAGTAAGGAAGCGGGAAAAATCTCCCTTTTCCCTAACCAACTTCCGAATACTCGTACTCGACGCCGGGTAAAGGGAAGTTTTTAAATATCCATTTTTAACTGCGGCTAAAACTTGCGGGCTAGATTGCAGAAAGGAGATATCTTCCAACGCCCCTCTTCTGACGATGGCGAGGCGGGCAAGCTTAACAATCTCTTCGGGATCTTTCCATCTCAAAAACCCCTGCACCGCATCATCTCCCATGATGAGGTAAAAATCAAAATGGGGATAGTGTTGCTTGAGCTGTCTCAGCGTATCGATCGTATAAGAGGGCGGCTGCTTTTTCAGTTCGATATCGAGGACTTTGAATCCCCGCCTCCCTTCAAGCATCAAAGAGAGCATCCGCATCCTGTGTGTTGGATCGACAGGGGGTGCGTCTAACTTGTGGGGAGAGGTATTGGCAGGAATAAACCACACCTCATCAAGATTGAGACGCTCCATCACCTCTTCAGCGATCGATAAATGTCCAAGATGTGGGGGATCGAACGATCCCCCAAATACCCCAACGCGCACTCTTTTCTACACCATATACAGAATTTCACGGTACTTCGGCAGCCGCCAATGCCTGTCATCCACCAAAGCTTCCAAACTATCGGAGATCCCTCGGAGTTCAAGGCAAAGGGGGAACACCTCTTCCAAAAGCTCCTTACTTCTTTCAAAGCCGGCAAGAGAATCGGCATCCTCCCGGAGGATCTTAATCCTGTCGACCAGATTGATTCCTTTCTCGACAAGATCGTGGATCTCTTTCAACCTAGCCATTTGCCTGGAAGCCGCTTTCTTGCCGAGAAGATCTTTTTGCTCTTCAATGGCTTCGGCGAGATCCCTAATCGTTGCAAAGACTGCCGGCAGCACTTCGGTATCAAAAAGGTCGACAATTGTTTTTGCTTCGATGTTGAGGGTGTGCCCGTAGATTTCCGTCAGAATTTCGTAGCGGGAATTAAGCTCTTCTTTGCGAAGAATATCTGTGAAAGCTTTTTGCGTTGCTTTTTCGGTCAACGCATCAAAGGCGTAAAGGGACTTGGCGATATTGGGCAAACCCCGTTTTTTAGCCTCCTTAGCCCAGGCGAGGCTATAATTATCTCCTTCAAAACGTACGGCTTTTGATGCCTTGATGTATTTTCGCAGCACCGGCATCACGCTCTCGAGCAGCTCCTTTGGATTGAGTTTTCTCTTGTTGCTGCTTCCTCTTTCGATCTCGTCCATGATCTCATTGATGCTGTCGGCGACACAGGCATTTAAGACAGTGATCGGCAGGGAACCGTTAAACGAAGAGCCGACCGCTCTGAACTCAAATTTGTTTCCTGTAAAGGCGAAGGGAGAGGTGCGGTTGCGGTCGGTATTGTCCTGCTTGAGTTCCGGTATCACATGGAGGCCAAGATCGTAGCTGTCGCTTCCCTTAGAGCTTTTGTGCCACCCCTTCTCTTCAATATTTTTCAGTAAAGCTTCCAGTTCCCTGCCGACATATGCGGACAAAATCGCAGGGGGGGCTTCATGCCCGCCCAGGCGGAAGTCGTTTGAAACCGACCCGATAGCAGCTCTCAGCAACTTTCCATGGCGGTGGATAGCGTGCAGAATAGCTGTCAGAATGATCAGAAAGTGCAGGTTATTTTCCGGAGTATCCGTAGGATCCAGCAGGTTGATTCCGGTGTCTGTTGAGAGCGACCAGTTGCAGTGCTTACCGGAACCGTTGATATTATGGAACGGCTTCTCGTGCAGGAGGCAACAAAGCCCGTGCTTGGTGGCCACCTGCCGCATGATCTCCATAAGAAGGATATTATGATCGATGGCTAGAGAGGCTTTTTCAAATACCGGCGCCACTTCATGCTGCGCGGGAGCCACCTCATTATGGCGAGTTTTAACGGGGATGCCGAGCTCGAACGCGGCCTGCTCAAAATCACGCATGAACCTTAATATCCGGTCCTTAACAGCACCGAAGTAGTGGTCCTGAAGCTCCTGTCCCTTGGGCGAAGGAGCCCCTAAAACAGTACGGCCGAGCAAAACTAGATCTGGCCTTAGGTTGCGAAAGTTCCTGTCGATGACGAAGTATTCCTGCTCCATTCCAAGGGTTGAAAAAACAAACCCCGCTTCAATTCCCGTCAATTTCAAAACCCTGAGCACCGCATCGTTAATTTTTCTATCAGAGCGCAGGAGCGGGATTTTGCTGTCTAAGACGGCGCCCGTCCATGAAAAAAAGACAGAAGGGATCGACAAGGTAATTCCGTCCCCTGCTTTCCAAAGAAAAACCGGGGATGTCGGATCCCAACCGGTATATCCTCTTGCTTCAAACGTTGTACGCAAGCCTCCGCTTGGAAAGGAGGAGGCATCGGGCTCTCCCTGGATGAGCTGTTTTGCCGAAAACTTCTCGATGACAACGCCGGGTTCGGCCCATTCGATGAAGGAATCATGCTTTTCCGCTCCAAGTCCTGTCAGGGGCTGAAACCAGTGGGAAAAATGGGTCGCGCCATGACTTAGGGCCCACTCTTTCATCGCGACTGCAATCGTATCAGCGAACTCCTTTTTAATTTTCTCGCGGCCCTCTTGGGCTGCGATGACATTCTGAAAAACCTCTTTCGGCAGCATTTTCTGCATGACGGAACGGTTAAAAACCCGTTTACCAAAACTTTCGGAAGGAAGTTGTCCCGGAGGGAGTTCTTTAGTGGCGGCGATGATGTCGCCATGCCTGAGAATAGCCTTGAAGCGTGGATTAGTCATGGAGCCTCCCTGATTCTATAGCTGATCGTGCTAAAATTAAGGGGGCGGAAAAATAAAAACAAGAAATAGAGAGCGATTTATACCGAAAGCCTATCAAAATTTTGGCCTTTAGTTAGGAATACTTCGGTATCGGTAGACTGCAAGTCACCAACCATCCGAGTCTATTAACAGATTCAGATGCGTGAAAAGAAAAAATTTTAAAGCACAGAGAGAATATCAACCCTTTATGGGTCAAGTATTTGCCAACTCCGCTTCAGAGCCTCACGACGTAAACGGGAGGATGGATTGACAGCGATTGGGTGATTGACGGCCCGGAGCAAGCTTAGATCGTGGAGCGAGTCGCTTAGAGCGTACGTCTTCTTTGGGGAAGCCTCGCGCGAGGCGATTGTTTCGGCCTTCTCCGCCTTCTGCTCACCGTCCAGCACTTCTCCTACTTTCTCAAATACACCATCGGCAGAGGTAAGGAATTCTGTTCCGAAGCTGGAATCGAAACCTAACCGACGGGCACAGATATCCACTAAGAAATCAGGGGATGTCGACAAGAGGTGCAGAGTACCGCCCTCTTCTTTCAGGCGCGTTAAAACTTCAACGACTCTAGGGAAAACATGCTGCAGGAGCTCGGTCTCTATATAGTCCTCAGCCAGTTTGACAATCTGCATTTTACGCTTACCCCGGAAGAGCAGCGCAAAACTTTTTTGATGGAGCGATCTGGCCGAAAGAAAGCCGATTGAAAAGGAGGCATAGTGCAAAGTTAAAAGAAAAGCTTTGGGCAGGGTGAGAATTCCTCTTTTAAAGAGATAAACTCCGAACCCAAAGCTGCAGTTTTTTGAGATTAGCGTTTTGTCTAAGTCGCAAAAAACAACATTCAGCACTCCTGCCCCCTGATTGGAAACGCACTCAAGCCGAGAAATCGCTACTTAGCCTTGTCTTGCCTAAGTTTGGCTTTGAGACCTTCGATCTTCTCTTCCAGCTCCTCGATAGCTCTGTCCGCTTTTTCAAGACGCTCTTTCTCGATATGAATCTGCTCTTGCTGGGCAAGTGCTTTTTCGATATCGAAACCGGAGACGCCCGCTTCTTTACGGAGCTTTTCCATTCCGGCCTTAATCTCAGAACGTCTTTTTCGTTTCTGTTCAAGGACTTCGCGAAGCGCTTTTAAAGAATCGCCGCCCTCTCCAGACAACTGCAGGAGGGAATCTTCTTCCATTTCGCTGATGTAGTCGCCGAGCATTCTCAGCTTCTTCATGGCATCTTGGGCCTCTTTTTGAGAAGCACCGATCACATCCTTGACTTGTTCTTTTAACATTTCGACAGCAGTCTTAAGCTCTTCCGTAGTTTGAGTCTCTTTTGTCTCAAACGCATTCTGCACAGCTTTGACCACTTCGGAAACAGCTTCTTGATGCTTAAGAGCTTTCTCTCTTTCATGCCGCATCTTCTCATCTTGCTTCTCTCGGATTTTGTCCTGAGCTTCTTTCTTAAGGGATGAGAGCTTTTCCTTGATCATTTTAAGTTCGTCTTTTCCGAGGTCTAAAGAACGAAGCTCTTTAAACACCTCTTCTGCCTTATCGAGGCACTCGGCCGGAGAGATCTGGCTTTCTTTGAATGTAAGAGAAATTGCTTCAATTTTGCTGAGCGACTCTTCGGTAGATTTCTTTACAGACTCCCGCTTGGACTGAATTTCCTTCTTCCTGTCCTTGTCCATTTTTTTCAAATGATCCCAGCACTGGCTCAGCTTATTGCGCGTTTCGGAGAAAGCCTGAGAGTTCAGAGTGAGAATTTTAGCCAGGTTTTGCAGGTGCTTGATATCATCCCTGAGATAATAGGTAGGAATGTGTTCTTTCTTGCCTCCGAAAAACATATCCACGAAAGCAGACACATCTTCCTCAAACTTATCGCTCACTTCCTTAATGAGTTCTTTTCTCTGAGGGAAAATCTTATCCCCCACTTTGGAGAGTCTTTCAAAGAAGTTATTTTTGTGCTTGATCCTCATCTCAGTTTTGATCAGCTCTTTCCGGAGCGTATTAACACGGGCGGCATGCGCATTTAACAGTGACAGCTTCTTCTGGATAGAGGCATAGGCATCCCTTTTGGACTCAAAACTCTTTGGTATAGCTCCCAAATCAACTTCTGCCGTTTTTTCCACATGTTCTGCAAATGTGTCGAGATCTGCTTCCAGAGCTTTAACAGCGATGTCAATCTGCTCTACCGCAAATGCACTTTGCTCATCAAAAAGGTCTTTCAGCTTCTTTGCCTCTTTGGATAACTCCCTGTACCTTGCCCAGGAAACCGCACGCTGCGCCGGAGTGACATTTTCTTTAAAAATTTCGAGACAAATCTTCCTAAGATCCCAGAACAGCTTAAAATTGGGGGTCCCCCCTTGAGAAAGGGCGGCTTCCATTTTCTCGATGATAACCTGAAGCTTTTGATCGGGTGATTCCAGAGAAGCTAAAGCTGCCTGCTCTTTCTTTGCAGCCTCGCAAAGTTGACCGCCTTCCGCCTTGTGATGATCTTCTTGCTCTTTCATGGGACATTCTTCAGGGTCTGAGTTTAACTCTTCTTGCTCTTTCGTGTGAGATTCAGTTGCACTTTCCTCTCTTTTAAGCTCTTCTTGCGACGAAGAGTCAAGCTTTTTAGCTTGGCAAGCTTGTTCTGCTGCAAGTTTTTCTCTATCTTCTATTTCTAAATGATCCAGATGCGTCATTGCTTCAACTTTTGTATATTTTTTGAAAAACTTTACAGAATACCGAGCCTTCGGCACCCGGCAGTGTATAGTTGTTTAAATCCTGGCGCCTTGGCCACAACTTGAATTCATGTAAAAAAATAAACTTACGCTCTGCCGTTCGCATTAGTTAACAGAGTTTACGGCACTGCGTTTATACCGAATGCGTCTCTAAATTTGATTTTGGATAGAGAGTAATTTCTCGTGATAGACAGATCGCAAACCACCTATTATTAAAAATATAAGGCAACTTACAACCTCAATCCCAAGGCTTTCTTAAAGACAAAACCCCAAATTTCGAGACGCATTCGGTATATTTTTCACTCCAAGATAGAAATAGCATAGACGATCACTGCTTTTCGGTAAAGAGATATGCAGGCAGGGAACCATCCTCGACTCCCCCTTAGATCCATGCCAAAGCGCCATGCAAAAGAGCTCCCGCACGAAGTCGCGGCATATACACAATACCACCTGAGACCGCCCACAAACCGTTAAAAAGTGGACACCCTTGTCCAAGCACATTGTGGCAGAAACCTGCGAACATCGCACAGAAATTTAACACAAGATCATTATAGTCAATCACATTTGATCGATCGACTTTTTCCTTGACCCTCAACATTAATTTCAGCTATAAACGTGCCTTCTTTTTCGGTGGTATAGCCAAGTGGTAAGGCAGAAGCCTGCAAAGCTTCCATCCCCAGTTCGAATCTGGGTACCACCTAATGACCTGCCTTTCATCTCTGATGAACGCGCTCTTCCTAATCAGAAACACCTCAAAGGCAACCCTCCTTCAATGCTTTATCTGATAGCGACACCCATAGGCAATCTGAAGGATATTACCCTTAGGGCTATTGAAACACTCAAAGAGTGCGATCTTATCCTTTGCGAAGACACTCGCCACTCCTCTCACTTGCTTGAGCATCTTGAGATTAAAAAACCCCTGATCAGTTTTCACCAGTTTAATGAAGCAAAACGGGAAGAAGAGGTTCTTTCGCTACTCCGCCAAGGAAAGAAAATTGCGCTAATCAGCGACGCAGGGACTCCTGCGATCTCCGATCCGGGTGAGGCCTTGGTCAAGAGGCTGAGACTTGAAGGAGTTCCGGTATCACCCATCCCCGGCCCCTCCTCCGTCATAACAGCCCTCGCAGCTTCAGGACTTGGCACCATCCCCTTCCAATTCCTCGGATTTTTTCCAAGAACCCAGCTTGAAACAAGAAAAACACTCGCTGCCATTGCTCTTTTTGAGGGCACCTCCCTGTTTTTTGAATCTCCGGAAAGATTATTGCAAACGCTGGAAATCCTGTCACATGTTGGAAGCGACTGGGAAATCGTCATCGCCCGCGAGCTAACCAAAACTTTTGAGGAGTTCGTGAGAGGAACCCCCTCAGAAGTGCTGGAGAAATTCAAAGGCCGCAAGATCCTGGGAGAAATCGTTGTCCTGGCTCGGCCAGCGCAGACGCTTTTACAGAAAGAGCTCGAAACAATGGACGCCAAAGCTCTTGCCGAACAATTGCAGGAACTCTTTGACTTGCCTTTGAAAGACGCCATCAAGATAGCCGCTTCCTGGAAAGGCATCTCCAAGCAAAACGTCTACAGGGAGTTTACTTAAAAACACCTCTCCGGAAGAGAAGATGTCGCACCCAAATTCACATTGATGTGGACTTTTCACATTCTTTAGCGCCATCGAACACTTGAAAAACAGTGCTTTTTTTCTAAATTTCATTTACAAAATCACATATGTTTCTGTATGTGTAAAACGAACAGCGGTATAGAAAGATTTTATCGATAGCAACTATAGGAGAAAATGAATGAAGATACGTAAACTTGGCTACTTCCTGCTAGGGGCTGTAGCCACATTGACGCCGCCGGCGCTTGACGCTGCCGGCGCAGCAATCTGAAGCGCTGCTTGCAGGCGTCAAAACAACCGGAATGGCCGCTACAAGCGTGTCCTATCCGGTAGACGCATTTGCCGGGGCATATAACCCTGCAGCCATCAACCTTCTTCCAGATAGACTTGACTTGGGCATCAGCTGGGTTCAATTCTATCAGCGCACCAACGTCCACGACAACGCCAGCGTACTGAACATCCTGTACCCAGACAACCCGTTGAACGGCTCCCGCAATGCCGCAAAGACTCCAAACGTCTATGTACCCGAATTCGGTATCAACAAGCACTTCTGCTTCGACTGGTGCGGTAAACCCATCCACCTCACGACAGGACTTGTTAGCTACAACAGAAACTACCTGAAAACGACCTACGGAAAAACGATCACACTGTTTGGCACAAGCAAACCAGGTCTTGAGTACATCCACCAAACAGTCGCTCCTATGCTGGCAGTCAACTTCTGCGAACAGCATAATATCGGCGTTTCGTTGAACATCAACGTTCAGCGCATCAAACTCAACGGCTTGCAGAACTTTGATAACGCGAACTCCTCCAGCTCACCAGGCAACGTAACCAACAGAGGCTACAACTGGTCAACAGGTGTAGGCGTAACACTTGGTTACCTGTGGCAACCTACAGATTGCTTCCGCGTAGGCGCATCCTGGACGCCAAAAACCAGCAATCCTCGCTTCAAAAAATACAAAGGATTCCTGGCAGACAAGGGCAACTTCCCCACTCCGATGCGTTTCCAGGCCGGCCTCTCCTACAACATCTGGAGCTGCCTGGCTGTTGCGTTTGACTACGAATATGTCAAATGGCAAGACGTTCAGCACTTGAAGAACCACTTCCTACCCAACCTGTTCGAAGCTCACTTAGGTGACAAGGGTGGCGCCGGACTTGGATTTAAGAACCAGCACTTCTATCGCTTTGGTGTAGACTACACACTGAACGAATGCTGGGATTTCAGAGCAGGATTCCGTCACGCCAACTGCGTCATCCCCTCTTCGGATACAGGACCAAACCTCTTGACATGCGACTTAGTTCAAAATGTCTTGACGCTGGGAACAACCTACCACATCAACGCTTGCAACGAAATCTCAGTACTTTACGCTCATGGATTTGAGAAAAAAGTTAAGGGCAAGGACTCGATTCCTGAAAACCAGCCATTTGGCGGAGGAGAAGTCGACCTGAAGCAATCGCTCAACGTATGGGGCGTTTCCTGGGGTATGAAGTTCTAACCTGAAGACAGGTAGAACGAATGAGGAGCCATGCTCTCCGCCAAGGAGAACCATGGCTCTTTTTTTCCCTGCAAACCTGTAGATCAAATGAAGCTCAAAAAGCAGCTATAACTCAGCAAGACGAACGCTCTTGCAATCTTTCACATCTGAGGGGCTCCCAGCACCTCCCCTTTCTAGATACTTTCGATGTACAACAATACTCTTTCTGTTTATGCTTTAGGCTTTCCTCATTAAGCAAGACCAGGCATGAAAAGCATTAAACACCTAATCCACCCCTACATTTTTGTCCTGAAAGAGGGTGCTGAAATCGAGCAAAATCGGCTAGATTACACTTTAGTCATGCTGAAAATCACACCCGCAGAGCACTTCCCCTCTCCGGCAGACACCTCCGCTGCGCCTGAGTCTTTGAGCGTCAGCAGCAAAACACTGCCACCCCCCCTAAAAAGAAGAAAAAAAGAGCCTGTTGCGAAATAACGCTCCCACAGCCTACGGCCACAGGCGGCAACTCCTAACATTCGGAGTGCAGAGAGCTAAAATAGCCTCATTTCCGAAAATTAGCAAAAGACTTTAGAGATTGCTAATTCAGCAAGAAAATCCCTTGCCTCTTTAGCTCTTTTTAGCCTACAATGCCTCTATTGCCTGACCCTATAAATTTTCAAGGCGCGCCATGCCGATGCCCCGTGTTTAAGAGACAACTGACGACTCCGTATTGCACCGCCTCTGACTCTGAACTGCGGCAGCTTTCACAGCGGCCAAATCCCTGAAGATCTATAAGGCCCGGCAGGCAGCCGATGCAAGACGTTGCCAGGCAATGCAAGTGAAAAGTGGAACTCCAGCAATTTTCAGTTCCATAAAGGGTTAAAATTTCTATTCGTACCGGAAAAGTTACATAAAACCAGGAGAATGAGCATGTCGACCACTGCGAAAGACATCATCTTTGAAGAAGAAGCGCGAGAGAATCTCTTGAAAGGGATTAAAAAACTGACAGACGCGGTTGCGTGCACCCTTGGACCGAAAGGGCGTAACGTCGGCCTCGAAAGAAGCTGGGGCGCCCCATTGATCACTTCGGACGGCCGCAGCATCATCAAGGATATCACGCTGAAAGACCGTTATGAAGACATCGGCGCCTCCATGGCAAAAGAAGTCGTTGAAAAAATTAAAGAAAAAAGCGGTGACGGGACAACGACAGGCACCATTTTACTGCTCGCCATGGTTGAAAACGGGATGAAACACATCAGCTCCGGCTTAAGCCCCATCACTCTGAAGAGAGGAATGGATAAAGCGACAGAGGCGATCATCAAGCACATTGAGAAAAAAGCCATCGCTGTCAAGAGCAGCAAAGAAACAAAGAATATCGCGACTGTCTCCGCCAGCGGCAACGAAGAGATTGGCGCCATGATCGCAGACGCCATCGAGAAAGTGGGCAAATCCGGAGTCATCACGATTGAAGAGGGAAAAGGAACTGAAACCACGATTGAGCTGGTTGAAGGGATGGAATTCGACCGCGGCTACATCAGCCCCTATTTCTGCACCAACTTAGAAAAGATGATCGTTGAGATGGAAAATGCCGAAATCCTGATCAGCGACAAAAAAATTTCCAACATCCATGAGATCCTCCCCCTACTGCAGCATACAGCAGCCACAGGAAAGGAATTGCTGATCATTGCCGAGGACATCGATGGAGACGCTCTCTCCACTTTAGTCGTGAACAAAATCCGCGGCACATTGAAAGTTGCGGCCATCAAAGCTCCGGGATTTGGGGACAGAAGAAAAGCGATGCTGCAAGATATCGCCACTCTCACCGGCGGAACGCTAATCGCGGAAGATGCCGGACTCACCCTCGACAAAGCAACTCCTGAGCAGCTTGGAAAAGCCGACAAAATCACCATCAGCAAGGATAGAACAATCATCATTGATGGCAAGGGCCAGCCAAAGCAAATTGAAGCCCGCGTTAAACAGATCGAAGGAGAGTTGGAAAAAACAACCAACACTTACGACAAAGAAAAACTCGAAGAGCGAAGAGCCAAGCTTTCAGGTGGCGTGGCCGTTATCCGGGTCGGTGCGATGACAGAGCCGGAAATGAAGCAGAAAAAGCAGCTCTTTGAAGACAGCTTGAGCTCCACTAAGGCCGCTCTCGCCATGGGTGTCGTTCCCGGTGGTGGCGTAGCTCTCCTTGCAGCCGCCGAGGCAATCAAAGCCCTCAATCTGCAAGGCGAGGAAGCCATTGGCGCCGACATTATCGTCAAGGCATGTCAGGCCCCCCTCAAGCAGATCGCTGAAAACACCGGTTTTGACGGCTCTGTGGTTCTCTCCGATGTGCTTAAGGCCGGAAAGAATTACGGGTTCAATGCGCTGACGGAAAAGGTGGAAGACCTCCTTCAGGCTGGTGTCATCGATCCGGTTAAAGTTGTCATCAACGCTTTAACCCATGCCAACAGTGCGGCCGGCATCATCCTCATCTCCGAGGCTCTGATCGTCGACGCCGAAGATGATAAGGACGCTTAAGCCACCGCCTAAGCCAACAGAAGAAAAGCCGCTTTTCAAGCAACTGTCTTGAAAGCGGCTTCTTTGCTGAAACGCTCTTTTTTAGTGATTGGCAGCCTGTAGTCAGAATCTAAGAAGAGATCATCCTCACCCACCCTCAATGTCAAAGAGCATAGAGGCCAGACCCAAAATTTTACTCGGATAAGATTCGGGATGAGTCTTTCCTCGCAAGAAGCAGCGGATGTTCACAAGACCTATAGCCACTTACACGATAGCCTTCCTATTGATCTTTTCATGGTGGATGCTCGCCTTTCGCCTGCACGAAGCGGATGAACCCAAGTCCATCATTCACAAAGGGAGTGCGGCGCACTCGAGAGAGCTTTTGATCCATGAGGAGACAACCTGCCAACTGGTGGAAAAAGAGGTGCTGAAGAGGGCTCTTTTTGGCGACACTAACCTAATGGCCGAGCTGATTCTTCGCTGGGACATCGAAGCTAAGATCCTGGAGAAGGATGGGGTTAAAGGAATTAAGAGACTTTCAGATGATAAACTGATCGAAAGCCAGAAAATAGCACGTCTCCTCCATGTCGGCCGCACGGAAACCTCTTCCTTCAGTTACCGATCCGATGAAATGTCTGTCGTTATCGACGATATGGGATCGCCCTTTGATCTGACCTTAAAAAGAGAAAAAATTCTGCCTCAGACATACATGGCGGCAAGCATCCTGCTGGCACTGAAAGGACAAGAGAGTATCATTGCCCTCCCCAAAGGCCTAAAAAAGCAAAACCACATCTATCCGAGCGAACTCACAGACAGCATTCCTCTTGAGTTTGACAGATATGCCAGCGAAGCGATCTGCACCCAGCAGCCGGATATAGCGTTTGTATCGAAATACTACTCCAATCCCTCCTCGATCGATCTCTTACGCTCTCAGGAGGTGGACCTCTTTTTCGTCAGAGATATCAGTTCCGTGGAGGATCTGCAAGAGGCGATCAACGACATCAGCGACGTCATTGGAGAGCCTATGAAAGGGCGCCTACTGAAGACATTTGTCGAAGCTGTATTTATCGCAATCGACAACTGGAGAACCGGCTGCGGATTTTCTCTGCAAGGGAAGAAAGTGATGGCTCTGACTTACTACAACCGCTTTTTTCTTCCAGGAAAGAAAACCCTGACCGATCACCTTCTCAAAAGGATGGGCGTTGATAACTACGCAGCCCTCCTCCCGCAAGACCCGCGCCTTGAGAGCTTCTCTGTACCCATTACGGAAGAGGAAATTGCCTACTTCAATCCGGATTTGATGATCGTTTTAACAGACAAGCCGTCCGAGATGGAGAAGCTGCTTTCAGCGCGTCCCTTCTTAGATGAGATCACGGCAAAAATTCAAAATACCATCTCCTACATTTCCGAAGACATCCAGCTGACGCCTTCGCAAGTGATCGCCCTGGCATACCTCGACCTCAACGCATCTGTCGTTAAACTTTTTCAAAGAGAGACGTCTGCAAAGACGGGACAGCATTGAGTAAGTCATCCCTATATTGCCTAATTTTAGCGCTCATGCTCCTTCCGGTAGCCCTCTTCTCCCTCTATCACGGAGACATTCCCTGGAAGTTTGTAATGGAAGGGGTTCAAAGGCGCTTCGCCGAGTCCTCTTCACAATGGAATCCGCTCCTTGACGAGAGAATTCCAAGGCTTATTGTGCTTTTATCTACTGGCGCCTCTCTTGCCCTCTCTGGCCTCGTCATGCAAGCGTTGTTTCAAAACCCGTTAGCTTCTCCGAGCGTTCTGGGTATTTCGTGCGGCGGAAGCCTGCTTGTCGTTGTGGTGTTCGCTCTGGACTGGCACCTCTACTACCCCTATGCGGTGCCTGTAGGAGCGGTTATTGGATCTTTCGCAACACTGATGGCCGTCTATTTTTTCTCTTACCTAAAAAGAGAGGATATCATCCCCAACCTGATTCTGACAGGCATATCCATATCCACGCTCCTGATTGCCATTCAAGGAGTCATCCTTTATGCTTTAAGAGACCACTGGAGGCTCATGCAGACGATCACCGAATGGGAGGCGGGATCTTCGGTGGATAAGACATGGCAACACGTCCACATGCAGTTGCCGCTGACTGTCGTCGGCCTGCTGATCGCTTACAACTACAGGAAAGAGCTGGACATACTCTCTTTAGGTGATGAAGAGGCACTGAACCTTGGAGTCGATGTCCAAAAAGTACGCTTCAGGCTCTTCGTATCGGTCGCCCTGCTGACCGGCGGCGCCCTTGCCGGAGTCGGTATCATCGCATTCTTCGGATTGGTTCTTCCCCACTTGACCCGGCGCCTGATTGGACCAATGAATGCCGACTTGGTGCCCATCAATATCATGGGAGGAGCTTTTGCTCTCCTTGTGATGGATATGCTGCTGCGCTACTTCCACATCCAGTCGCTATCCATCGGGAATGTGTCGGCCATATTAGGAGGATTCTTTTTCCTAGCCCTCCTCTTTGGCCAAAGGAGAGCCTATGCCTGAGTCTACCCCCCTCTTAGACATCCGCAACTTAAGCTACACAGCGAAGAAAAAAAAGATCATCAAATCCATCACATTCGCTGTCCACCATGGAGAAACCCTCACCGTTTTAGGACCCAACGGATCGGGAAAGTCCACCTTGCTGAGACTGATCGGGGGCCTCATTACGCCCTCTGCCGGCGACCTCTTCTACCGGGGAGGTGATTTGCATGCCATGCCGCGGAAAGAGCTCAGCAAAACAGTCTCCCTAGTCCCGCAAACTCCTTCTGTCCAATTTGAATTTTCAGCCGCTGAAATCGTTTCGATGGGAGCTTTCGCCAGTTCAAAAAAGCTCGATCCCATTCAGCTGGAAGATGTGATGACACGGCTAAAAATCTATCATTTAAAAGACATGCCGATTCAAAGCCTGTCGGCCGGCGAAAGACAACGCTGCTATATTGCCAGGACCCTGCTGGCAGACAGCCCCTTGATGATGCTTGATGAACCGATGTCTTTCCAGGATGTTTTGGGACGCAATGTTCTAAAGGAAGAAATCAAGAGGCTCAAAACCGCTTGCAAAACCCTGATCATCACCTCGCACGACTTCAATTTCGTAAAAGCCTTAAGCGACCGTTGCTTGCTGCTAGACAAAGGAGACGTCAAATACCTAGGCCGCCACGAACCCCTGTTCGCGGGAGACCTCATTGCAGAAACCTTTGGTATCGACTCTTAGAAGCCTGTCCTAAACTGCAATCGGATGATTTACCTGCCGAATTGAGTCATACGCCTCGAAAAATTTTCAGCATACCAATCCAATATGATATTTTTTTTCGAAGCGTATATACCGAAAGTGTCTCAAAATTTGGTTTTTGGCAAAGAGAAAGCTCTCGCGATTGAATGATCGTAAGCCACCTAATATTAGAAATATGAGGTGGCTTACGATCTTTCAATCCCGAGGCTTTCTCAAAGCCCCCATGCCAAGTTTTGAGATACTTTCGGTATAACTCCATGGAACAGCAAAGCATACTGAGATAAATTGTGGGCAACCTCTTACTGAGAGCTTGCGACAGCCGGAGGGTGCCAGCTGTTCTCGAGCACTTGTTTCTGAGGTAAATAAAGCCGCAGCATCACAAAAAATTTCCCTTCGGGCACCGGAAGCCAGTTACCTTCCTTATCAGTGCCAGGATATCTCTGCGAAAGGATAAGATCCAAGGAGCCATCGAAGTTGTAGCGTATATCATCTTTCGATGAATAGGAATGGCGATTGATCTTATTGCGGACAAGTTTTCCCTGCTCATCGTACACCGTGATCGACCACATCCCTTTGACGGGGGGCAGGCGCTCTTTGGAGAAGTGAAGGATGTAGGTGTCTTTACCCGTCAGTTTTCGACGCAGCTGATCTTGATCTGTGATCAGATAAATCGACTCTCTTGGTAAATTCGCCCCAAGACCCACTTTGGCCATGTGGGCCCTTTGTAGATAGTCGTCGCCAAATGATCCTGTACTTAGGGTATATGTCCAGGTATTGTCCCAAGCCTCCGTCTCATGACTTCTGGCAGCGATTTTATCAAATGCCGTCTTCTTCGCGCCTTCGATGGCTGCGATAATCCTGGTTTTGAAAGGAGGAGTGGTGTAGTCCTTTCCTGGTACGATCCCTATCCTTTTAAACCTGGAGAGGTAGGTGTTCTTCTCTCTTACGGGGGGATTGGACTGAAGAAGCCCGGCCAAAATTTTAAAATACTCGTCGGCTTTCATCTTCTCGACACCCGCCACTGCATCGGCCATCTCCTGCGGTGAGTAAACGATATCGACCGAGGGAAGAGGAGCCTCTCCTATGTGGGACAGGGGTTTCAACTCAATCTGGTCCTGAAGGGCCCTCACATGCTTTAAATCCTCCTCTGTACCGCTAGTGAAGAGCCTACCGGGAATGAAGACAAGGTTTGTCGGCGACTTCACCTCCACAACGCCTTCTGGAAGTTTTCCATGCCACTCGGGACCGGTGATCAGAAACTGACCTCCCTCCCCGCCGACTCCTGCGATCGCAAAAAACTCCTCATTCCAGGCGCCGATCAAGGGGAAAAGAAATAGGCGCCCTTCAATTTTTGGAATTTTCAACAGATAGGGCTCATCTTTGAGGTCTACCCATGCGATTGAATAGAGAAGATCGAGGTTGGAAAACGGTCTCTGCGGAGTATCTGCGTCAGGCAGGGTACGCATGTGCGATAGCTGACCCATGGTTGGCTTATCTACTCCTGCTTCACCGGATGCGGTCATCGCTCTCCTCGCCATTTCCATCATCACAAGGGGATAACCTAAGATGTATGCTTCTTCGGCATAGACGGCGGCCTCCTTCTCGTTAATCGTTTCCATGGGCTCGGCAAATCCCACGCCCGTCATCAAAAGGGCAAGCATAACTCCAGTGGCTTTGAACATCGAACGCCTCCTATATGTAATAATTTTTTTATATAGCACGAGAGCCCCGCCGATCTCAACAACTACAGATCAGGCAACCGCCTTGTCGAGGTAAATGGTTGCCACACATGTTTAAAAATTTTTGTTTTGCACTTAAACAGATAGCAACACAAAACAAACAAAGTTTTGAAATAAAACAAAAAAATGATATTATATTCATTTAAATAATCATTCTAACGCAATAAATACCCGAAATTTATGACAATTAGTTTTGACCGCTCCCTTTGCCAGGATAAAGCTGACGTTATGGAAGATTTGTCCGGGGCTTTACTGCTGCCGCTTCGCGTTGCTTTCGGTCGGGTCTTTACAATAAGCAAAGACATGACGGAATTCAGTCAGAAGAAATTCAATCTAGTTACCCGAGTTGTCACTGGAATTTTGTTTACAGCGCTGCTCCCTGTCAGCATCCCGCTGGCGTTTATTGGCTTTGCCCTATCCAAACTCTCCTCTTCTTATTCTTCGATCTATGGAATCTATATGTCTTCCCTAAAGCAAAAAGAGGCTGCCCGGTTGATTCAACCTGAGGAACGTTTTGTTTTGGAAGCGTTGCACAAAGGACCTTTGACAAAGCAACAAGCAGCCTTCGCCCTAAGCGCAAAGACACTCGCCCTGGAACTTCAGGGTGGAGACGAGACGAAAAAACTCTTCTGCGTCAGCCGTTTCATCAAAAAATCCAAAAAATTGGAGAACGAAAGAGCCCTCTTGGACCTGAAGAAAGCCCTTACAAAAATTGTGGGAGAGGAATTGGCCGAAGAGTGCTCTAAAGACCCCGGTATCGTCGGCCAAGATGTCCTCGAAAACAGAATCCTTCTGACAAAAGCGCGGCACAATCTGGTCATTCAAAAAGTAAAGGAGATGCACAAGGATGTCGCATCCATCAAAGAAGCGCTTCCGCAACTTCGAAGCGAACTCAAAGCTCATCTTCCCTGCAGCGAAGAGGTCGTACAGAAAATGCACCCTGAATTTTCCGGTTTGCCCCTGATTGCTGGTAAGACTGGAGAAGAATTAATCCAGGAGTACAACGGGATCATCAACCAGGCGCTTATTGAAGCGGAGATCAAACTCAAGAGAAGGCATCGCGGCGGAGCCCTCGAAAGAGTAGTGCTTCAAAATCTGGGGTATCAGATCAGCGGTGATTACGACAATCTTGATATTGCCAAGGAAGCGATGACAACCATCTACCAAAGGCTGTCCAAAAAGGGGGAAATCACAAAGCCGACAGCGGAATTCCGCGACAACTTAACACATTTGGCGACAATGATGCGCTATCGGCTGGCAGGAGTCCCTGAAAACCTCTGCATGGCCGCGCACGGAGTTATAGAAAGAATTAAAGGTCTGGACTGCACCTTGGCCGATCTGATGGTCACCCCTTTTAAGGAGCTGAAAGACAACAGGAAAAATATTCTTGAGCGGCTGCAAAACAAACTCCCTAAGGCTTATGCAAGGACAGAGGTGAGAAAGCAGCTTCTGCTTACGCTGACAAAAAACAGCCGTCGCAATCAATTTATCAACGGATTGAAGCCCCTCTTCGATTCAAACCTGGATCCAGATCAATTGCAAAGAGAGCTGGAAAAAAGGTGTGAAGCCTTTGTCGAATCTGTGAAATTGCATCCAGACGTGGATGAAAATGCTATCGAATCCGCTCTCAGGCCTAACCTGGAATTCTACCGTCTCTTTCTTAAGCCAGGTGTTAATGTAGTGGAATACAGCCAAGGAGAAGACGGCCTGGGTACAGTTCTGGGAACGGGCGTTTGCATGATGATGTGCTACGAGCTTGACAAAGAGCTCATCAGGGCCCCTGAGACCCCATTCGAAACACTGCGATTGAATCAAATCGACCCGCAGGTGCGGTACAACCATGCCATGTACAAACTGCATTTTATTCAGCAGCCCATCAATTCTTCCGAAATCCCTGAGCCTGTCTTGAAGAAAAACAACTTACACCAAACACAATTTATGAGGCCTTGCGGTGCGACTTTAGAAGACATCGAACGGATGTTTTCAAAAATCGAGCAGCATGCGGAAGAGTTGCATAAATCCAATCCATCCCTAGAGATCGGCTTTGAGTATAAAGACGGCGGGCACGCAGTTTTCATCCGATTTGACAAAGATCTGGGACGCTACATCTTTCGGGATCCCAATTACCTGACCGCCGAATACATGACGAACGATCATGCGAAAGGGATTTCCTGGCTCAAAGAGATCCTGAGCGTACTCCTTTTAAAGCTATATCCGACGACAACAGTGTTCGCCGCGACGAATATTGCGCCTCTCTAAAAATAGCTGCGGATGAAGGCCGCTGCCTGCTCAACGTCGACAACACCGCTTTTCTGAAGAAGAATCAAGGTGATACCGAGCGGACAGACATAGCGGATAAAAAAATGCCAAGGTGCAAAAATCCAGGTAAGCTTAGTCCCTTTCAAAAATTCCTCCCGGACAAATTCCTTATCCAAGGCCCAGCCTGAGTAAATTGAAATCAGCAGCCCCCCTATCGGGAGCATCCATACGGACACAAGATCATCGATCGTCTGGAAAAATGTTTTACCATAGATCAATCCCCAGTTTGCAAACAGTGTGTCCGAACCAGAAAGGGCACTCGGAATGCCGAACACAAAACAGGCAACACCGACCGTCAGTACTGCTTTTTTCCTGGTCCATCCATAAAGGTCCATCAAGTTGGCCGAAACAACCTCGACGAGAGCGATCGAGGAGGTCAGTGCTGTGAAGACGAAGAGGGTAAAGAATGCAGTCGAAATGATAATTGCTCCAGGAAGTTTAGAGAAGAGCAGGGGAAGAGTTTTGAAAACAAGTCCCGGACCTCCCTGAGGAGTTGTTCCAAAAGTGAATATAATCGGGAAGATGGTGATCGCGGCGAGAAGTGAAACACAGGTGATGGAAATACCTATAATTCCGCCGTTCATGGGAACATCTTCGTTCTGCTTCATGTAACTTCCGTAAGTCAACATGATGCCCTGCCCCAGGCTAAGTGTGAAGAAAGATAAGCCAAGGGCCTCAAGAGCCCCCGAGAAATTGAATTTACTCATATCCGGGTAGAAGATAAAACGCAGCGCTTCGCCAAAACCGTCCAGTGTAACGCTGTAGAGGCAAAGCCCCAGCATCAACACAAAAAGCCCCGAGGTCATGATGCGGCTCCAGTATTCAAGTCCGTGTCTGACGCCGGGATAGACGACGGCCACTGTCAGCGCCGTGAAGACAAAATGCCAAAACACGGTGATATCGGACGAGTGAGAGAGTGTGTTAAACATCGCTTCTATTTCAACAGAGCTCTTACCCTCATAAACCTGGTTAAGCGACATCAGCACATAATTGAGGCCCCAGCCGGCAATAACGCTGTAGTATGACATGATTAAAAAGGAGGCGGCAACACCCAGCCATCCCGCGATCTTCCACTCATGCCGGGTCGGCAAAGCCTCAAAAATTCCGACAGCGCCCCTCTGAGCTTTCCTTCCCAGAATAAGTTCTGCGACAAACACCGGCATACCGATCAGAAAGATGCAGGCAATGTACATGAGGACAAAAAGGCCGCCGCCGTTTTGTCCGGTCACATAAGGAAATTTCCACAACGTCCCGAGGCCGATGGCTGATCCTGCCGCTGCAAGAAGAAATCCGACTCTAGAACTCCAGTGCTCTCTCTGTTTATGCATATGTCCCTTTCAGTTTGGCGGCAAAGTTGCCTTTGTACGTAAAGTGTCTCGAAATCGGGGATTTTGGCAAAGGGAAAGCTCTCTAAAAAATTGAAAGTTTGCAAATCCCCTTCCATTTCTACTCTATGGAGGACTTATTATCTACCAATCCAGAGGCTTTCTCAAAGCCCTCATGCCAAGTTTTGATAGGCTTTCGGCATGTACGCTTCGAAAAAATTTTCAGCATATTAATCCACTATGGAGATTTTTTTTCGAAGCTTATAACTAAATTCAGCAGCAAAGCATACCGGTTTAATTTTTAAGACAGGCTCTAAAACAACTCCCTTTGAAAAAAAGCGACATTTTAGGGTATACATGGTGTAGACAGTCGCTTACGATTAGGCTAAAGTCTTGACGCGTGCCCCCTTTCCCCTCATACCAAGTGTTTAGATATGCACTCTTCTTATCAACCCAAACTACTGGCAGTCTTTAAAGAAGGCTACACCAAAGAAATGCTGGCTAAGGATATTGTAGCCGGAATTATTGTCGGCATCATCGCATTGCCGATGGCCATCGCTTTTGCGATCGCGAGCGGCGCCCGTCCGGAAGAGGGCCTTATCACAGCAGTCGTGGCCGGAATTCTTGCCGGAGCGCTCTCCGGTTCAAGATATCAAATCAGCGGACCGACCGGCGCTTTTGTCATCTTGGTCTTTGAAACCATCCAAAAATTCGGCTATCAAGGGCTTTTAATCGCAACGCTCATCGCCGGAATCATACTGATCCTGATGGGGCTTTTCCGCTTCGGCAAAGCAATGATGTTCGTGCCCTATCCGGTCATTATCGGATTTACGGCCGGCATCGCACTTTTTATCTTTACCTCGCAGTTGCACGATCTGTTGGGCCTGTCGACAGAAAATCCGCCGCCGCCAGGTTGCCTTGCCAAATGGGGGCTCTACGCCTGCAGCCTCCAGCAAGTAAACTTGTGGTCTTTGCTGATTGGATGCCTCTCTATCCTCTGCATGGCCCTCACTCCAAAATTCATCAAAAATCTGCCCGGTCCCCTCGTCGCAATTACACTGGCAACGCTGATCGCCTACTTTTTTTCCCTGCCGGTAGATACTATAGGCACTCGATTCGGTGAGATTCATGCCGCCTTACCCACCTTTTCTTTCCCCGAATTCTCCTTTATGGATTTGCCGCGCTATATCAAGCCAGCCATAGGAATTGCGCTGCTGGCGGGAATTGAATCTTTGCTCTCAGCCTCCGTCGCCGATGGCATGACAGGGCGCAGGCACAGGTCCAACGCCGAGCTTATCTCACAAGGTGTGGCCAATATCGGATCGGCTCTTGCCGGAGGACTTCCCGCTACAGGCGCGATCGCCAGAACCGCCGCCAACATCCGTTCGGGAGCGGCAAGCCCGCTGGCAGCGGTTTTTCACTCGATTTCCCTTCTGCTGATGCTCTATTTCATCAGCGACTTGGTTGCCCTGATCCCCATGCCTGCACTGGCAGGGATTTTAATTGTTGTGGCCTATAACATGAGCGAATGGAGGCTCTTTGCTAAGCTGCTGCGCAGCCCGAAAGAAGATATCGCCATTTTACTCACCACCTTCGCCCTCACTATCTTTGTCGACCTGATTGTAGCGATCGAGGCGGGCATCATTTTAGCCGCCATGATCTTCTTAACCCGCATGGCAAGCTCGTCTACGACTTTTGATATCAAAGCTGCGTTTAACGAGGAGGAAAAGCAAGAGGACATCATGGCCCTCAGGCAACTTCATATCCCTAAGGGGACTGAGATTTATGAAATCTTAGGTCCGCTCTTTTTTGCGGCCGCCGAAAAATTCAAAACAGCTCTCTCCCGAATCAGCACAAGGCCAAAAGTCCTCATTTTACGCATGCGTTCTGTCCCCCATGTCGACGCTTCGGGAATGCGCGTCCTGGAGGATATCTACGAGAAGACAAAAAAAGAGGGAACTGTCTTGGTGCTGTCAGGTATCAAGAAAGATGTTCGCCGTTCACTGGATCATGCCGGCCTTTTGAAGCTGCTCGGTGAAGATAATGTGCAGCCTGATATCAATCACGCCTTGCAAAGAGCGGCTGCAATCTGCCAAGATCAGAAGAACCTCCAATTTTAAATCAAGGTGTGTTATGCTGTATCCGATTTTTGCAAACCTTTTCGTTGAAGCCGGAATCGTGGGGATGTTCACCCTCGTGTTTCTTATCCTCTTTGTCGTTGCCGGCATTCGACAGAAATTGAAAGATTCGGAATGAAAAAGACAAACAAACTCACCATCGCCGAGAAAAAAAAACCTTGGTATCAAGAGGGCCTTCAGTTTAAATGCACTGGCTGCGGCAAATGCTGCACAGGTGCACCCGGTGCCGTCTGGCTAAAGAACAAAGAAATCGATAGCATTTCCGCCTATCTGAAGATCTCGAAAGAGGATTTCTTACGACGCTATACCCGAATCATCGACGGCAGAATCTCCCTGATAGAAAAAGAGCGCTTCGATTGCATCTTCTTAGAAGGAAAGTTTTGCTCCGTATACCCCGTAAGACCCGTCCAATGCCAGACCTTCCCTTTCTGGCCCTCTCTTCTTGAGTCCAAGGAGAATTGGGATGCGGCCAAGTCCTCCTGCGAGGGAATATCCCATGAGGCTCCGGTCATCGACATTGAGATCATCGAGAAGGAGAAGGCGCGCTATCTTGAGCCCTAAATTCTCTCTATCCGCGCTCCACTAAGAGAATTGGAGTCATATCAGCGACAACACCCTGAATTTCCGACTCTCTATCCTGGTTGAAATCCCTCTCCTGCCGTGACGCAGAGCGCACAAATTTCACGACCCCATCGCTATCTTTGTAGTAATATGCATAGGCCCCATTGCCAAAATATCGTTTGAGATAGTGCCTCTTTTCAAAATAGCCGACTGCCCGGTGAAAGAACGCTTCCCGCACAGCCTGAGGTGTTCCAAAGATCGTCTCCTCTCCTCGCCACACAATTCGTTTCCGCGCAAGATCGATGACTCCCAGATCAAGCACGACCGTATAGCGTATGAATTCTCTGACGTTAGCACACCCATCGGGGATACTAATCTCATGGCTGCTTGCCAGCTCCGCCCATAGCACTGTGTTTCTTTGGCACTCATCAAATCGCTTGTTCACCGATGCCAGACGGCCCACGGTCGGAATTTCACATCGGGACATGATATTCCTTAAAACATCATCGGGCATCTCACTAAACGGTTCAAAAGGGAAAGCCACCTTTCGCGCCTCGTACCCGCGAAAGATCTCCCGCCCGAGATTTCGAACTTCTTTTAGGAGGAAGGCCGTCAAAAGCGACAGCGCTGCCAGAGCGATCAACGCGACGCTTTTAATGGCCCTCTCAAGAAAACTCAAGGGGCGGTGATAGAAATGGCACCGATAGGATCTGCCCTCGATCTCCATAGGTTGAGTGCGCCCCGTAGGGTTCAACCCCGGCGGCGGAAGAAAAACTTCTCCGGGTTTTAAAATGGTCAGTGTCTTACTCATGCCTTATCCTGGTACTTGATTCCGTTTTTGAAAAGAGTGCGACCGAGAGGCTTCGAATCGACACAGGTTATTAATGTTTAATACCCTACAGCATTTCGATCCGTTCATTCTTTCCCATAAAGGAACAAACTGCGTTTTGATTGGCTACAGTATAGTGTATTCAAGGAAAAATACCGAAAGCGTTTCGAGATTTATGCTGGCCGAAAGGAAAGATTTTGAGATCGCTTCAGTATAAAACCGATTTCAGTATACTTGGAAAATCAAAACTGACTCAAAACCCCTATGAAAAAGAGAAAATTAGCACAAACAACCCTTCTGGTGGGCTCAGGCAAAGGGGGAGTTGGAAAATCCACTGTCTCCGTCAATCTGGCGGTCGCGCTGGCATCTCTCGGAGCCAAAGTCGGTCTTTTGGACGCCGATCTTTATGGCCCCTCTCTCCCCATTATGCTAGGACTAAGAAGGCTGTCTCCCCATACGGAAATTACCGCTGAGGGGAAAGAGCTGATCCATCCCTTTTATAAGTTTGGGATTAAAGCGCTTTCGATCGGCTTTTTTGTCGAGGAAGCACGCTCTGTTTTGTTCAGAGGTCCGCTTCTCCACGGCACATTAGAAAAAATGATCCGTGATGTCGAATGGGGAGACCTCGATATCCTCCTGATTGATCTCCCTCCGGGAACCGGGGATATCCCGCTCTCTTTGTCCTCCCTGCTTGAAATTGATGGAAGCCTGATTGTGACGACTCCTCAGGAAGTTGCAGTTCTCGATGCCCTGAAGGCTATCAACGCTTTCTATTCCCTTTCCATCCCTGTCCTTGGCGTAATAGAAAATATGGCCGGTTTCACCCCGCCTGGATCGGCAGAGACATTTCATATTTTCGGCCAGGGAAAAGCTAAGGAGCTAGCCGACAAATTCTCTATACCTCTGATCGGCTCCATTCCCCTCAACCTAAAGATTCGGGAGGGAGGCGATGAAGGATCGCCCTCTGCCTGCCTTCACTCCGATACGCAATCTTCAGAAAGCTTCCACAGTCTGGCCCATGCCGTTCAACAATTACTCCAGGAGGCACCTTGAACACTCTTCTTTCATCGATCACTGATGCTAAAGCGAAAGAGAATATCGCTCTTTGGCTCGAAGGCACGTTCTCCGATCAGGATAAGCTGGCTGTAAGAGACCTGATCAGATCCTCTCCGAAGGAAGCCATCGATGCCTTTTACAAAAAGTTGGAGTTCGGCACCGGCGGTATCCGCGGAATCATGGGCCTTGGCACGAACAGGATGAACCGATTCACCATTGCGGCGGCGTCTCAAGCTCTTGCAGACTACCTGAAAGAGCAAAATCCCATGAAAAAAAGAAGCGTCATGATCGGCTACGACAACCGTATAAACTCCCGGGAGTTCGCCGAAGAGGCGGCAAGGACATTTGCGGGCAACGGCATCCGGACTTTACTCATCAAGCACCTACGACCCACCCCTTACATATCCTTTGGCATGCGCATGAAGGGGTGCGACGCTGCCTGCATGATTACAGCTTCGCATAATCCAAAGGAGTACAACGGCTTTAAAGTGTACTGGGACGATGGCGGCCAGGTTCTTCCTCCCCATGACTTAGGCATCATAAGAGCCTTCGAACGGATCCGGGATCCCTCGTTCATCGAGCAGACGGAAAGCCTCAATCATCCATTGATTGTAGAGGAAGAAGAAGAGATCGATAGAATGTACCTAGAGACGTTGAAGTCTCTTCAGTGCCAACCGAAAATCAATGAAGAGTATGGTGATCGCTTAAAGATCATATATACCAGCCTTCACGGCACCGGGATCACTCTGATGCCTGAACTCATGAGTGCGTTTGGATTTTCGAATATCACCCTTGTCAAAGAGCAGTGTGTTCCGGACGGATCCTTTGCCGAAGCTCCTTCCCCCAACCCGGAGGAGAGAGCGGCCCTCAAAAAGGGCATTGAATTGATGATGAAGCAAAACGGCGATATCTTGATTGCTACCGATCCCGATGCGGACAGAGTCGGTGCGGCTGTTAATCATCAAGGTGAGCCCCATATCCTGACCGGAAATCAAATTGCCGCACTGCTTTCCCATCACGTGTTCCACTCCTTAAAAAAGTCCAACAAGCTGCCCCCAAAATCTGCCTGCATCAAATCGATTGTAACCACTGAGCTCATGCGAAAGATCGCCAACCACTATAATGTGCAGTGCTTCGATATCCTTCCCGGTTTCAAATATGTGGCCGAAAAAATCCGCGAATGGGAAAAAGGGGGCTTTCCCCATCAATTCATTCTTGCTGCTGAAGAGTCCTACGGCTACCTCTTCAGAACTGAGACAAGGGACAAAGATGCGCTTCTGTCCGCCTCGCTACTTTGCGAAGCAGCCCTAACAGCTAAGTTGGAAGGAAAAACATTAATTGACATTCTCAAAGAGCTCTATAAGGAATTTGGCGTTTTCTTAGAAAAGCAGATGACTTTGAATTTCCCCGAGACAAAAGCCGGACGTGAAGCGCTAGCCCTCGCCATGGAAAAGATATTGACGACTCCCCCCACCTCTCTACTTGGCAAGCGAGTCATTTCCACTGGCGATCTTAAAAGCGGTGTCATGAAGAATCTTTTAGACGGAAAAGAGAGCCCTATCGATCTGCCCAAAACAGATATGGTCATTTTAAAATTTGAGAAGGGCTTGACCGTGATGATCCGCCCATCGGGAACAGAGCCAAAAATTAAAATCTATCTGATGATAGAAAAGGGGCCTGATCAGGAGGTGGAAAAGGCTCTACAAGAGGCAGAGAGTGAAGCCGCTCAGGCATCCCAAGAGATCGCGACACTGCTGAAAAGCTAACCTAAAAAAAGTGTCTCAAAATTGGGATTTGGAATCTTAAGATAGCATTCCAATGCCACACTTTGAGACACATTCAGTATAGTTCCTCTTTCACGCAAAAAATAGCCCTCATCTTCGTCTTGCTAGAGCATTGGCTCGTCTCTTCGATAATTAAGGGTGTTCTCTTGAAGATCATTGAGGCGATTTTCACTTCATCGCTAAAGACGAGGAGGGAAGCCAACTCTCACTTCGTTCTTTTCCTTGGAGCCCCCTCTTGCGGCTTCAATTCCGGAGATACTTGCCGCTCTCTTCTATATTCGTGAGCCCATAGCAGGATCGTATCTCCGGCTATGCCGGAACCATCCATAGACCCAACAATTTCATCATCTTGCAAGCCCAATTCGGCAAGATCGCCCACTGTCTCTTTATATTCGCTGTCTTGCCGGGATCTTAGTTGGGTCGAATTTTGGGGCTCAAGACGCAATGACAGCTGGCGTCCTTCAGTCCCCATGAGGACACTCTTGCTGCCATCAGCCTTTTTAAAATCCAGCTTCGGCAGTGTGCTGCGTCGGATATGATACATATGCTTTCTGCCCTTTAAAACCGATTTTTGAATTTCAACTGCAAAAGGGAAGGCCAATCCCGCTCCCATAGTGGGCACGGCAATCAGGATCAGTAAGAAGAGATCGATGATCCGTTCGACAAGGGAGCTTTGGCGGGAAGAGAGGGTAATGACGGAAACCTTTTTACCATTCCAGTCCACAGATTCAAGAGCGACGATCTTATAATTTAAATGTTTAGGCAGATCTTTGAAATCAATGACGGAAGCCATAAAACCCTTAAAAATAAATAGCAGAAAATTAATAGGCTATATTTTACGAAAAATCATCGTTAATTTCAAATAACAAAACTATTTCAATCCACCTGCCTTTTACACCGAAAGTAACCCACCCATCCAGCTTTTGAAACTGTTTCGCTAGCGATGAAGGCGGCTTCTATACCGAAGGGTCTCAAAATTTGGTGTTGAGACTGTGAAAAACATGGGGATTGAATGCGGGAGCGTTAACTCATATTTTTAATCATGAGAAACTTAATACCCCTCACCCCGAAACTTCTCAAAGCACTGATGCCAAATTTTGACAGGCTTTCGGTATAATTATCGCCCGATTGTCTGAGGAGTGATGGTCTTCAGCTTGGCCATAATCAATCGATGCACCAGGCTTCTTGGCAACAGACGGGACAGAAAAAGCAGCGCCCGGTATTTCCAGTCAAATACATCCAACGGCTTTCGGGACAAGATCTGCTTCCACATACGTGCGGCAGCGTAGCCGACTTCCATATCGAGAAATGAAGAAGTGTCTCCAGTAACCTCACCTCCTGAAGCTGTTTTTCTAAATCCCGTCTTCACAACTCCAGGACAAGAGCAGAGAACACGGATTCCAGCTTCTCTGACTTCGGCGTCAGCAGCAAGAGAAAAAGAGGTGCAGAAAGCTTTGGAGGCTGCATAAGTATTCATCCAGGGCATGGAAAAAAAGGAGGCTGTCGACGAGACATTGAGAATGACACCTTCAAGGCTATTTTGCTTAAGCGTATTCACTCCCTCCACTGTCAATTCGACCACGGCTTTTACGAGAATGTCGATCATTGACAGCTGCTCTTTGGCCCCAAAAGCGTAAAGAGGCCCGTATAAGCCAAATCCGGCATTATTGACGATCAAGTCGGGCTTAAATTCACGGATTTTTAAAACTAACTGCCTTCGGTCCTCTTCGTTAAGAAGATCCAAAGTACAAACCGACACCGCAACGCTCTTGGAGAGCTCTCCCTGAATACGCTTCAGCTCTTCGCTATTTCGTCCTGTCAGAAGAAGTGGAATCTGCTTTGATGCCATGAGATAGGCAAGCTCACGGCCTATGCCGGAAGTCGCTCCTGTAATCAGGGCCAGACGGAAAGGCTCTCTCCGGCTCATGCGTTGATATCCGGAATCGGTTTATCCTCCCGGACGGGATATTTGATACGGGTGTGGGTGAAAGCGCAGAGAGTCTTGACTAGGGTCTTCTTGACTTGCGCAAGCTCTTCAAACGTGATGAGACTCTCATCGAATTGTCCGTCATCGGCCTTGTCTTTGATAAGACGTGTGGCAAGCAGGTCCAAGTTCTTCTCATCCACAGTATCCAATGAGCGTGAGGCAGCTTCAATAGAATCGGAGAGCATAATGATAACCGATTCTTTGCTCCGTGGTTTGGGGCCAAAATAGCGAAATTGCCTCTCATCAACCTGTTTGGCATCTCCCGCCATTTTCTCGAGCTGCTTTTTGTAGAAATAATAGACAAGCGTTGTGCCATGATGCTCTTTGATGATGTCGATGAACTGCTCGGGAAGACCTGCCTTCCTGCCCATGGCGACCCCTTCGCTCACGTGCGCGATAATGACCTGTGCTGACTCCAGCGGGGTCAACAGCTGATGGATGTTCATTCCCGGAAGCTGGTTTTCGGTAAAATATTGAGGGGTGACCATCTTCCCTATATCATGGTAAAGGGTCGCTGCCCTGCAGAAAAGCCCGTTAGCCCCGATGGAAAGAGCTGCCGTTTCGGCCAAATTACCCACCACCACTGAGTGCTGGTAAGTGCCTGGTGCCTCTATGCTCAGCCTTCTAAGCAAGTCGTTGTTCGGATCCATATACTCCATCAGCGCCACGTCGGTCATAATCTTGAAGAGCGACTCAAAGAGTGGAAGCAGCCCGACGACCATAATTGCCGTCAACGTCATGAAGAAGGCTGCGCTGATGACATCGGCAGCCATGCTGAAGCTAAAGCCTCCCGTCTGATAGAAATTAACTGCGAAAGCAACGACAACGCAAGAGATGAATGCCTTAAAACAGACAGAGAAAATTTCCTTCCTCTGCTTTATAGACTGGGTGCACAGAATGGCGACGATTGCGGCGACGATATTCATCAGCATCAACCCCTGCCTGTCCACTGCGAGAGTCATCGTGAGGATGACAACCAAAAATCCACTGACATAGGTGGCGATGCCCGGATTTAGCAAACTACTGATCATAATCGCCGCAAAGGGGACGAAAATGGGATAGCGTATTACCTCAATCCACCGTGTCATGGACGAAAGCAGGAAATGCTCCGTCAGTTTTGAGAGGAAAAGAGTGAGCAGAACGATGCTGACAAGTAAAAACAGCTTCCGGTTGGAGGTCAGGATAGACCGATGGTTAAGTTTTAAGTAAACGACAGAGACAACAGTGAGTAGAAGCGTCATCAGAGCGCTTCCGGTGATGGTAAAAGGATGGAGCAGATTGTGCTTTTTCCTTAAGGAGTCCTTCATCGCGAGGAGCATGGCGATGTGACGGAGAGTGACCTTATCCCCCTGGTCGATAATTCTGTTTCCGGCGCTCACATGGGTTATCTTCTGCGGCACTGCATCCATGATCTTCTTACGAAGCCTTCTCTGATCCGGAATATCGTCTTCAAACACCCACTCTTTATCGCTTAACGAGTTGAGCGCAATGCTCATCGCCAGCGGGTTGCCTCCCCCCTGAACTTCTTTGAGCAGTGATATCGCCCGCCAGATCTGTTTGGGGATCTTGATCTTTTCCTTCAGATCCTGGGGAGTGTATACAAGATACAAATCGGTGGAAAAGCCAGCAGCCTTCATGCTTTTCAAAGTCCTCGGATCAGTAAATCTGACCTGCTTGAGCACATATTCGAGGTTGTCGAGGCTTTTGGAAATCTCCTCAAATGGAACGCTTCCCATTTGATCCCGCCAGGTCTGGTCATGCGTCAGGAAGTCTTCAAACTCGGCTCTTCTCTTGTGAATTTCCTTTTCGGAAATCTGATATATTTTTCCAATATCCCTCACCGATTCTTGCTTTGAAATGATCGTTGCCTCTTCATCGGCAAAGTCAAAATCAACCTGAGCGACAATGTAGCTAGGAGCTATTTCGTTCAGCTCCAAAAAGTCCACTTTAACGTCGCGAATATGGAGGAACAGAAAAAGCCCACCCATAAAGAGGGTGGTGATAAGCACCCTCAGGCCAAAGCTCTTATCAAAAAAACCTTGCTCTTTAGAAAACTTTAGCTCGGTGTGATAGGTCTGCGAAGGTTCCAGCTCCGACATAGGATTCCTGGTTAGGATTGATGTTTCCATTCACCGGCAGCTGTCGACTAGCGGTGAAATAATCGGTAAAAGCCATCAATTATACCGAATCCACCATCCTATCATATTTGATTTATAGTGGTAAAAGTTTATTAGGCTTACGAGACCGCCCCTTGCATATCATCCGCTATGAAAGCCAGGATTAAACCCAATTTCAGGGCGGCAGGCACAGAACGCTCTCCTGCCGATGCCGGTCTATTTAAAGAACGCGAAAAAGCCCTTGGTAAGGCAAAACTATGACTGAGACAAACTCGCATGGGAATGAACGTTGCGCAATTAACTCACGAGAAGATATAAAGAAGGGGTTCTGTCCTTCCCCCATCAGGGTGGACAGCCATTTTAATCAGGTCGGACCATGGCAGTTCTAATCACCGGAGGAGCCGGTTTTATCGGTTCTTACGTCAACCGGTTATTAACAAAAAACGGATATTATTGTGTCGTCTTAGACGATCTCTCCCACGGTGATCCCCGCTCCGTGATCGACTCTCCCTTCTTTAAGGGAGACATCAGCGATAAAGAGTTGATTGCCAAAATCGTTACAAAATTCAATATTCAATCTGCTATGCATTTCGCTGCTCACATCAATGTGAGGGAATCTGTCGATAATCCGTCTAAATATTACGCCAATAACGTCTGCAAAACACTGGCGCTTTTGACTCACCTCAAAGATCTCTCCGTCAAAAAAATTGTTTTTTCTTCCAGCGCGGCCGTTTATGGCATTCCTCAAGAGGAGCGCATCACCGAATCCCATCCCCTCGCGCCGATTAATCCTTATGGAGAATCCAAACTCATCTGTGAGAAAATCCTAAAAGATTTTTCCAAGGCATACGATTTCAGATACATCAGCCTACGTTATTTCAATGCTGCCGGAGGTGATCCTGAAGGGGTGATCAAAATTCATATGCGCGATCAGTCCAACTTAATTCCAAGAGCTCTCTCTGCTCTCCTGGACGGCAACGGAGAGATTCCGGTGTTCGGAACCGACTGGCCGACAAAGGACGGCTCGGGAGTGCGTGACTACATCCACATTCACGACCTCGCCTCGGCCCATATGCTGGCGCTTGCAAAGCTGCAAGAAGGTTGTCCATCGGCGATCTACAATCTGGGAAACGGTTCGGGCTATAGCGTACTGGAAGTGCTCTCTTCGGTAGAGAAGATCACCGGCAAGACGTTAAACCGCAAGTTCCTTGAAAGAAGAGAGGGAGATCCCCCTGTTCTTGTGGCCGACGCGACAAAAGCTAAACGAGAGCTTCAATGGGCTCCCGTCTACTTGTCGATTGACAAAATGGTGCAAGACGCGTGGTCTGCTCTTTCTTTTGAAGCGTCCTTTTAGACTAGCTTTAAGTCAAGGAGCCTCGTCAATCCAGCGTCAGGATGCATGTAGACGTCATCTCTAACCACCTGATATTTAAATCCCTGCCTTGTAATCCAATAGGCAACTTCCGTCAAGGAATCACGACCCGATCTGTAGTGCCCGCTAAGATTTTCAAATCGGTACACACCCCCGTCCTGAAGTGACATTATGCCCGCTGCCCTGACTGCTGCTCCCTGGGCAAGAGAAGAGTGCTGCGTACGGCCTCGCTTACCACTCCGGTGCTTGGTCGCTATCATTAACCTTCCCTTTGCATCCACGACAAAAATATGCTTGGCTTTAACATTTAGCGGCTCTTGCTGCTCCCCTCTTGTAATCTGCTGGTTGAAAATGTGAGCCATTTTATTTTGCACTAAGAACTTTTCAGGAAGATATTGAGTCGTGTCCTCAGTAATTTTCAGTCGTTTTGCGATTTCTTGCCGGTTCACAAACGTCTCAAAGGTCAGATTGAGATCAGAACCCCGCGCTTTCAAAAACTGTTTATGAACCTTTAGCACCGTGTCGGTAGGATAAAAATGAACATCTTTTCCTTGAAATCTGATTTTTGGTGCTTCAATTTCCTGATAGTCGGCGGCAAGTGGCACGAGATAGGGCTCCTCACCCGGTGTCAAAGGGAAATGAGGCTGCTTCATTTCCTCTTCGATGCTTACCGGCTCCTCCTCTTCCCCGAGCTCTTCGAGCATGATGGTAGAAAAGGGGCGCTCTCTCCCGACAAACGGAAGCCGCTGATCGTCATTGACCCCGATAATTTTGCGGCCCATCTCGTCTGGCGACGAGCTGAGCTTCCCTCGTTTCGGAGCCTCTAAGCCCCGGGCAACGCCTCCTGTTGAAACTTCTTCGAATTGTCCCTCTCCTTTCCATTCTGGCTGCTGCTCTGTCAGAGGCTTGAAGAAAACAGACACCTCTTCGCTCTGCTGAAATAAAGCATCGCGCGGAACCGTCATCTCCCGCCCCACCAACCCGGCAGGAAGAACCGGATCCTGTGATTGCAAGTGCAGATTTTGCGGGTAGCTGGGCAAAAAACCAGGGATAGCGGCGGTTACCGAATGCATCTTTTCAAGATAGGTACTTTTTAAAACGGATTCTCTCAAGGGCACAATAGGCGGTGGATACAGTCCGGCATTACTGCTAAAATCAACAACTCGATTTAAACTAAACATCTACAAAACCCACTAAAGTTATTTACTATTAATCATTAAACACCTATTGATTATAAAATGATTTATTTAAATACAGTTAAATAAATCATTAAGAAATGATTAAGCACTATGACACCCCTTTCATCTCTTCATACCCATGAAAGGTGCGAGGCAGACGCTCCGCCCACGAAAAGTGCGAAAATTGACTACTCCGACTCGATTGAATTTAACCCTGAACCAGAATCGCAGACTGGTAACGACAGAGAACGGCTAGCGGAGTCACGGACAGTGCCTCCCCCCCCCTCTGCAGCGGAATCGGCAGTGAATGCTACACGTCCAGGCACCCGGCTTGCAGCCAAGAGCTGATTCCTATCGAAATCACCAGCAGACTTTTCACCCATACCCCCCTTCTCAAGAAAAAAATGGAGGAAAGAAGCTAGCGCTCCCACACCTTCATTGGGGAACTCGTCCTGCAGGGAAAAGGGGATATAAAGAGAAAAATGTTCTTATTCCACCGCCGAAGAGCTTAAAACGGCAAAGGGCCCATTTTAAATCAGGGCAGAATTTTGAGGGGCTGGAACGGGACGTCGGGCAAACCATTAAAACCCACACGCTATATTTTTGTTTTGTCCCATTCAAACAACTTTCTAATGGTGCAAAAGTTTACCACACCCGTAGGACGGATTCAACACCCTTCCCTTTCCGGAGGGCGACCTGTAAAATGCGCTGGCTGGCTCACGTTCGATGAGCTAGGGGAGCTCAAAGAGATATCCAATTTCACCGGCCACTACTGGATCCAAAGAGAGGCGGTCAACAACCTGCTCCGATTCCTTCAGAACAACGAGGTTAATCTCTCCAAGGTGGAAATCGTTTTCTCTGAGAGCGGAAAGGCAAAGAACTTCAAACGCTACACTTTGGATGAGTGGCTGAACAATGATTGCTTGACGCAGTGAAGAGGATCGACCAAAAGTGTGCCAAACCAAAATTTTCAAGTCACTTTGGGCATAGGCGGTTTTTGCCTTTAACGATTTGGTGCGGGCGGGTAAAATAGCTGCATTACAGAGTTTAAGAAACGGCGTCCAAGCTATGAGCGAATACCAAGTCATCTCCAGAAAATACCGGCCGCAAAAGTTTGCTGATGTCATCGGGCAAGATCCGATAGTCACGACTTTGAAAAATGCAATCCGACAAAACCGGATTGCCCATGCGTACCTGTTCTCAGGATCCCGGGGCACCGGTAAAACTACTCTCGCACGCCTTTTTGCCAAAGCCCTCAACTGTCCGAACTTAAGCCCTGATCAGGAGCCTTGCGGAGTTTGTCAAACATGCCGGGAGATCGCATTGGGAACTTCTCTGGACGTCATGGAGATCGACGGAGCTTCTAACCGGGGCATCGACGATATCCGCAAAATCAACGAGAACGTCGGCTATGCGACGGCGGCGGCACGCTACAAGATTTACATCATCGACGAAGTCCACATGCTGACCAAGGAGGCCTTCAACGCCCTCCTCAAGACGCTCGAAGAGCCGCCACCCAAAGTCAAATTCTTCTTTGCCACAACAGAGCCTCATAAGGTTCTCCCCACGATCATCAGCCGCTGCCAGCGCTTCAGCCTTCAGAGGTTCTCTTCGCAAAAAATTAAGGAGAAACTGGTCTCCATCTCAAAAGATCTTCAGATCCAGATCGATGACGATGCTCTCGATATCATTGCTAAAAGGTCGGAGGGCGGATTGCGCGACGCGGAATCGCTGCTCGATCAGATTATTTCTTTCCACGAAGGGTCGATCGACCGCAAAGCGGTTGCTGACGTGCTTGGCATTATGCCGAAAGATGTTCTTTTCGATCTGGACAGAGCCGGAAAAGAGGGGCGCTTTGTCAAAGCGTATGAGATTGTCCACACTCTCTTCTCAGAAGGAAAAGATCTACAGCACTTCGTCGAAATGCTGACAGAGCACTACAGAAACCTGCTTTTACTCAAACTGTCGCCTGAAACCCCAGGACTGCTGGAGATCGAGGCTTCGATGGAAAAAAACTACCTCGAAGCAACAGCCCTCTACTCCAAAGAGCAGCTGCTCGACATCCTCGACTACCTGTTCAAGCACCAGCAGATGGCCAGGGAAGCTCCCTCTCTTAAAGTAGCCTTGGAAGCGCTACTGATCCGGATCATGAGGACGCATAAGTCCTTACCGATCGAGACCTTAGTCAAAAGGCTGATCGAGCTGGAAGAGAGTGTCAAATCCAGAGCAATCCCCGAAACTCAAAAACCGGAGGAACTGCGACCCCTTCCTGAGGCACAAACTCCCGCCAACTCCCCAAAGGATTCGGAAGCACCGGTAGCCCCCACCACACAAACTTCGTCATTCAAAGACGAAATGAGTGCCCCCCTTAAAACGGTCTCGCGCGAGCAAAATAGGGCCAATGTAGCCGAAACAGAGCCGCCAAAAGAGAGGCCGGAGCCGCAAGAGTGCGCTGCGCCCCCTCCTCCTCCCTTGCCCGAGCAGGAGCTGCAAGAGACACCGAAGGAAAGGGAGCAGCAAATAACAGAGCCTACCCGGGCCTACGAAGTCGACATGATCGCCAGCTTGGATGAGAAGGCTATGCCGGAGGCGCTAAACGAAGGCGTAAAAGGTATGACGGGGCCTGCCAGCTCTGACAGAATGCCGGTATCGGCCAAAGATGCCAACCATCTAGACACACTTCTTCAGTTTGCTTCCGTGGAGCTCGAAGGCCGCCTTAAAAGAACGCACTAAGAGACCGCCCGCAAACTGGGATCGTATGATTTGTTTGCTCCATAGGGTTATATGGTTCGAAAAAAATTTCAGCATATCAATCCAATAGGATGATTTTTTTCGAAACTCATAACTCTGTGGAGCTGCAAAGGATAATGATTTGATTTTGTGGGCAGTCTCTAACATAATTCAAACAGACAACTAAGAGAGTTTTATGGGTACAGGATTTGCCAAAAGAAAAAAACAAGCCAAGATGATGCAGGAGCAATTCAAGCTCATGCAAGAAAAAATGAAAGATATCGAAGTAACAGGCCAAGCCGCCAACGGACTTGTCAGCATCACCATGAACGGTGACGGAGATGTCACAAAAGTAAGAATCAAGCCCGAGTGCGTCGATAAAGAGGACGTTGAAGGCCTTGAGGATCTAATCCGCGTCGCTTTCCATGATGCCAAAGAGAAAGTGAAAAAAGAGTCCAGCCAAGGTATGCCCTCGCTTCCGGAAGGAATGGAAGGAATGCCCGGATTTGGCTTCTAAGGGGAAATGACGAGGCTAAATTGTTATGAAACGGCTCCCCTCCCTTGGGGAGCCCAGTACACCGAACGCATCTCACATGCTGCTGGAAATGAAATGGAGATCTTCAGGGACACTGTTCTTATACTCTTCCGTCAAAAGATCGGATATCTCTTCTGCTGTAGATAAAGACAGCGCCTTCTCAGCCAGTTTGCAAGCATCGATAATGCTGGTGCTTCGTATGGCATTTTTAATGACAGGAATATAGCGGCTGGCAAGCGAAAGCTCCTGAATGCCGAGTCCGATCAAAAGAGAGGTAAACCGCGGATCTGCGGCGATCTCACCACAAACGGAAACAGGAATCCCCTTAAGATTTGCCTCAGCGACGACCAGCTTAATCAGCCGGATAACGCCCGGATGGGTTGGGGTGTAGTAGCCTTGCATATCGTGATTGGCCCTGTCCACTGCCAGAGAGTACTGCACAAGATCGTTTGTCCCGATCGAAAGGAAATCGCATTCTTTAGCAATTAAGTCAGCGATGATAGCAGCCGAAGGCACCTCGATCATGCAACCAATCCTTACCCTGTCAGCCCTCTGCACCCCTTTCAGATCGAGCTCTTTCTTAGTCTCTTCTATCAGCAGCTTAGCTTCTTTAATTTCATTCAGGGAAGATACCATTGGGAAAAGAATGCTAACCTCCCCATAGAGAGCGGCTCGCAAGATGGCCCTGAGCTGAGCTTTAAAAATCTCACGCTCCCGGAGTAAAAACCTCAAAGCGCGGCAGCCGAGAAAAGGATTGCCTTTTTGCAAAGTGGGCAGGTCTTGTATGGACTTGTCACCACCAACATCGAATGTCCTGATGACGATAGGAAGCCCTCTCATCTTCTGAACGATATCGCGATAGATCTCGAATTGCCGATCCTCGGTCGGAAACTCCTTCTTTGGCAAGAAGATGTATTCAGAGCGGAAAAGGCCGACCCCTAGAGGTCCGTGCTCATGCAAAGAATCGACATCGCTTGCCATCTCCAAGTTAGCGCTCAAACGGATCTTATAGCCATCAAAAGTCTCGGCCGAGAGGGTGGGTTTTTCGATCAGTTTGGAGAAGCGGAGGCTGATGTCGGACGAAAGTGCCTTGTAGCTGTTAATTGTCTCGTCGGTTGGGTTCACAATCACGACGCCCTTTCTGGCATCAACGATCAAAAAATCGACATCGGCATGCAAAGCCTTTAGGTCGATATTGGCGATGAACGGGATACCTCTTGCCTTGGCCACGATGGCCGCATGGGATGTGGAACTACCTTTTCCTGTGAGTAAAGCCAGCACCTTCCCCTTTTTGGCCTCGGCAGCTTCGATGGCTGAAAGCTCGGAAGAGACGATGATCGAATCTTTGGGAATCTCAGCGAGGCTGAAACGGATGCTACGCCGCAAATAAAGAATAATCCTTCGCGAGATGTCCTGGATGTCTTTGAAGCGCTCGCGAAAAAAGGGCTCCTTCAAGGAGTGGAATCTGTCCTGGTAGCGCTGGATGACCTTTTTAAAAGCAGCCTCCGCGTTTTTCTTAGAGGATCTGATTTCCTCTTCCATGGTGTGCGTGAAAAGAGGGTCTTGAGTGATATGAAGCTGAGCCTCAATAATTTCAGCCCCCTCCTGAATCAGTTCGTCCTTGAGTTTTTTCTGAAGCACACGGATCTCATCGCGGCAGAGGCGGAGAGCTTCATGATATCTTTCAATCTCCTGTTCAATATCCTCTTCCGAAACTACAAATTCGGGAACCTTATCATCTTTCCAGCAGAAGAAATAGGGCTTACCTATCGCTATGCCGGGCGATATTGAGGTGCCGAAAAGGGTGATTTCCGTCGCCAGTTTGGTCATGTCGCTACAGCTTCTCCAAATTGATCTTCAAAAGCTTTCAAAAGCATCTCCATAACTTGCGGGGCATCCTCTCCATCACAGGTGATCGTAATGCTTGAGTTCTTTTTGGCTGCGAGCATTAAGATGCTCAGAATACTCTTGGCATTCACCGTCTCATTTTTGCATGTAAAGTGCACGTAGCTTTTTGCATTCTGCAACATTTTTACGATCACTGTGGCAGGTCTTGTGTGCAGGCCCATTTTATTTTTTACTTTTACTTTTTGAACGATTTTCATCCTTGTCTACCTTTATATTAGGATCTGCCCTTAGCTTCCTTTTCTGGTTTTTAGAGGCGATTGTCTCCAGAAGTTTGATGTTGAATTCTCTGGCAGAGTTGTAACCCATTTGCTTCAGGCGGTGATTTAAAGCGATAGTCTCGAGCAATAGAACAACATCCCTGCCGGGCTTCACCGGAAGGACATGGAACGGCACGTTAATTCCCAGAAAGTTACAACTCTTCTCATCTGTGCCAACCCTGTCGTAAAAATGGGTCTCGTCCCACACTTCCAGCATCACCACCAGATCAATGCTTTTACTGTCGCGGACGCAAACAGCTCCGTAGAGGTGCGCCACGTTAATGATTCCGATTCCCCTGATCTCCATATGGTGCCTCGTCAACTCGGCACCGAAGCCCTCCAGGTAAGTTCCTTCCCTCTTTTTAATCTTAACGACATCATCGCTGATCAGACGGTGTCCTCTTTCGATCAGGCCAAGAGCGGCTTCACTTTTGCCGACAGAGGAGTCTCCCTGAATGAGAACGCCAACACCGAACACCTCCACTAAAGTGCCATGACAGCTTGTGCTGGGAGCGAACTCTTCAGTTAAGATCAGCATGAGTTTGCTCAAAAGATTCATGGTACTCATGTTGGTCCTGAAAAGAGGAATGTCGTATTTCTGGCACACCGTTGTCAGCTCTTTGGGAGGTCGGTAGCGTCGCGCGATAATAACAGCCGGGATTGGCAGCGAGAGAATTGCTTCGAGACGCTCTATTCTTGTTTTGGAATCAATGGATCTTAAATATTCAATTTCGACCCGGCCAAAGACATGGATACGTTTGCTGGCATGACTTTTGATGTAACCGGCCAGCGAAAGACCGGGACGCTGGGCTTCAGGAACCTGAATCTGCTTCCTCAACCCCTTCTCTCCGGAAATGAGCTCCAGATTGAGGCGCTCTTTATGGCATGTGTATAAATCTCGTACCAAGTACATAAGGGGTCTTCAAGCCTTACTGCTGTTTCGCGTCACCTTCAACTCCCCCTTATCATCAAGTTCAAAGCTAGGTAGAAGGCAGCCGGTTTATTGACATATGCCAAATCGTGAGACCTTTTCGGCATGAATAAAATAGATTATTTGACAGACAAATTCAAGCGATTTCTCAAATAAAATAGAGAAATAACACAAAACAACTAAACAAAAAATCTATAAAGAAAAACTACTCCACTTTCTCGAGATAAAATTTCAGCCAGTTGTAAAAATTGGGAAAGGAAAGGCACTCCCCCGATTCTTGATCATTAATCGAATCGATCATATCGGAAACTGTTTTGGTGTTCATCGAGCAATAGACATTTCCCATTTCCTGCTCGGGATACCAATCCTTATGAAAACACTGAAAAAAGGGCATGCCAAAAGATGTATAAAATGGAATGAGGTGCTGCGGATTGACCGGGATCTGCTTAGCGGTAGCCAGATGGTCGTTCTCCCCAAAAAATGCCTGGAAGGAATCGTAGGACTCTTTAAGTTTTTCCACACGGGTTATGCCCGTCGTATCAGTCGTTTTATAAAATCCGTTGTGGATCTGCGTGAAGGCGATATAATCTTGAGGAAAAATGCAATCGGGAAAAAAACTTTTTAAAAGGACAAGCTTCTCTTCCGGCAGAGGCGGAAGACCGCGAAAAAAGCCCAAATTACCGGCAAGACTGTAGACAATCTGCGCTTCGAAGGGAGCCTCAAACGTTTTCTGGGTTAGAAAAACCCCCACCTCGTCCACATCTTTGAAAAACTTCTCGAGAAATGCGCAAAACTGAGGGAACGGGCTCATTTTACTCTCCCAAAACTGCTCGGTGAATTCAAGCCGCTCCTCTCTCTTTAGACAGGAGAGCTCCCACCATCCCCTTGGCATGTCCGGGCATAGTGATTTCACTTCATTCCATTTGATATTGGGACCTTCATGCAGAGCTAAGACGCGATGGTAATTTCCTGAAGGATATTCTTCAGAAAACTCGTGGAAGTACTCCTTGAAGTGTTGATCCATAACTGTCCTGACCCGCTCAGCTACCTTAAAGACCGGCATATTGCCTTTACAGAAACGACGAAAAAGCGCACCGGCCGCATCGATCTTCTTATTCCACAACCTTATAAAAAATGAAAGAGCTTAGATACTGTCCACAAACTGAAATCGTAGGATTTGTTTACCGAACCGGGCTATACCAAAAGTGTCTCAAAAATTGGATTTGGCAAAGAGAAAGCTCTCCCGCCAAATTTTAATACGCTTTCGGGGAGACTCGCTCCTCCTCCCTCACGGGATCCGGAGAGCTTATCCCCCACATCTTAAGACATTTCGGCACACTTTTGAGGTCACGCCCGTCGCTTGCCTACTCCCAGCTGATCAAGGGAAATGCATCATGAGCGTCTTCGCTCTCTAAAGACAAACTTCTCTGCATCGTGCAGCTGTCGTTCTTCAAGTTGGAGCATCCCCTGTCGCCGCAAGTAGCATGATAGATTCTGAACTCAGGGATTCCCCAGTCAATCAAGATTTCCCTCACGGTCTCCCCTAGATCTTCGGTAACCTCCAAAGGACCTCTCGAGTTGTCGTAGTAAACTGAAAAGTCTTTGTTTTTTACGAACGTCATCGTATGGCCATAATACTCTCGTTTAGCGTTGTTTGCCGGGCTAAGCATGCGTACTACATAGGTCCCCTCGGGAAGTTGATCGATCACTCCCTTGAGATCAAACCCGTTCTCAAGCTGACGCATGGTGACGGTTCCCATAACAGGGGTCAGATGCATCCCGTGGTAGTTAGCCAAAGATTGTATCTTTTGCTGCTTGATTTCCTCTTCAGATTGGGGGGTGTCCGCTTTCACTTCGATCGTATTGTAAGCAGCCTGCCTTGAGACAAAGGTCTTGTTATTCTTCGCATAAAAAGGCTGAAAATTAATAACGCATTCCCTGCGCTCTTCAGCTGACCTTTTCTTGCTGCAAACAGTGATATACCGCGCGAGAAAATCGAGAGCCATCGCTGAGCAGGTTCCGCCATTGTCGAAAGGGATCAGCTTGGTTTTATTGAAAGAGATCAAAGGACGCTGCTTTGATTTAAGAAGATTGTACACTTTTTTTGACTGCGACTCGATTTGCTCGCTGTTCGGACAAGTTCCCTCGCGATAAAAAAGGTATTGATTGCCAAAAAGATCCCTTTTCTGTGGGGGCGCAGTTTCATCGTTTACCCGCTCTATATACCGAGCTTTCGCTTCAGCAATCTCAGGGGGGATCCCCTCATCAATCTCGTCAGCCGGAAGCGAAGCGGAAAAACAGAACGCAGTAAAGATCAATAACGAACATCTTTTTAAATTAAAACAAAACATCACCAACCACCTATTAACTAACAAAAAAAACATTACGACAAAACAAAATTAATCAATCACTAGCAATCAATTAACAAACCAGCAAGTATAAGTCGTCTTGATTGACACCTATCAAAGATTATGTTAACATTCCGTAAAGAAAAAACAGATCCGGCAGAACCCCATGAACATTGAGCATCTCAGACCTGATCGAGTCACGCTGGATTTCAATGGGGTATCGAAGCCCCCGCAGAGGATTGACGTCGATATCATCCTGATTGAGGTCGCTCCGGAGGGATATCAATTTCCCAAGGCCTACCAGTGCCCCATCCCATCAGGTTTTAACGAATCATTCGAAGGGCATATCAAAAAAAACTTCTCGAAACAGGCAACCGGCTTTCTTTTCCTTGGTGATGTCGAGCAGTTCAACAGAAGCGGCAAAATGCTGTTGCTTTGTGACGGCACCTTTGTCAACTACCAGCACCTGATCGTTGTCGCCACCCACGGCACATCAAGACAATCTTCAATCAAAGAGCAGGAAGAGTCCTTCTATAAAGCTCTCCAAAGTTTATCTGAAGCGATCCGCGTGAGAGATAAAATCGGTGTTAAAGACATTCTTCCCGATCCATCCCAGGAGAGCGTGCGCAAGTTGACGACAATGACTTTAAAAAGCGGGAGCTCTCCAGAGGAAACCGAGACCTTGGCAGCAATCCAAAGCGGCGGCAATCCCGGAGCTTTGCGCGAAACGCAAAATCGTCTATTTGAACTCCACCCTTAAGCGGCTGCCCACAAGCTGAAATCGTATGATTTGTTTGCCAAATTTGGATTTTGACAAAGAGGAAGCTCTTTGGGACGGAATTTAAATGGCGATTTCATTCCGGCAGCAATTGACCTCATTGCGTGACACCCTCAATCCCTTCGTAAAAACCCTTGAAACCTACCACTCGTTTTCCATCCGGTGGAGCCAATTTTTTCAAAAAGCCCCCCTGTTGCTACTCAGTATCGGCTTTTTGCTTGGAATCGCACTCGCCACCGAGAAGCGGATAGTCCTCGGAGTTGTCGCAAGCTTGCTTCTTGTCCTCTCTCTCAAAAGCAAAAATTCATGGGCGCTTGTCCTTTTTTTCAGTCTCGGCATTCTATACGCCGCGGCTCTTGTAAAAGTGCCTCCAAAAGGTTCTTCAGCGCTTTCCGGCACAGCGCTGTTTCACCCTGATTCCATCTCCCCCATAAAGCAATCAGGTAAGGATGCCCTAGCCTTCAAGGGAACCATCCAATATTTTGCAGGTTCTGATGGAGTGATCCTAGCAAAAAACATCCCCTCAGCATTTTCCATCAAAGACTTCCAGGGCCCTCTACCTTCTTCAGACAGTGCCTGGACGATCAAAGGTGTTCTTCAAGAAGGCAAAGGCAGGCTTTGGAAGTTTAAACCCACCTCTCCGGTATTTTGGAAGGAAGAGCCCAAAACATTCAGTTGGAACAAAATGAGGGAAGGGTGGAAATTTCAATTGAAGAGTTATATTCAAAAGAACATCCCGGGAGAAAAAAATCAAAATCTCATCGCCGGTATGGTGACGGGCTCATTTTCAGACCAAGAAATTACGCAAGGGTTCCAGCGCTTCGGATTGCAGCACATCCTGGCGATATCCGGATTTCACTTTAGCCTGTTCGCTCTCATTGCCACAATGCTTCTTAAACCCTTCTTCAAAGGGAAGATACTACTGATCCTTCTCACACTATCGGTGACATCCTATTTCATTTTCTTAGGACCGACCCCTTCGGTTCAAAGAGCATGGGTCATGATTGTGCTGAGTCAGGCGGCATCTGTTTTCGAAAGGCGCATCTCCCCTTTCAATGCCCTGGGAGCCGCTCTCTTTCTCACTCTCCTCTACGATCCATTAAGCTTGCAAAGCCCTGGATTCATCTTAAGTTTCGCCATCACACTCTCCATACTGGCGTTTACTCCCTTGAGCACTAACCTGCTTGATGCCCTATTTCCTCAAAGAACCTTTGAGGAAGCTTCTCAAATGAGCGGCGTTGATAAAATGGGCTTCATCGCTTTCAACGCCCTGAAGAAGATGACAGCCCTCAACCTCGCCGTCCACGCTGCAGCCCTTCCGCTTACTTTAGCGCTCTTTGGTTCGTTCCCTCTCCTAAGCATCTTATTCAATCTTTTCTTTCCCACTCTCGCCGGTTTTGTCATCTTCCTCTTTATTTTAAGCGCTCTTCTTTACACCCTCTTCGAACCGATCGGAACCGCTCTCTTCGCCCTCACCTCCAAGGCATCGAACTTACTGCTCAGTTTCGCCCTGGACATGCCCGCCTCCTGGAACATCCAATTGTCGTTTTCCTTAGCGGCGGACTGGGCCATCGCGCTCTCTTTTCTTCTCTTAATTCTGGCGGTGGCCGCCGGTCAAAAAGTGGAAGAAACGGGTGAGAGAGCGGTGTTTTAGTCAATGTGAACAGCCTTACATCAACACCCCTTGCGGCTGAATTAACCTACAGCCTTAAAAACAATCACAATCCGGGATTGATACACTTTTTTTGAAGCTTATACCCAGAAAGCATCACAAAATTCGAGACATCTCGCTGTATGTTTCTAATGCTAGATAGTTTGCGATCGCCGGACCTCTCAGGGTTTCGACAGGAGAATAGCACGTGCAGAGTACCGGATCGACGCCCATCGAAAAAAACACAGCCCGCACATGCTTTAGCATTGACCAAAATTGTGGCATTAGGATAAAAATGATGCATGTTTGGCGACAGTAGCTCAGTCGGTTAGAGCACCGGATTGTGGATCCGGGGGTCGAGGGTTCGAGCCCCTTCTGTCGCCCACTTTTTACCAAGGTGAATCCCCTTGAATTACCTTCAAGCGATCATTTTAGGAATCGTACAAGGACTCACCGAATTTTTCCCCGTCAGCTCCTCTGGACACCTGGAACTCTTCCAGCTATTTTTCGGACTTGAAAACCCCAAAAACTTCATTTTTTTCGATCTCATTTGCCATCTAGGAACGCTACTGGCCATCTTTGTTGCATTCAAAGAGGAAATCAAACGCATCCTCTTTCAGGATAAAGCGGCGATAAAAGCGATCATGATAGCTCTTCTACCCCTCTTTCCTCTGCTCCTGATCCTGAAAGAAGTCAAAGCCCTCTTTGATAAACCTGAGCTGCTCGGATTCACCTTCATGATCACAAGCGTACTGCTATTCATCTCCATGCGCTTTAAAGAAAAACAGAAAGAAACAGCACCCAAGAGACAGTTCTCCTATAAAGCCCCTCTTTTCATCGGTCTTTTTCAGGCGTTCGCCATCCTGCCGGGGGTTTCTCGTAGCGGCTCAACGATCGCCGCAGCTAAGATGGTCGGATGGACGGCAGAAGAAGCAATCCGCTTTTCATTCCTTTTGGCCATCCCCACAATATTGGGCGGAGCTTTGGTGGAAACACTCTCCTTGGTCAAAGAGGGAACCTTGCTAACCGCTGGATACTCCATGGCAGGCCCCTGCCTGGCGGGCTTTATCACTTCATTCGTCGTTGGACTCTTTGCTCTCAAAACCCTGATCACCCTTGGACTCAGGGCAATCCACTTCTTCGCTTGGTATTGCCTTCTCCTGTCGTGTTTCTGCCTTCTATATTTTCTCTAGACCCTCTATTCAACTCCCCTGTATACCGAAAGTATCTCAAAACTTGGGATTTTGGCTTTGAGAAAGCCTCGGGATTGAAAGGATACAAAGTCATCTCATATTTCTAATATTAGGTGGCTTACGATCATTCAATCGCGAGAGTTTTCTCTTTGCCAAAAACCAAATTTTGAGACACTTTCGGTATATACCGATAGAGTCGCACAATTTAAGGATTTACCTCCAAAAACACCCAATTGCGAGACATTTGCGGCAAATTACAAAGGCAATGGAGGTCTTGAGCCCTTAAGGCTTCGACCCAAAAAAACATTGCCAGCAACACCAGGGCCTTCGTCAATTCATAAGTGAATCATTGATGACGAGGCCTAACGAACGAACATCTAGGAGCTCCATGATGGCATCCCCTGTATCGGCCTCGGCATTTGGCCGCACAGCCGTTGATCTACTTCCTCCCACCACTCCCTCCCCTCTAAAGATTGAGGAGGAAGAATCCTTGGCGACCGATTACACGCTTACTTTACCGCCTTCAGAGTACTTAGAAAAACAAACCAGTATGACTATGGATGCTGAGCGGATTAAGCGAAAAACGGAGGAGGAGGCAAATAACCGCTTATGGAATCGGCTACACGCCGGAATCAGGGATGTTCACGAAAGAGCCAGAACGAACCCTTTTCTTTTAAATCTGATCCAGGGACAGATGACTTGCTCCAAAGCTTACGTCGTCTACCTTTGCAATCTTTACTGCCTGCACGCCGCCCTCGAACAGGCGCAGCAGACTATTGAAGATAAATGGGGCGAAGGCTTCTTTGTCTACCGGGAGCTGTTTCGGTCGAAGAAGATATTGGCCGACATTAAAGTGTGGTCTGTCTTCAATGAAACCGCTCACCTTTTTGCCGATAAAAATCCAGAGAGCCCCGAGTTTGTTCGCAACATAGAACCCTACATCCAGGAGAGCACTCTGAAGCTTGCTCGCTCCCTGAAAGAAGATGCCCTAAGCGACTTACCGAGAACCTTTGGCTGCATGTACGCCCTGTATGGAACCATCATGTCAGGAGGGCAGTTTGTCAAAAAAGGAGTCAAAATAAGCTTCCTTGAACGTTTACAGTGGCAAATCGAAGAATATCAAGAGGAAATAAAAAATCCTTCTACCGCTCAAGATACATCGTCAGATTCCCTTGCCTACAGAGAAAAGGAATATTCCCTTGCTAAAACCAACATGATTCAAGCCGCTTTAACCTCTTCCGCACTTAAGGAAAAGATGGCGGAAGAGAGTGTTGCTCTTTTTTCATTCGACAAGGACGGTTTCAACATCCCCCTCTTTAAAAGAGAGTGGCACCAGTCACTTAGCGACCTGCCGGAGAAACTTCAATTAAAAGAGGAGGCGCTTAAACTATTTGAGGCGCAACTGATTGAGTGTGCCGGTGAGGCAATCGGAACTGTGCTCGATACGATTGCAGCACTGGAAGAAAAATTAAGGAAAGGGGTAATTTAAAAGATGCCTCATGATTAAAATCTTTAAAAAAATTACTGAAAGTTATTTTGAAGAGTTCTAATCTTTAGATTACACCTATACCGAGAGCATCTCAAAACTTGGCATCGAGGCTTTGAAAGAGCCGCGAGACCGGATGTTACAAGCCACCTCATCTATATTATTAGCGGCTTGGAGCCATCCGCCCCTAGCGCTTTTCCCTTGCCAAAAGAATCATTTGAGGCGCTTTCGGTACAAATGAAATAAGGGATTGCCATGCGCGGAAAAACCGCCAAAACTCAGCGTTCAGCAAAAAAAAAGCCCCCCAAAAAAGAGCGTGATCCGGTCATCACAGGTCTTTTAGTTTTCACCTGCAGCCTCGCTCTAATGATCTCCATCATCAGCGCCTCATTCCACTCCCCTCCCGGCCACCTGATGGGATCTTTAGGTCTTTTCCTGGGCAGATCCGCCATTGCTCTCTTCGGAGTGTCCAGCTATGCCGTCGCTATGTTTTGCCTCTGGGCGGGATGGCGCCTGCTGTTTTTAAAACCCATGAATAATTTAGTGAGAAAAATACTATACATCTCTCTTTTTGTTTTTTCTTCCAATTTACTTCTCTCCCTACTGGAAGACAGGGCTCCAATCGCTGCGCGGGAAATCGAGAGACTTCTCTTTCCCGGCTACCTCGAACGCGGCGGACACCCCCACCTGGGAGGCACTCCGTTCTTTTACATCTATAAGGACCTGCCTGTAGTCAACTTGTCCAAAATGCTAAGCTCTTACGGCATCGCCCTTTTCTCGATTGCGCTTATCCTGACAAGCTTTTGCCTACTCTTCAAAATCTCTCCTTCCGCTGTTGTGGACAAATTAAAAGGGCTATTGCCAGAGAGGCGGGAGCCCCCTCCTGATTCTTCCGCTGCTTCCACTCCTCTGGATCCTATCGACAAAGTCGAAGAGTTAAAGGTAGACGAGCCGCGTCTTGTCAAAATCAAGACAAGCCCCTTCGCCACGAATCAAGAAAAGGACTCGCAGCGGGAGATGGAGACCTTGATGATTAAACCGCAGCTCAACCTGACCGAACGCCCCTCCCTCTCAAGAAAGAACATTGACGAGTTCCCTGTGACAGTTCCGTCTCTCTTCTCCAAACCGGCGAAGATAGAGGAGACTCCTACGGAGACAAGTGAGCCCAAACCTAAGGGACCTGCCAAATCCTCCTTGAGACAGGCAAGCAGTGGTGAGCTAAACCCGGAAGCGATGTTAAATCTGGATCGATACACCCTGCCACCCGTCTCGCTGCTTACCCCGGCCGTAAAAAACGACACCAGCAGCCTTAAAAAAGACTTAAGAAGGCAAGCGGAAGTCCTGGAAGAGACACTGCAAAGCTTTGGCATTGAAGCTAAAGTCGGTCAAATCAACTGCGGGCCCACGATCAACTCATTTGAAGTCCATCCTGCCATAGGAGTCAAGGTTCAACGCATAAAAACCTTGGAAAATGACATTGCCTTGAACATGGAGGCTAAATCGATCCGTATCATAGCGCCGATACCCGGCAAAGCAGCGGTCGGAATCGAGATACCCAACCCAAGTCCCCAGGAAGTAGGCTTCAAAGATATGCTGCAGGCATATCAACAAGGAGGCAAAAAATTCAGCATCCCCATCCTCCTCGGAAAATCGGTTGCCGGAGAATGGGTGGTCAGCGACTTGGCCAAGATGCCGCATTTGATCATCGCCGGAGCCACCGGTTCGGGTAAATCGGTTTGCATCAACACAATCGTCATGTCGATTTTGATGACAGCACGCCCGGATGAAATTAAGATGATCATGGTCGATCCCAAGAAGGTGGAGCTGACCGGTTACACCAAATTGCCCCATATGCTCTCACCGGTAATCAACGAGCCGTTCGGAGCCTGCCAGGCACTGAAGTGGCTTGTCAAGGAGATGGAACGCCGCTATGAAATTTTAAAACACTTGGGATTAAGGAATATTCAGTCGTTCAACCAGCGAGTACCTGATGAAGCCCAGGAGTCTTCCCTGAGCATTGAAATTCCCAAAAAACTACCCTATATTGTCGGTATCATCGATGAACTTGCCGATTTGATGATGGCCGCAGAGCAAGATATTGAAACGCCGATCGCAAGAATCGCACAGATGGCAAGAGCCGTCGGCATCCATCTTATCTTGGCAACGCAAAGGCCATCAAGGGAAGTCATTACCGGCCTCATCAAAGCCAACTTCCCCACGCGCATCGCGTTCAAGGTCGCAAGCCGTGTCAACAGTCAGATCATTTTAGACGAGGTGGGTGCCGAATCCCTTTTAGGCAATGGCGATATGCTATTTTTGCCCCCGGGCACCTCGCACTTGAGCCGCGCTCAGGGAGCCTATGTCAGGGATGAGGATATTGCTAAAGTTGTTCAGTACATCTGCGATCAGGCGCCGCCCCAATATGCAATAGCCTCTTTTGACAACAGCATTGATACCGACAACGGCGTGGATGACGACACGGGGGGGGACGAACTTTTCCGGCAGGCGAAAGAAATTGTCATAAAAACAGGAAACGCTTCAACAACTTTCTTGCAACGAAAGCTTAAGATAGGGTATGCAAGAGCGGCAAGTCTCATGGATGAGATGGAGTCGCGGGGCATAGTAGGGCCTCAAGAGGGCAGCAAACCGCGAAAAGTGCTTGCAAAAGGCGCGCTGGCATTGGCAGAAGAGCCTGGCGTAAATGACATAGATCAGTAGAGAAGATGAACGACACAACAGAACGTTTAGAGAAAAAACAGATTGAAAAAGCCAAGAGGCTACGATACCTCGGGTGGTTATTCTTTGTGATTTCCATGCTTTCTGCCGTCATGGCCTACTCTGCTGATTTTGAATCAGTGCGCGACTACATCCCTTTAAGCCCCACTGAGCAAGAAGGCTATTTCATGATGTCCATCGTCATGGGAGTGCTTGGCATGTTCTGCTTCAAGTCAACCACGCATCCGCAATAATTCCCCATCTTAGTGATCACTCCCCTAGTCAAGGACCAAATTCTTAGATGATTTCTGCATAACAAGCAGAACACCCCTACATCACGATGGGTATCCATGATCTAAATGGATGATCCCTTTAAGCCTTTTGACGTTTTTGATGAAGACACGATTTGCCTCTTCGAACCGAAGCAACTTCTCTTTGATTCCAAGGCTCAGCGCGTCCTCTCCGGTATTCAATCCCCTGGCAGAGGGAGCGCCAAGAATGCGGTTGATCTCTTCCAAAATAGCATTTTGCCTATCCTGTAGAGCCTCTAATTCCGTAAAGGAGATATCATGCCGTGTCATCTGAGCCAGCGCTTCTGCAACTTGGACTAAATCATCTGTCAAACGATCCAATCTTCTCAGTGCATCTTCTCGCGATTCCATCAATGACACGCCTTACCCGGAAATAAAATTAAACAGAGGTCTTCACTCTTGCCTGACTCTATACCGATACTATCTCAAAATTTGGGATTTTGAGACACTTTCAGTATAAACAGTCTATTAAACGACTGAGGCGCCACACTTCTTCCATATGCCATTTTGATAGATTCCTTTCCACTGTTAAGAGACGGCCCGTAACCTGAAATCGTATGATGGGTTGCCGAGTTAGGTTATAAGCTTATAACCCTAGTGGGCCATCTCTTATAAAAGCCTCTGACAACACACCACAAAATTGAGGATATGCAAATCAATTTCCGCATTTGCGAGAAGCTATCGCCTGCCTGGAGCGGAATCAAAAAATTCCTCTTCTTCATATTTAAAGGGCATCTGTGTTAAAACTTGGTGCGATGAAGCTTTATGACTGCCACTCGGGTTATAAGCTTCCGGCCTTTCGTCAACAGAAGAAGAAGTACAAGGAAATAATGAACGGTTTCTGCCCTCTCGCCTCCGGTTCTAAAGGGAACTGCATCTTTTTGGGAACCAAGGAAGCAAAAATATTGATCGATGCCGGAATAAGCACGAGGGCAACGCGCAACAAACTTGCCTCCATCGGCGTTTCAATAGAGGAAATCGACGCAATCTTGATAACGCACGATCACGGCGACCATATCCAGGGCCTGAAGGTAATGGCTTTTGATATGGGGATTCCCGTACTGGCAAACCACGAGACGGCCAAAGGGATTGCCGCATATTTTGAAGAGTGCCCTAAATTTAAGATTTTCACTACCGGTGAGACTTTTGAATTCAGGGATCTTGAAATTCATCCCTTCACCATTCCTCACGACACCTTAGATCCTGTCGGATTCTCCATGCGCTATGAGGCGTTGAAACTCGGCTTCTGTACCGATCTTGGTTTTGTGACATCGCTAGTGAGGGAGCAGCTGAAAGACACCGACTACCTCTACGTCGAGGCCAACCATGACCCCGAACTGGTCCACGCCTCAGCGCGTCCCCCTGTGTACAAGCAGCGTGTTCTCGGCAAAACCGGACACCTCTCCAACCTAGCCTGCGCGGAGCTTTTGCATTACATATCCCACCCGGGACTGAAAAAAGTGATTTTGGGACACCTCTCAAGTGAGTGCAACACTAAGGAGCGCGCTCTCGAGACTATAAGAAACTACTTAGGTAAGCACTCCATCGACTTGAACCTTTCCGTTGCACTGCAAGATACCGTCTCAGAGCCTGTGTACTTTGAACTGGGTGCAGAAATACCTCTTCAGCATTGTTGATTCGCTAGGTATCACAAGCTTCGACACGGCTTTCCGGAAGCCACAAAAAAACAGAAAGTTTGTAATCGCCCCATTATTTCTACTGCTGGTGACCAGCAATCCTTCTTGGAGAGTCTTCCCAAATATTGATAAAATTTCTGAATAAACGAGCAAAAAAAAATAGTATGATTTGATCGGATCAAATCATACTACTTCTATTCGGAGGATCTTTTTAAGCAAAAATATCTTTAATCTTGTCCAAAAAGCCTTTTTTTTTAGGCATGTTGGCAGGACGCTCCAGAGTAGAAAACTCTTCAAGCAACTCTTTTTGCCTTTTGTTCAGGTTTGTCGGCGTCTCGACAAATATCCTCACCAGCAAATCGCCTTTCCCTTGGCCATGGACATTCTGGAAGCCTTCGCCTTTAACCCGAAACACTTTTCCGTTTTGTGTGCCGGCGGGAATTGTGATGCGGCAGGTCTGCTGTGTTAACGTGGGAACATCTTTTTTACATCCAAGTGCAGCTTCTGTGAAACTGATTGGCAGATCCAGTGTGACATCATCGCCTTCCCTCTTGAAGATCTCGTTCTCCTCAACATGAATGAAGACATAAAGATCTCCCGGAGGTCCGCCTCCCACTCCTGCGTCACCGTAGCCATGCATCTTAAGTCGCATGCCCGAGTCTACTCCAGGAGGGATATTGACTTTGACCCTCTGCTTTTCTTTATTGACACCTTCTCCGTGACACTTCTCGCAAGGATCCGTAATCGCTTTTCCTTCTCCATGACACTTGGGACAAGTCATGGACATACTGAAAAAGCCCCTTTGCTCGAGGATGACACCTTGGCCTGCGCAGCGATCGCAACGGGAAATTCCCTGTTTGGATTTTGCGCCGGACCCTCCACAGGTCTCGCAAGAAACGTAGTTGGAAACAAGCAGTTCCTTTTCTACACCCTTGGCAGCCTCTTCAAATGTGATCGTGAGATTGACGCGCTTGCTGGCTCCCTGGCGTCTTTGGTTTGAAGAAAAGCCCTTTCCACCACCTCCAAAAAGGCTTTCAAAAACGTTATCGCTGCCGCCGAATGCGCCCATGAATGTTCTCAGGGCTTCTTCCATTGACGAAAACCCTTGCCCTGCTCCCGGGCCCCGGGCATGCGCTTGCACCCCTTCTTTCCCGTAGCGATCGTAGAGTTTTCTTTTATTTTCGTCAGAGAGAACTTCGTACGCTTCCGAAATCTCTTTGAATTTTTTTTCAGCTTCCTTGTCGCCCGGATTCTTATCGGGATGGTATCTTAGAGCCTGTTTCCGATAAGCCTTTTTTATTTCAGCCGCGGTCGCTTCCTTGGATACTTCGAGGATGTCGTAATAATCCATATTTCACCTCAAATTAATTCCTTCGCCTTGAGGCCGATGGGCACAAAAAGCTAAATTCGATTGCCCCTTGGCAAATTAAAATAGAATAAGCGGAGAGTGTTAGCGAGTGCGCTTGTACTTCAATGCAGCTTTCGACTTGGCGCGCTTTTTGATGGAAGGCTTTGAGTAAAAGCGATGAGCTTTTACAGCTTTCATAATACCTTCTTTATCGAGTCTTTTCTTGAGGGTTCGCAGTGCTTTATCGATCGGTTCGCCGGGTCTGACTTTAACGATTGTCATGAAGAGTTCTATCCTAAAGTTTATTTGTTTGTGGAAATTTCAGGCTTTGCAGCCACCGAAGCTGCTGAGCCAAAAGTCTGAATCCATTCCTGTGAAAGGACAAAAAAAGCATACATCACTTTTGCTTATTAGGCAAGAAGGAACTGACAGGGGAAACGGGAAGCTGTCGGGGTCGCTTTTAAAGAGGGTACAGGGTGCTCTCAGGGCAAATTGATGAAGGACAGGCGCCTTGCACCCTCCCCTTTTTTCGGAGCCGCGCCCCTCCGGAGAAAACCGTTCATCCGCGCCCAAAACAGAGGAAAGCACTGTACCTAAAACAGTCTCAAAATTTCAGCCGATGACTTCTGTTTGGAGACAACCTCCACATTGATATTGACTAAATCTCAAATTTCGAGACTCTTTCATTACACGGTTTGTAAAGTAGAAATTTAATTAACAACAAACAATTTAATTTAGATTTTTTATGTACCAAATAAACAAATGGGTTACATATGATTTAACGATCACTTAACAAATAAATTAAAAAACAATTTATCTTTTCAAAAATCTCACCGGACAGAACAATATTAAGCTTTTTGTCCTCGCGACATTCAATCACACAAAAGGAAGATCGAATATGGCGTTCAATCCATTAACTACCAATACCTACCCACAAGACCCATGCATACCCGAGAGAGATACACCACAACCCGCTCCTTTTTCCGCCCGAGCCGAAAGGCGACCCCTGTCCAAAAGAACAGGGAGGTTGCAGCATAAAGCCTCTGTAACGGTAGTGGAGACACCAAGCGAAAGCGAGAAGAGGACAGCAAAAGCGGCAAGCCTGGACAAACCCAGTGAAAAGAAGAGAGAAAAAAGGCCGAGGCGCTTTGAAACCATAAATAAACCTTCAGAAGCTAGATTGACAGATCTCGCTGCCGTAATGTCTACGACCGCTGAGATCCTCCCAAGTTCTCAACGCGAAATAAATCCGGCAGAAGGAGCAGAAGACAGCTTCTTTTCCGCTATGCAGCAGGCATTGTCAGTCAAGAGTTTCCTGATGACGCAGCGAAGTGAGCCGATTCAGGCGCACCCGATGGCCAGAAATCCTGTCCAGTTTAAGAGAGCCCTCATCATCAACATCCCCAATGAAGATATGTCGGCCTCTATAAAAAACCTGATGTTCAATGGCGAGTATTATCCCATCGAACAGATCGGCACCGGCACCTATCATAATGTCTATCAGTTCATCACCGATAAAAAATTGGAGATCAACGGAGTTGAAATTCCGATGGGCGAAGTAGTCGTTAAAGCCCTGAAAGGGAACCTCGGACCGAAAACTGAAGTGACCGAATACAAAAACGACCTGAAAGCGATGCTTGACGCTGAAAATGCCGGAGTCCCCATACCCCGAGTATTTGTCAGGCCAGACCAGGTTCAAGATCCTATAGATCCCAAAAACGGATTTTGGATCATCGAAAAGATGGCAGATCCAGTTTCTGCTGATGAGCACGACGCTTTCGAGTTCGCAAGGGCCTGGCTGCTGCGTTCCGTGGTGGAGAACAAAGAGTTAATCAACGATCTTTACGCCAGGAATCTGATGAGGAATAAAGAAGGTGAAATCAAAGTTGTCGATTGCGGTGTTTCTGAAGTCAACGAAAAGGATGCATGGGATTGTGATTTCACCATAAATTTGGCAAGCTATCTTTATCACTGGTCTTTGAATGGAGATCCGCTGAAACTATCCATCCTGATGGAAGGGTATCCGGCACATTTGCAGAAGGCTATTCTGGAAAAAATCCAAGAGCGGAAGCTAAGCGCGGCAACTTCCCAATTGACCCACTGATGCAGAGTGATCCTACCCAATGAAAGAAGCTTGAGTGGAGGGTGGGGCTCTTTCGGGCCCCACTTCTGAGCGCATTTGGTACGCAGTACGACCCAGGCCTGCACCTAAATTGAAAATTCAGACGGCGTATGGCCTGCTGTGCAATAAAAAAAACCAATCTCCGCCATCTGGAGACGCCTTCTATATCATTCGCCTATACCGATTCCCTAAGATAGAGAAGCTTTAAATCGTCTGCTTCAGTCACTTGCCCCTGCTTAAATTTCAAGAGGGCCGATTGAATCAACCCTTCGGCCAGTACGAAGGCCTCCTCAAAATGTGCATTGGAATGCAAACCTTTCTCCTGCCATTTTTTTTGCAGGAGGTGTGCGTGGGGAGAGACAATCAGAGTTTCCTCAGAAATTACTTCAGCGAGCTTTTCCAAGGTCAGTACCTGGGGCGTTCCCACATAATGAATTTCTCCCCCTTTCACTTCACCGAAAAGCACGTAAGCTCCCGCTATTTTAGCATCAAAAGCAGCGATGAAAGATCCGTTCTTTAAAGTTTTTGGCCTGACTCCTTCTAAGGATGAGACAGCGACCAAGGGGACATTGCCTGCAAACGAAAGCGTTTTAGCAACCATAGCCCCTACCCTCACGCCTGTATAAGAGCCGGGGCCGATGCCAATAGCGATAAAAGCCAACTCCTTGACAGACACTTCCGCGGCGAGCAACCCCTTTTCCATTTCCGATAGCAGGAAACGGCTGTGCTGAAATCCTCTCGGCATGCCGGAGTGAAATAAAATTTCGGACTCAGAAAAGAGGGCGCAGATGCCATCCTCAGTCGCAGTCTCTATTAGAAGCGCTTTCATGCTAACACTGGCAATATTTAGTTAAGTCTTTCACACATTTCACGGAATGCCGCCACATTGGCTGCATCACTTTGTCTTTGCTGAAGGATAGCAAAAGTTACTGTTTCAAAGCGTCCTTTGAACTCCCGTTCGTTGAACACTTCTTCAAACAGGGCAGAGATAAGCTTCGGAGGATTTTGAAAGGCTCCGCACCCAAGGGCGCCTAAAACAAGATCCTTATGACCTTTCTCAAATAATTTCCGCAGCATGTTCCGTATTCTCTGCTTCGTTTGGTCTACAAAAGCCTGATGCTTGACGAGGTGCTTGTCAGTATATACCACCTGTGCCGATAGCCTCAGCTTGACACGATCATGGGAGCTCCTTCTGAGATCAAAAGCCGCGACAGCGATCAGAGCGATGTCGACAGGCTCTTTCATAAAAGCATATCCCTTCGTTTCGTCCTCCCTGAAAACCTGCACATGCGGGGAATAGATTCCTCCCTCTGCAATCTTCGCCTTTCCCGCTTGAGGGTGGCGCGTAATCGCCATGTAGTTGCTGCGCCTGGCGAGAGCCTCTTCCTGAGCCGGACACCCCTCCTCAACTCCGCCTCCCCTTATATAGGCATTCGCCATGTTAATTCCAGCGGGATTGCTTCCGGCCTTTTTAAGCTTGACGAGGACATTGAAAGTGTCATCATTCTCGACGGAAAAACGCGTGGCCAGGATGGAAGCTTTGGGAAGAAGGGGATCCATTTCGCCGTATACCTCGGTCTGATCGAGCATGGGCTGGCTGTCTATCTCGACTACTTTGCCTTCAAGGATATACCCTCGCTCATAAGCCTCTTTGGTCTGCCAAAAAATTTTCTGCCTGAAGGCGTAAGGGCTCTCATTCTCTCCGGGATTTTCGTAGTTATTTTCTTGCACCTCATATTGCGGGATACCATTGACACAGACACGCTCAAACGTAGTTTCATATCCCTTGAAAGCCGTCTTCCAATCCTCCCTGAGAGCTGAGGACAAAAGTGCAAAACCTAGAGTGATCACCGCCAAGAAGATCACTTTGGCTATCAAGAAAACCGATCGAGAAAGCGAGATCGGCACCTCTTTTGTGATATTGCGAAAAGTGCGGCCGCCGCTCGAAGCTGTTACTGAAATTTCTGATGGCGACAGGGCTAAAGGGGCTGTCGGAAAAATAGAGCGCTGAACGTAATTTGTGCAGGGAAATTCGGCCGATTGCATGGTTGGTCACCAAAAAGATTGATAAAGCCAGATATTATGGATCGTAAACTCTTTTTATTCAATATCAAATGGTCTACCGCTGCAGGGACAAGCTCTTAGAGAGAGTCCTCGAACCGAACCGAGCACCCTTTAAAAATGACTTCAAAAACTTGCGCCAGATGCTCCGCTTTTTTTTCAAAACCGCGAACTCCACTCAAAATTCTTTCGAGACGATCGAAAAAAATCGGACGCTTCCTCACCATTAAAGCTCTCGCAAACACAACCATGAAAAACTTTCTTCTAAACTCCCGATCCTGATTTTTGCCTGAAACCAGGGCGACTAAAGCTAAGAGAAGCGCATAAGAGACGATGGCGCGATCAATAGCATCCTTGCAGCTGATGTTGAACGACACCACTCCGAGCTCCATAATCAACAAAAGCGTTAACATACTCTGGACTGTATCAATAAAGAGAATCCTCTCCTCCTTCTCCAGAAGACCTTCTCCCATGAATAAATATTGATGGACAGCTTCGATCATCTCGATCGTTCTTTCTCGCACATCGGGAACTTTTTTTAAGAGATTGGCCGAAAAGGAGTTGCCAGTAACCGTTTTGGGTAAATCAAATAGCTGCTTGACAAAGGCATCCTTAAACAATGCCGCTGAGCACATCCCGGCAAACTCCCCGGTCTGATAGTAAAATGGGGAGTTTTTAGAAAGCACTAAGACATAGAGCGCATCAGGAACTTTTTGTTCGGCGAAGCTGTTAATCGCGTCGATGCGATCTGTCTCCACCTCTCCCAATATTCTCCAGGCGGGGATCTGATTTTGATTCAAAACGAACAGATGACTCTTCCCTGTAGCCTGATAGATAGCCATGCAGGCTTGGAACTCAGGATTTAGGACCGCGTAAGAAAACGCGCCCTCAATTGTCGGGCTGCCAAAGGCCAGAGCTTTGACGGCGACATCCACTCCATCCACCTTAAACTGTAATTTTCCCAGCAGTTGCGGCAAATTACCCTGACGTATCGGATCAAAGTCGACATTCCAGCGTCCGCGCGCCGAACTGGCCAACTGATGAATCGGGGGTCTTTTCGCTCCGACAGGCACTGCGTTCAGACACTTCCAAATCTCTTCATATCCCTCCACCATCGAGGCAGAAGTCCCTTTGGGGAGATTTGTTCCTTCCTGACCGAGAAGAGCCGCCCCCCAGCTGACGAACTTATCCAGCATTGCGAGTGCTGGTTGATCCAGATTCATTTCGGTCATGAGCGTCTCAGCCACTTTAAGGTAAGGGCTAATCTCCCCTTTTGCAAAAATTTGGTCATCGGTCAACTTTGAGCGCAATCCCAGAAGAAATGTTTCCGAAAAGCTAGTGCGCAAGGCATCCAGCTGCTGCCGAGTGATACTCCTTGTCTGAATCGACAGAGAGTCTTTAGCGAAAAATCCGCTTTTGTCATGAAGTCCGAGCAGCTGGCATTTATTCTTCAGTTGCCGCAAAAGCTCAAGATAGCGTTGGCACTTCCAGTCGATATCTTCAGCCCTTTCTGACTGATAGATGACATCCCAGGCCAGCTCGCTATAGGATCGTATCTTTTTCGGAACCGACAAAACGATGGGAGACTTTTTTCTCTGCACCAGTCCCCTTAATTTGCCGTCTAAAAGATCGATCAGGCAAAACCATCCCTCCGGGTTCCCCTTCCACCCAATTTCTAACATCTTCTCTTTTATCAGCAAAAGTCCGGCCACCGATCTCTCAAAAAAGATCTCCAGATCCCTAAATAGGGCACGTGATGAAGAGAAGCCGCCCTGCAGATTGCCGATCACCTCTCTGAATTTGCCGAACGCTGCGATCCCCTCCCTCACTATATGTGTTGCCTCAACGACAAAAAGGGCTTCCGAGTCGCGATCAGACCTTTTTGAAAGCTCATTTTGTGTATCGCTCAAGTTGTAAAATTGCTGTAGGAGCTCTCCGGCAGAGAGTTGATTTTCCGCATTCACCAACGACAGCCACTTCAAAAACCCTGCCATCTTCCCCAGCCGGCCAATGATCTCATTCTCGGCAAAAGGGGCGGCTACCCGATCCAGACTTTGAAGCAGGTGGCAGCTTAAGGGGACAACGACTATGTGGGACGAAGGATAGACATCGCTATCATTCAAAGATGTCTCGGCACCGGAGGGTAAAAGAAGAATATCCTCTCTGAAGTCTGAGCGAAGGGAGAGCTCATAAGAGCAATTTTTACCTTCGATCACGAGAGCGCTCTCGACTCTTGTCATCATTCCATTCAAACCACTTTGCAGCACTGCCTCAACTCGTTTCACCACAATCGAGGCACGCTCTCCCTTCTTCAAAAGCCGCTCCTCAAGCCAGGCTCCAAATGCGTTGACCCTTTTCTGAGAAGGCTGTCGGCTTAAGCACGAGAGGATCAGCCAAGCGATTTTCGCGGCAATGAAAGCGGCTTGATCATAAGAGTGGCCAAAAAGAGAGGTGGCAGCTTCTATGGCCGAACCATCCAATTTCATTTTGTCGTGGATCTTAGCAGTCAAATCATTTTGAATTAATTCGGGATCAAACGGATAGATGTTCTGGAGATTTAAAAAAAAGCCTTTCTCTTTTTCTTGCAGCATCAGACTGACCTGCTCTCCAATCTTGCTTAAGAAACTATCTAACGTTTCATAGCGTTCACTGTAGCAAGCTCCGGATAGCGAGGTCTCGTGAAATTTGACAGTGACACTTCCCTCCTCAAGATAATCGTGGATAAACTGCTCTATTGCCACGGCAACAGTCTGCTCTAAATCGCTTTGCAGATTCTTTGCGGACTTAAGCACCCAGGGTTCCGATCTTGAATCCTCATGAGCGGGCAGCACGACCGAGATTCCTTTTATTGCAGCGAATTCCTCTTCGGTTATCCTTCTGTGGAGAAGCAGTGAGGAGATCAGGCGGCATAATTCGGCACCGTCTTTGTCCGAAGCGTAATAATAAAGTGCCGGACAACTCTCCTTAATCAATTGACAAATGAGCAAAACAGGCAAAGGTTCGGCCACAACACAATTCCTTACTAGGTCGATCTCTGCCGACTGCATGCTGATTCGATCTTTCCATGTATCAAAATAACCCCAAGCTTCCAAGAGAGCTTTTTGAAATTCGCTCTTATGCCGCTCCAGCATCTCCTTTTCATGAGGCTCAAGACCCTGAATTTCTGACCGGCTAATCAAGATGGCGGCAAGCGATCTCTCGTTGGCGAGTGTGCGGGCGGTGATTTTCCTTAAAGTTTGAACTTCCCCTCCCGGGCGTCCTTTAAAAGTGCGAGAGGCGACCGTGGCCGCAGGGCCTATCAATATTTCTCTCTCATTGTCCGGCGGCAGCTGTTCATCAGCACCTTGCAGCCCATTTCGACCCTTCAACTCATCAACACTAAACATCACCACTCACCGGAAATTGTCAGTTCGCTTCATTATCAAATTAGAGACCCGTGCGCCTCGATTGACAGCACGGTCTCCAAACGATGGATGAAAAATTATTTTTGAAGCAATGGCGCATCTGCTTATAGGCAAACATCGCCCCTGCTAACTCACATCAGCCTGTACCGGATGCATCTCAAAATTTGGTTTCTGGCAAAGAGAAAGCTCCTCAGGTTGGAGAGCCTTCTCTTTGATCAAGCAAACCAAGACAATTTCAGCACATAAATAAAGACTTATAAATCACTCACTTAATTTTTCTATTAAGCAAACAAAGCGCGTTATACCGAAAGTATCTCAAAACTTGGCATGGGGGCTTTGAGAAAGCCTCGGGATTGAATGATCGTAAGCCACCTCATATTTCTAATATTAGGTGGCTTACGATCATTCAATCCCGAGGCTTTCTCAAAGCCCCCATGCCAAGTTTTGAGATACTTTCGGTATAAAGCGCTTTATAAGTTAAGCTTCAATACAAACTCTTACAGACTGCCTGCATAATCGATAAAATCCGAATCTCCCGGTACGTCCTAAATATCACCCTGCTGTTGAATCTATTATTGCGTTTCATATAAAATCGACGAGCTTGCCTTACTGAAGCCCCCTACCCAAGCGAACTTCGAAAATCGGGGTTTTGAACCGAAATGAATCCAAAATTCGGGATTTTGGCAAAGAGAAAACTTCTATCAGAAAGTTCGCTGCGTAGTGAGGTCAGTCGGCAGGTGTGAAAGCGAATAACGTCAGCCCCTATTACCGGTTCGAAGAGACTGGGAAATAAAGGGTGCCACTATGCCGAAAGCGTCTCAAGATCTGGAATTTTGAGACAATTTCAGTATAAATAAATCTATTTTATACCCGACATTTACAATCGAATAAATGCGGTATTCAATAGCTTTTGGCGTCTCTCGGGGCTTTGAAGTTACAACTTAATTTAAGTGTGGTATGGTGAAGGGGGCGTTAAAATCGGCGCTTCCGGATCGGAATAGTAAATGTGCGCAACCGATTTCGAATAATAGCGGAGTTACTGGATTGGACGAAGAAAGAGAAAGCAAAGACTTTGAGACGGAAATCGAAAATGCTGTTATCAGCTCTCTCGACGAGGGAAAGGCTAAAGCTGCCAAGCAGCCGGCTCCCCCCGAAGAGTTGGATATTTTCCCTATCGTAAAACGTCCCTTCTTTCCGGGAATGGCAGCGCCTGTGGTTGTCGACCCGGGCCCCTATTTTGACGTTATAAAAAAAATTGCCAAATCGGATCACAAATGCATCGGTCTTGTGCTGACAACGCAAGAAGATGCCGATATCTACACTGCAACCTTCAAGGATCTCTACCCCATCGGCGTCGTCGCAAGAGTCCTTCGCGTCATTCCCATGGAGCAAGGAGGAGCTCAAGTCATCCTCAACATGGAAAAGCGCTTCGAGATCAAAACGGCTTCCAAAGAATCCAGGCCGTTAAAAGCGGTTGTCAAATTCCACGATGAGCCGAAAGAAATCTCAAAAGAGCTGAAAGCTTACTCAATCAGCATCATCTCCACCATCAAAGAGCTGCTTAAGCTAAACCCGCTTTTCAAAGAGGAACTGCAGATATTCTTAAGCCACTCCGATTTCACCGAGCCCGGTAAGCTGGCCGACTTTGCCGTCGCTTTGACGACAGCTTCCAGGGAAGAGCTACAGGATGTACTCTCCACATTCGACATCGGCAGCCGTGTGGACAAAGCGCTGAATCTGCTTAAAAACGAACTCGACTTAAGCCTTCTGCAAAACAACATCAACCAGAAAATCGAATCCACCATCTCTAAAAGCCAGAAAGATTTCTTTTTACGCGAACAGCTAAAGACAATCAAAAAAGAGCTGGGCATCGAACGAGATGACAAATCTCTCGACCGCGAAAAGTTCGAGCAACGACTCAAGGGTAAGCATGTCCCCCCCGATGTCAAAACAGTCATTCAAGATGAGATGGACAAGCTAAGCGTTCTCGATGTGCAGTCAGCGGAATACGCCATCTGCCGGGGATATCTTGACTGGCTGACGATCACGCCTTGGGGTGTTCACAGCAAAGAAAGCCATGACCTGAAATCAGCGAGCAAAATCCTGGCCGAAGATCACTATGGCTTGGAAGACATCAAGGAGAGGATCCTGGAGTTTATCGGTGTTGGCAAACTGACAGGCGGGGTCAAGGGGAGCATCATCTGTCTCGCCGGGCCTCCGGGAGTCGGCAAGACCAGCATCGGCCGCAGCATCGCCAGAGCGCTAAACAGAAAGTTTTATCGCTTCTCCGTCGGCGGCATGCGCGATGAAGCCGAAATCAAAGGCCACAGAAGAACCTACATTGGAGCCATGCCGGGCAAGCTCATCCAGGCACTTAAATACACCCAGACGATGAACCCGGTCATCATGCTCGATGAAGTGGACAAGATGGGTTCCAGCTATCAGGGCGATCCTGCTTCGGCGCTGCTTGAGGTTTTAGATCCGGAGCAGAACAAAGAGTTTCTGGACCACTACCTTGATGTGCGCTGCGACCTGTCCAATGTTCTTTTCATCGTGACAGCCAACATATTGGACACCATCCCCCCCCCTCTGCTTGACAGGATGGAAGTCTTGAGGCTTTCGGGATATATCCTCGAAGAAAAAATCGAGATCGCAAAACGCTATTTGGTGCCAAGAAACAGAAAAGCGATGGGACTGAAAGCTAAAGACATCAACTTTTCTAACGATGCCCTCAAAAAGATTATCAACGGCTATGCCTTGGAAGCCGGCGTACGTAACCTGGAAAACCAAATCAAAAAAGTTCTCAGAAAAGTTGCCGTCCGCATAGTTCAGGAAGAAGAGAAGGTAACGAGCGTCAAGAAAAAGGGCGGCAAAAAGCAAAAACCCAAAGAGATCCAACACAGGCTCACAAGTAAAAATGTCAGCGATTTTTTGGGTAAACCCATCCACTTGAGCGACCGTTTTTACGAGCAAACACCCGTCGGAGTTTGCACAGGCCTTGCCTGGACGTCAATGGGCGGTGCGACGCTTTATGTCGAAGCGATCAAAGTCACCGGAGAAAAGACGGAGATGAAGCTGACCGGACAGGCCGGACAGGTCATGAAGGAATCCTCGGAAATTGCATGGAGCTACCTCCATAGCGCCCTGCATAAGTATGCGCCTTCCTACACCTTCTTCGCCAAAGCCCAGGTGCACATGCATATCCCGGAAGGGGCTACTCCCAAAGACGGCCCATCGGCCGGTATTACGATGGTGACAGCTCTTTTATCCCTGCTCACAGAAACTCCGGTTCTAGAAGACTTGGGGATGACGGGAGAGCTGACCCTGACAGGCCGGGTACTGCCGATTGGCGGCGTGCGCGAAAAACTAGTCGCAGCCAAGAGGGCGGGCCTTAAGACAATCATCTTTCCAAAAGACAACACCCGCGATATTGAAGAGCTTGCCGACTACATCAAAGAAGGGATGGATATCCGCTTTGTAGATCACTACGACGAGGTATTCAAAATCGCCTTTCCGGATAAGGCGGAGGAGTGATGAACTTAAGGGACCCGAGGGTTTATATTCCCGAGGAGAATTTGCCGACGTGGGAGCAGGCGTCCCAGGGTATCATCATCCCACGAGAAAAAGTGGAAGAGGTCGCCCTGAACTTGCGCCGGAGCGGTAAAACAATCGTCACGCTGAACGGATCGTTTGACCTGATGCACGCCGGCCACCTCTATATGATCCACCGCGCCTCGCTTCTTGCTGATTGCCTGATACTTGCACTTAACACTGACAGGTCAATCCAGAATTATAAGAGCAAAGACAGACCCATAGTTCCTTTGAAATGGCGGCTCCAAATGGCGGCCGCTCTCCGTTTCGTCTCTTACGTTACCTCATTTGATGAGCCCGACCCGCGTGCGATCTTGGAGTTAATCAAACCCGATATCCACGTCAATGGCGCGGAATGGGGACAAAACTGCATTGAAAGGGAAGTTGTAGAACGAAACGGTGGAAAGCTGCATATTGTCGAAAGGATCGAAGGACTCTCCACAACGGAACTGATTGCAAAAATTCAAACTCTCACCAGCTGATAGGGAACCTGATGCGACTGATCGGAAGATTCAAAGATCGAAGGGTAGCACTAACCTTCTCCAACTATCTCTTTTTCCAGGCAATCGAAAACGAGATCGACCCTTCGAGAGATGAAGAGCCAGCGGACACTGATGTCGAATCCACAGTCTGGGTAGTCGATGAAGACCAGTTCGATACAGCCCTCCATTGGTACAACCTTTTCCAGTCAGATCCGGAGAATCCCCTGTTTAAAAGATCGGCGCCACCATCATTTATCCCCGAATTAGAAGAAGAGGAAGAGGAAGAAGAACCTCTCCCTGCTAAAGAATCGGGAAAGAAGCCAAAGCAAGAGCAGTTTTTCATCACCTATCTAATACTCCTGATCTGTTCTATGCTCTTTTTAGCGAGCGGTGTTGGCACTCCCCCTCTCCAAAAAATCCCGAAAAATGTCCCACTCACACCGGTATTGATGCCGAACGTGGAGAAAACTCTTCTTTTCGACTATCCCCTGGCCTGGGAATACATTGACAGGCTGGTGGAAAACTACGGCGTCAAATCGCTTGAAGACCCCCAAAGCCTACCCAATGAAGGAAAGCTGCTCCTCTATCAATTCTACAACACCCCTTACTGGCAGGGTTATTATGATGAGATGCTGGCCGCACTCTCCTCAGAGGTAAAACAAGACTCTCAATCCAAAAACGCCCCCCTATTTGAAAAAATACGCGAGGGCGAAGTGTGGCGACTCTTTACACCCTGCCTTCTCCACTTTGACCTCTTCCACATCTTCTTCAATATGATGTGGCTGATCGTACTGGGCCGGCAGATGGAAACAAAAATCGGAGGAGTGCGTTACACCCTCTTCATTGTTTTGACAGCCATTTTTTCTAACACCGCTCAGTATCTGATGAGCGGACCGAGCTTCCTCGGCTTTTCCGGTGTCGTCATGGCGATGATCGGATTCATCTACATGAGGCAGAGGCTGGCGATGTGGGAGGGTTACCAGCTGACCCGCTCGACGCTGCTTTTTGTGGCACTCTTCATCGGATCTATCCTGGGACTGCAGATCTTCTCTTTTATCTTAGAAATCACAGGAGTCAGCAGCTTTTCACCGCCGATCGCCAACACAGCACATATTGGCGGCGCCGTTGCGGGAGCGGCTCTAGGAACGCTCTCCTTTTTCGCACGAAAAAATTAAAACAACTTCTCCCTGCGAAAACCCGGTCTCTTCCCTGATTTCACGAAAAGCTGCCTGATAAGCCATCTCTCCTTCATGCACTCCCTCCGATACCATCTGCCAGGTATCGGTCACGTATTTACTGATCCTGCGGATGAGGAGGCAGCGTTTGTCATCGTCACCTTGAGGGGCGACAAACCCGCTGATGCAAAGAGGAGAGATGAAAGAATTCTCATGCCAATCGATTTAGATCAAAATAAAGCTAACTATCAATAACATAGTTCTCCTTAGTTTTAAGCCTCGCATAAGCCCACCCCAGAAAGAAGCCGAAGAGGGAAAGAATAACGCTCATGATCTCGCGTGGAAATTCTACGGGGTAGAACCGGAAGAGCACAAATCCAGCAGCTCCGAAGCAAATCGCCAGGAGAGATGCCTGCCTGGCACTGCCAAGCTGAAAGAGCGCAAAAACAACCGGGACAAAAAGGCAGCTGACCGACAGCTCATAACTTTGAATCAGCACATCGACGATGTTGTTGAATGCAAAAGCAAAGTAGATTGCGATCAGTGAAATGAGTGCCGTGAGCCAGCCCGCCCGCTTCATCCCGTCATCTCCCTTTGACAAATCGAGCGAGAAATCGCTTCCTATGTTTGATGCGATTGCATTCAAAAGCGAGGTTGCCGTGGAGATAATGGCCGCCAAAATAGCACAACCGGCAAAGGCTGCGATATAGGGCGTTGTCGTCATTTCGATCACACTCATCAAGATGCTTCCTCCAGGAGTCGATTCGACCCCCTTAATGCGCGCCAACACTCCGAGGAGAACCGGGACAGTGCAAACTGCCATAGTGCCAGCACCTGCCAGTAAGGAGGCACAGGAGACAACTTCAGGAGACTTTCCGGCAAAACAGCGCTGCCCCATATCCTGCTCGATCAGCATAAACATGAGAGGCATCAGCAACCATCCCGTCGCTTTGGACGCAAGGGAAAAATCCAAAAACTCGCCTGCAGTCAAGAGACCTTGAGTGCCGCCGGAAGATAATGTCCATCCAAAGAGGAGGGCAAAAACGAGCGAAAAGAAAGCCGCCTGCACAAGATCTGTAGAGATCACAGCCTTTAACCCGCCGCGGGCCGTGTAGAGAATGACGATTCCCCAGAAAAGGATAAAGAGAGGGACGCTCTTCACTCCCAGGCTGACCATGAACTTGCTCGAGGCGATGATCTGCGCGACGAGCACCATGAACAGGGAGACAATCGAAAGGAGAGAGGCTGCCTTTCTTTGCACCGATGAGCCGTACACTTTCTCAAACACTTCAGCGACCGTACTCACATTGAGAGTCGCTAACCTTCTTCCAAAACCAACCCCTAAAAGCACAAGGCCAAGGGAGGAGCCGAGGGGATAAAAAAGGACCGGCCAGCCGTACTGATAGGCCTCTTCAGCCGCCCCCAGAACAACGCCGCCTCCTACTTGGGTGGCCAAAAATGTCATCGCCAAGGGGAAGAGGCTCACCTTTCTGTTTGCCAAAAAGTACTCTTCCTTTCCTTTCGGAGCTTTTGAAGAAAATCTCCCCACAATCCAGTAAAGAACCTGCAGTGTAAAAAGCAGAATGAGAAAGAATGTTGTGTCCATCTTACACCTCCTCATTCTCTGTAGAGCATTTTCCCTCACCTCTAAGGTATCGGGACATCTCCCCCGGCCGGACATAGTCGCCGCTCCGAGTCAAGTAGGGCCTGCTATCTTCTCCATTCTGATACTTAAAGAAGAGGAAGGAGACTCGGATAGTTAAAGATTCGACCTCTTCACCCAAATCCTTTTTAAGCCATTTGGGAAGGTCTTCCGAAAAGTTCCGGTAATATTTCCCTTCCCCTCCCGGAAGAACAAAGGCGGCGTTGACTAAAGAGCACCCCTCTTGAATAGCTTTTAGGGCAAGCCGGCGAACGAGGTAATACCCCTCTACATATTGCATGCAGGAATAGGCTTTTTTAAGATCCATGCTTTTGATCGCATCCAGCAAGGACTCCCCATTGCCATAGAAAGCGTCTATGGTGATTCCTAAAGGTGCAAACCTTTCCGAAATTCGCATCAATTGCGTGTTGCTGGCAAGGCAGCCGCTCACCTCCCGATAGAGCTCTTCTCTCTTTCTTGCTTCTTTGCAAAACTGAAAGAAGGATGCCGAAGAGAGGGACTTAATCGATGCCGCGCTGACACGCGCTATCTCTGCAGTCAGCTCCGTCTCCTCTGTCATTTCAGAGACAGCTCTTCTAAAGCTCCACTCTTCCAGTGAGTAGAGGCAGAGGGTGATATCCCTCTTCTCTTCTAGCAGAGGCCGGATGATTCTATCTGTCATGAAAGCAGCCCCCGCTTTCGGCAACCCTTCAGGGCCCACATACCAGCAATAGATGGTGGCCGGGCCGCTTATTTTGGCCACTTCAGCCACCACCTTCTCTGCTGTCATCGTATTATTGGGACGCAAATCCACTTTAATGCTTCCCTGTACTGCACTGATACTCATATTACTTCTCCTTATTATTAAAACTTTTCTCTATAACTTCTTGTGCTACGATCTCCAGAGGATCGATGATTTCACCCTCAAACCCGACAAGCCCCTCCTTGATCAGAGACAGCTCTGTACATCCGAGAACGAGGGGCAAATCAGGCCGTTCCACCGCCTCGACTATGCGCTTCAGCTCTCTCTTACAGAGGTCTAAATCCTCCCGTCTCAAAACTCGATCGATCAGAAGGTCGATTTCTCTTTGCACTTCCTTTCCGGGATAGACACTGGGAAAACAAGCGCCATGCACATTTTTTTTAACGGATGTTGATGTTGAGAGAACCATCGCCCTCCTGCCCCTTACCCGCTCCCGAGTCATGAGCGGCATGTGGATGATGGAGGCTCTCATTTCAGGCGACAAAAACGCGTGGACGGTGTTGCAGGCAATCGCGAGCACCTCCGCTCCTGTGCGTTTTAGGGTATCTAGAGCTCTTGTGAGTTCCCCTTTCAGGATCTCTTCCTGAACTGTGTCGGTCAGCATTTCCGAGAAGGGGAAACTAAACAGCGTCACCTGTGGAAAATCTCTGTCGCGTTGGCATTGATATAGGCTGGACGCAAGCGCGAGCACGCGCTCGGTGAGCAACACCCCCGCCATGGGGCCGGCTCCGCCTACGATACCGATATTCTTCGGTTTCATGGCAAAATCCTTGCATTGGCCGGGGTGGCAAAAGCTCCCCGGAAAATAATGATAAAAAATGGATTGCGGAAAAGAGCCTTCAGGCTTTTATGGAAAAGCCAAAAACTTCTTTAGCGCGAACAAATAAATGTGTTTAGTCAGGAAAAAAAATTATTGAGCTGAATGCTCGTGATGATGGGAAGGATGGATGGAAGAAACGAGAGCAGCAAAGAGGGTGAGCGGCGGCTTGCACTTGGAGCGCCTTATATTAAATTCAAACTGCGTGGTATTCATATAAAACCTTTGGTTTATAACGAGCCTCATGGGGCATTGGAACTATTTTAGACAATATAGAACTTGAAAACAAGTAATTATGCTGAAAGTGTTTCAAAATCTGGTTTTTGGCAAAGAGAAAACTCCCCAAGATTGAACGGTTGCATGTCACCTAATATTAGCAATATGAGGCAACTTGTAACCTTTCGATTCCGAGGCTTTCGCAGAGCCCGGATGCTAAATTTTGAGACACGTTCGGTATAAGCTCCTTCGAGGCGGACTCCTTCTTTATTTTTCAATAGAAAATCAATCGCCTCTCCACTAGAATGTTATCTTTTTTAGAGAACTTTGCTAGGTGCACGCGCTGTTTGCTCCACATGTAAAACAGTAAAAGTTTCAGCCGTGCGCCACTCAATTTTGGGAATTTTTCAATGAGCGTTAGAGACCTTGTCATCTTGGGAACATCGAGCCAGCAGCCAACGCGCTTCCGCAACCACGGCGCTTACCTCATTCGCTGGAATGATGAAGGCTTCCTCTTTGACCCGGGCGAGGGTACCCAGCGACAATTCATCTTTGCCAATATCGCCCCTCCTGTTGTCACGCGCATTTTTGTTTCCCACTTCCATGGCGACCATTGCCTCGGGCTTGGCTCCATCCTGATGCGCCTCAACCTGGACCAGGTCACACACCCCATCCACTGCTATTACCCCGCTTCAGGCAAAAAGTTCTTCGACCGCCTGCGCTACGGCACAATCTACCACGAGCATATCCATGTGGTAGAACACCCCGTCTACAAGGAAGGTATCGTCGAAGAGGGAGATAACTTCAGTATCGAGGCCGTCTTCTTAGACCACGGTGTCGACAATATCGGCTGGCGCATCACTGAAAAAGACCAGCGCAAGTTCGACAACGCCAAGTTGAAGGGCTTCGGCATTCAGGGCCCGCTTGTCAGAAAGTTGATCGAAGAGGGAAGCATAGACGCCGATGGCAGGAAAGTGAATATCGATGAAGTCAGCTGGATCCGCAAAGGGGACAGCATCGCTGTCGTGATCGACACCAAGATGTGCGCTGAAGCGATAGAAATATCGAAAGACGCTCTCATCCTCCTCTGCGAGAGTACCTATCTGGAAACGGAGAGGGATCTGGCCGAGCGCAACAACCACCTTACCGCCAAGCAGGCCGCGGAAATCGCCAAAAAAGCCAATGTCAAAAAATTAGTGCTCACGCACTACTCGGCCCGCTACCTTGATGAAAAAGTCTTCGAGACAGAGGCGAGGGAGGTGTTTCCTAACACCGTTGCCGCCAAGGATATGATGTATATCCCCTTTCCAAAAAATCCACCCGAAAAGAAAAGCGGAAGTTGAAGCGGCGCTTCTCCTTGATTTGCTGTTAATCGCAATTTCCGCACTCCACCTCAAAAACCACACATCTTATTTTTAAATCACTGCCGGCACAGTGTTGCAGAAAAGGTCTCACCACTTCACCGCATAGTAAAACTCGTCATCGCGATAGCCTCTGCCTTGTTGATAGGGCGTTTAGCACTGATCACGAAAACCACGCGGGACTTCTACTCCCATGCCTGGGAAGCTTGTATGCGAGTTTCCGCGAACTTTCAGCTACCTTGCTCGGGAAAATGCGACTGGCCGGTCTGAATAGTGGAGCTTTTGACTTTGAAAGATGAAAACCCTCTTCCCCTGGAGCCTATAGATTTCAGTGCACGAGTGGATCTAGTCGATTTTGAATTGATTAGCATCCCAAGAGTTCCCACACCACCTCCAGCACTATTTAAGCAGCAAATCCACCAAAAGACATGTAGTTTGAATATCGTTGACTTTAATGTTTAAATAATTCAGTATTTTAGCCAATTAACAAACAAAAACAGGGTTTATGAAAGAATTAATACTTAGTAGAACTGCCGCAGCGGACTATATTTCCAGCCACCACCTGCAAGAGACAGCGCCGAAAAAAGAAACGGAAATCAACGGAAAAAAATACACTCAGCACAGTTTAGAAGAAAAGGTTTCACCGCTTCACCGCGTAATAAAACTCGTCATCGCGGTGGCCTGTACCCTAGTGACACTAGGTTTTGCGCTGCTCACAAAAACTGTACGTGATTTGTACTCTAAGGCCTTAAAGGGTCCAGCTGTAGTTCTGATCTATTCTCCAACCCCTGCCCTGGAAGCTTATATGCGGGTTCTCGGACGAAAACCCGGCTACATTGGTACCGAAGATGAAACGACTCGCTGGCCTGAATACTGGGCGCATATGACCTTGGAAAACGGGGATCCTCTTCCTTTAGATCCCACAGATTTCGTTCTTACAGTGCAACTCTTTGATCACCTCAAGCCGCTGCCTGGAGGACTGGAGCGCGACATTTTCCTTCCCTACCAACTCCTCAGACAAGTCAACTCAGGAGAGACATTAAACCTTCTCTACAAAGGGGAGTTGATAGAGCTTGAAGCGAAACAACTCACCGATGAGGGAACTGAAATTTTCGAGGAGTCTGTAAAAGGAATGAGGGCCTTGTTCTTACAAGATGAGAGAACCGGCCTAGAGACAATCTCGCACTTCTCGAGAACGCAGCCGAATCCGCTCTTCTTCTACACACTCAATGGAGGGGGATCTGTCCTGGCGCTTGATTTGTCCAACCCAGAATCCATCCATCCGACAAAGAAAGACCAGCAAGTTCTTCAACAGCTTGAGGGCGCACATCCCTCCATTCAGAACTGCTATGCTGGAGTAGATGAAGAGGGTAATTTCATTATCCGAGCTGATGTGCCGGGGGCTGAACAAGTCGAGATTTTGGTTAACTCGAAATTTATCGTCATTTCGCACAACTGCGGTTTTTTTGGCGCAAAGGTTAATAAAGTGCGCTGGGATATCATGACGGGACTGAAAAACAAAACAGTGACGCAAATCGAAGAGGCTCTACTCAGCGCTCAATTTAGTTATCAAGGGGGAATCGTAATACTGGTGACAAGGATTTAACTTTTCTCCCTCCTAGGGCTGCCTTTTTCCACCGGTTAAGGAGCAGCCCCTCACCCCCTACTAATCACCCCCGACATAAAAATATTCGACTCAAACGAGAGTGAGTCCTTTACTGTATTCGCTTACTGAATTGACTCTATTCCACATATGCTGCATCATTGCCGCCTTTCTCATTTTCTATATCTTAAAACAAAAGAAAGCACATGCCAAAACTCTTCTTGAACACGCAAGAATCAAAACTCTACACATGCACCAACCATTTAGAAATGAGCACCCCTCCAAAACAGGTGCGGCATCATGGAAGGCGCTACACACAACTCTCTCTCGCCAAAAACCTTACCATTCTCACCAGGTTAGCCAAGATGGTGACGGCTATGGCACTGACTGTCCTTACACTTTTCGCGGGCCTTATTTTCAAGAGCATCAGAGCCCTTTGGTCTGAGGCCCTGTCCGGCAGAGAAAACTTCATTATCTACACCGATGCTGTCGCAGACTATAAAGCCCGAATGCAAGCGCTTCCGGTTCCTGTAGGATATATCGGCACCGAAGGCGAAAGAACGAAGCGTCCCAAATATTGGAATCACCTCAGGCTTGAAACCGGAGAGCCTCTGCCTGTTGAACCTGAAGAGTACGCAGCCAAAGTACGGCTTTGCTTTACGCAAAGGTGTCCGCCGCCGAAGTTGCCAAAGAACTTGGTTCTGCCTTGCGTCCTTTTGAAGACTCTGCGTTCAGGTGAAGGGCTGCGTCTTCTCTACAAAAAGAAATTGATAGAGCTTGAAGCATCCCATAGCCGAAGATACCAAGCAAAACGATTCGAAGAGCAGATACGGGAGAATATCGAAGCCTTTGAGCAAAGTGATCGCGCCGGGCTGGACAAGACTTCGGTCTTCTCTCTTGAGTGGAAAAACCCCCTCTTCTACTACACCTTGCAAGGCGGAGGCGCTGCCTACACCATTTCCTACGAGGCAGGCAGCTTCCAGATACGGGAAAAGCGATCACAACTACTGAAAGAGCTCTCTCCCGAACTGCATTTAACAGAGTATCAGTGCCGCTTGACACCCGAGTGTGGAATCTCTGTGCTGTCGATCCCCTTCTCCGGCGATATTGAAGATTGCGACATCATTCTCAATTCCAAATTTCTCCTATTTGTCACCTCCAACTTTTACGGATTGACAATCCGAAAACTGCGATGGGATATCGCTCCACGGCTTCAGGGAAAAACCCTCAGCCAGATGAAGCAGCTTTTGCAACTCGCTCACACCACCCGCCGCCCCGGTTCATTAGAAATTAGCCTTCCATGCTAGGCCCCGGCGGCAAAGTGCGATTTGTCAATATTTGATCTGGAAAGAATCCCATGAAGTCCCTACGATAGAAAATAAAGCTCTTTAAAGACGCTCTAGTCTTATGTTGATCAAAACCTGTTATGATTTCCTACAGCACCTGACAGTTGCCAAGAATGCGTCTCCGCATACGATCCGCAACTACTCGATCGACCTCAACTGCTTCGTTAACTATTTGCAGGATGATCTCCTGGGCCTGACGGAGAAGGAAGGGCGTATCGAAAAAATATCCCACGATGAGCCCTACTCAATGCGTGCCGCGCTAAACGATCACCTCGCACCTTTCTCCATCGTAGACAAACGAGCGATCAGAGGATTTTTAGCATCCCTAAAAAGAGGAGCCGCCTCTGAAAAAACAATCGTGAGACGCCTCTCTTCTCTGCGCTCTCTTCTGCGTTTTGCCATGCAACGCAAAGTCATTTCCGAAAACCCCGCCGAAGAGATCGAAACGCCCAAAATCGAGAAGAAAATTCCCGTATCACTCTCCTATGATCAGGTAAAAAAACTGTTTAATCAACCTGACATTTCGACACTTCTTGGCTTTCGTGACAGGGTGATCATGGAGTTATTTTACAGCTCAGGTCTCCGCGTCAGTGAACTTGTGTCGTTGAACCGCAAGGATTTTGACCACGCGAGCCTGATTGTCAAACTGAAAGGAAAGGGAAGAAAAGAGCGCTTTGTGCCGATCACCAAAAACGCCTCCGACTGGATCAGCTCTTACCTCAATCACCCTGAGCGCCATATCGATAAGGACGGCCACCTCAAAGAACAAGACCATGAAGCCATCTTTTTGAACCGCCTAGGCACGAGGCTCACCACGCGCTCGGTTGATCGTAACTTCGACCGCTACCTGGAGCAAAGCGGACTTGCCGCCAACGTAACCCCCCACACGATTCGCCACACGATTGCTACCCACTGGCTAGAGAATGGAATGGATCTTAAAACAATTCAAGTCCTGCTAGGCCACACATCGCTTGCTACGACAACCATTTACACTCAAGTATCCCCGAAATTGAAAAAAGAAGTTTACGACAAGGCGCATCCAAGAGCTTTGTAGCCAGAATGAATAAGCGTTAGACTATCCGCTCTCTTTTCTTGAAAATTCTCTCAAATTCCGCTAGAATCAAGGGAAATTTTCTAAAATTCCCATTCAAAAGGCCAAACATCTCATGATCGTTCTCGATAAAATCTCCAAAAGCTTCGGAGCCAGAACTCTATTTGAAAACGTCACTATCGCTTTCAACGAAGGAAACCGCTACGGTCTGACCGGTCCGAACGGATCGGGCAAATCCACACTGATGAAGATCATCATGGGCGAGGAAGACCCCACCACAGGAACCATTTCCCTACCAGATAAAGTGGGCATCTTGAAGCAAGACATCGAACACTACAAAGACTATAACGTCATCGATGTGGTGATCATGGGCAACAAGAGGCTTGCGGAAGCCCTGAAGGAGCGCGACTCCCTATACGAGGTGGAGATGACCGATGAAGTCGGCATGCGCCTGGGTGAGCTGGAAGGCATTATCGGAGAAGAAAATGGCTACATGGCCGAATCGGACGCCGAAGTTCTTCTCGCCGGTATGGGTATACAAGAAACAGAAGCGCGCATGAAAATGAAAGAGATCCCTACCGATATGCAATTCCGCGTCCTTCTCTGCCAGTCGCTCTTCGGCAATCCTGAAGCGCTTCTGCTCGACGAACCGACCAACCACCTCGATATGGAATCGATCGGGTGGCTTGAAGACTTTTTATTCCACTACAGAGGCACGCTGATCGTCACCAGCCACGACAGGCACTTCTTAAACTCCGTGACAACGCACATCGCCGATATCGACTACGAGACGATCATCCTCTACCCCGGCAATTATGACGCGATGATCGAAGCTAAAATGGCCTCAAGAGACCGCGCCCAGCAAGACGTCAAAAACAAAGAGAAGAGGATCTCCCAGCTGCGAGAGTTCGTCGCCCGCTTTGCCGCCGGTACCAGGGCCAGCCAGGTGCAGTCTAGACTGCGAGAGATCGATCGCCTCCAGCCGCAGGAGCTTAAAGCATCTAACATTCAACGCCCCTACATCCGCTTCCAAACACCTGAAAAACCGTCTGGAAAAATCGTCATCAACGCCAAATCGCTCAGCAAAGGATATGATGGCCGGGAAGTTATCAAAAAATTGAATCTGGAGATCCACAAAGGCGACAAAATCGGGGTGATCGGCAACAACGGCAGAGGTAAAACAACCCTTCTGAAAATGCTCGCCCGCGTTTTACAAGAAGATGCCGGTATGGTAGAGGTCGGCCACCAGGTGGAAATCGGCTACTTTCCGCAAAACCATCAAGAGGTTGTCGTCAAGAAAGAAGGCGTCAACTGCTTTGACTGGCTCAAAGAAAGAAAAAAGGACGCTTACGACCAAGATATCCGCAGCGTGATGGGTAAAATGCTCTTCGGAGGCGATGAAGCCTTCAAGAAGATCCAAACCCTCTCGGGAGGCGAAACAGCACGGCTTATCTTAGCTAACCTGATGCTCGTCAACCACAACTTCTTGGTTATGGACGAACCCAATAACCACTTGGATCTGGAGGCAGTCTCCGCACTTGCCTGGGGACTTAACGACTATAAAGGAACCGTGATCGTCGCGAGCCATGACCGTAGCCTGATTGAGGAAGTGGCCAAAAAAATCATCGCGTTCGAAGAAGACGGCATCCATGTCTATGAAGGGACGCTCACAGAGTACCGTGCCATGAGGGCGGCGGCAAAGAAATAGCAGCAAATGCCGATGGATTCATCAGAACCTCTGTTTTCAAAGGATAAATTCCTCGGCCTTCCTCAAGAGCGCCGCCATAAAAAGCTGGCGCTCATACTGAAGCACGCGTACATTATGATGCTCGCTGGGGAAGAGGCGGATAAAGCCCTTGAAAACTACCGCAAAACCGCTGCCTATATAGCGGAAAAAGAGAGCCCTCTTGCCACTTTGAAGGAAGTCTCCGACGCCTTCCACTTCCACGCCAAAGAGGCAAAGTGGAACCTACGGGAGGACAGCCTGCTTCCCTCGCCAAGGCAACAAGACAGAGAGATCTCCTCGTCAAAGCTCCCTATTTTTGCGTATCTGGATAGTCTCAGATCGGCCTTTAACACCGGCTCAATCATCAGAACAGCGGAGTGCTTCGGCTTTTCCAAGGTGTTCTTGGGTGGAGCCACGCCGTCTCCCGAGTGCAGTCAGGTTAAAAAAGCCGCGATGGGCACTGAAGCGTGGATTGAGTGGGAGGCCCATGCTCTAATCAAGTCCTTGCCAAGACCGCTGATCGTGCTGGAGACAGTGGCTAACGCTCCATCGCTTTATGATTTCAAATTTCCGCATACTTTTACGTTAGCCGTTGGAAATGAGGAGTATGGAGCCAGCGATCTCCTCTTGAACGAGGCCGATTTTTTTGTTACAATCCCACTAAGGGGAAGAAAAGGCTCACTCAATGTAGCCAATGCTTTCGCCGTAGCCGCCGCCTATGCCGCCAATGAGTTGAATAGAATAGACAGGAAAGGATGATCCTCATGGATAAAGAAAAGATACCTACGAAAGCGATCAAAACCCGCTACCCCACCCCCGTCTCATCCACGAAGGATATATTAAGCAAGGAAGAGAAGATCGCCTTCATCAGTGACCGCTTCCGCGAAATCATGGAGTGCCTGGGACTGGACGTAGAGAACGAGTCACTTGCGAGGACTCCTTATCGCGTTGCGAAGATGTACGTCAATGAAATCTTCAGCGGCCTTGATGAAGAATCGTTTCCCGAGGTTCGGTTCGTCAATGACGACTACTCACACTCCAAAAATGGCAACGCAATCTTCATCAAGGTGAATTTTACGAGCTTCTGCGAACACCATTTCGTTCCCATGATGGGCGTAGTCTATGTCAGCTACATTCCGAATAAGAAAGTGGTGGGTCTTTCTAAAATCCCGCGTATTATCCGCTTCTTCTCCCAGCGGCCGCAAATGCAAGAGAGGCTTGGCGCACAGATAGCCGACAGCTTGTCAGCTATCTTGGAAACCGAACACATTGCCGTCTGCATCGTCGCTAAACACTTCTGCATGATCGTCCGCGGCATTGAAGACGCGGCAAGCCACACGGTAACCCATGTCTTACTCGGAGACTTTGAAAAAAATCCAGAGCGTAGAAATGAGTTTTTTGAAGCGATGAAAAGACAAAATGTGGAGATCGGCGTTTAATTCTGCCGAAGTACTGCAGAATGCGTCTAAAAATTGGGTGTTTTACCATCGAAAGGTAGTAAGCCACCCCTCTCTATTTCTATAATCTTTCAATCGAAAGAGCGTTCGTGTTGCCAAAACTCAATTTTGAAGCCTTTCGCTCTATATAAGACGAGCCGAAGCCCCTCTGTCCAAATTGACGGAATGATAGCTGATTCTCATCGTAGGTACTTGATGCGATGTGAGTGGAAGGGAGTTTGTCGATGGCGTATTGCCGGGAGAATCCCGGCGTAGAGTGAAACACGCGTCTTGCATTCATTGCGAAGAGCAACTGCAAGCGATAGCATTTTAATAAAAAAAGCCCGGGAAAATGGTAAGCCGGATTCTGTTGCTAAAACACCTCTTACAAGGTGCCTTAGCCAGCAGCCATTAGTCTTGGAGCCTTGTCGCCAAAGCCCTCGAGCATCTTACTAGGGTGCAGCGGAGCACCGATCACCCAATTTAGACTTGCTCCGGATAGGGTTTGCCGCAAGAGCTGGATTTCTCCAGCCCGTACCCGCTCCTGAAGCGGGCATTTCACCCTGTAAAAGCACCTGCCTTGCGACAGATGCTTTTCGGTATACTTTCTGTTGCACTTTCCGTAGCCTTACGACCCCCAGTCTTTCACTGGTATCCTCTCCTGTGGAGTCCAGACTTTCCTCCCCGGTGTTTAAATCCCGGAGCGACTGCCTCTCTTCCCGAGCGAAACGTTTAAGCTGTCTGACGCGAACGACGACGACGGCCTCTGCCCTGAGCACCTGCCTGATCTTGATCATCAGCCTGCGGCCAGTAGAGAATGCGGGAGCAGTGTTCGCAGAAGATCATTCTCTCTGCTTTACGCACCAAGTTCTCGTCTTGCGCTGTGAGCTGGATGTGGCATCCGCTGCAGGTTCTGTTTTCGATAGGCACGACTACTCGGTCTTTCTTGTTCTGCAAAAGTCTTTCGTAGATGGAAAACACTTCCGGAGATGCCTCTGCAACGAGTTCATCGCGCTTGACCTTGATCAGACTGCCTTCTTTGTTAATTTCCTGGATGCGTGTCATGATTTCCGATTCGAGCACTTTGCTGCTCTCTACCGTGGATACCAAGCTTTCTTTAATATTCTTTAGAAGCTCTTCCTCTTGAGACAACTTATCCATCAGGTCGCTTAAATTCTGCTCTTTTGCAGCTCTCTGCTTGTCAACTTGGGACATTTCGTGGCTTAAGGCGTTGAACTCATCCACTTTTTTAACAGAGCTTTGCTTGTTCTCAAGCTCTTTGAGTTTTTCCTGAATTTCCTTCAGTTCTTCCTCGCCAATCTTGATCAGCGTCTTCAGCTCGAGCACTTCGCCTTCTTTGGCTTTGATCTGATGGGACAGGTCGCTCTTGATCGCGGTGATGTTTTCCATCTCACGCTTCCTTTCCCTCTTGAGTCGCATAAGCTGAATCATTTGCATATCCAGTTCTTGAATATCAAGAATCAGGGAGAGTGCGTCGTTGATCGATTTGTGTGCTTCCGCGTGCTGCGATTTAACCATGAGAAACCCTTATCGTTGTATTAACCTTGAGCAAAGAAAAAATTAGACACAGCCTTAGTGAAGATGGGTTTTAAGGCCCGTCAAGAACTTCCCCTTGAGAGGAGCGTCTTCTGTTTGTTATTTGCCAAAAATGCTCTATGTTACTAGACTAGTAGTAGGTTATTGATTCACGTCTTAATTCTCAAGGAAAATTTCCTTGTTTTTCCCTTACGGATGCTCGATTATTCAAATTAAGATTGATAACATCCCAAAATTATCTCTAATTTTGAGTTTTTTAATCCTAAAGCATGCAAAGCAGTCCGCATTTTTTGGAGTCGCTTCAGCCGCTCTCGACATAAAGAGCGTCAGAACAACCCCTAAAAACTTCTGACTTTAGAATGCTGCCGGACTTAAAAATTACTCAATGCCCATCACTTCCTTTAAAATTCGAGTGATAGCTGCACCGGATAGACGAGCTGCTTCTTCAATCTGATCGATCATCCCCGACTTCATTTTAAGCTTGACCAGATCCTCTCGCGCCTCTTTGAGAATCGCTTTCTGATCTTTGGTGAGATCAGCGTCGTAATTTTTCAGCACCTTATCGACCACAGCGGCCGAAAAACGCGCCGGCTGCGCAAACATCCGCGACAGCGGATCGAACACAGAGAAAATATGCATCATCGGCCCCGTCGCATCCGTGACCCGTGACGCTTTAAACGGAAGGGCGATGTATAAATTGTCTGCCCACTGCTTCGGGTGGATATGTGTCTGGGAGACGGACCGAAGGGCTTGCAAGTTAGCTTTCTGCTTAACATTTGTTTTGGTCAACTGAGTGACTTGTCCGTTTTTGATCGTTTTCATTCTTGCCGGCGTTGTGGTAGCAACCCCGCCATCGGCAACGAAGACAGCGTCGTGTTTTAAGACTTTAGACGCAATCCCACTTTCGATCAGACGTCGATTCTCAAGTCCTCGCCCGGCTCCGATGAATGTCAACTCATCGATGAACACCTTCTCCTTAGGCCTCTTGATGCAAAAAAGCGAACACGGCTCTGGAAAATACGCTCCATAGCTGATGGCTCGGTTCATCGCTGCCCGGCACGCCATGTCCAGTCGAACTCCAAGCTCGATCAACGGTCGCTCCGGCTCGATGACCCGATAGCCATGCGTAACGGCAGAGGGAGTGTCATGATTTTCAATTGTTTTGTCAAGACGGGTAAAGAGTCCGATTTTTCTCTTCAGGTTCAAGGTGTCGGCATCCATCACACCAAGATACACAGGCGACTCCCCTCCCTTGCCTGCGTACTCTTTGACAAAATGTTTTGTGAAATCGGAATCTTTGATTTTTTCTCGTATTCTCTGATAGGGGATCTGCGCAATGAGGCCCTCTGTCAACTTTCCCTTGCCGCCTTCCAGGTAAGTTCTGACGTCGCCGGCTTTAGTTGTCGATAGCATTTTTAAAATAAAAAAAGCCTTAGGGGCGGGATAGGTGAGCCGATGAGCCTCACCTTTTCTTTCCCAGCCGGGAACCCAAAAAAAGCCGAATATGCGATAGGCGACACCCTTGATGAGAGGGATATTACTCACCCAATCCCTAAACTTCTCGTTCACCTCTGGATCCATTGACTTAATCTGATTGACACCCAAGACGAGCGAAAAGCGTGCTTTGATCTCCTCTCTGGATGCCGTCTTAGTCTTGCCAAAAGATTCATCCTTGTAGAGCTGGATCAACCTGTTGAACTGATCATACCCCTCCTCTTCGGGCCGATGAGCCATGGGAACATTGATGAGATAAAGGGGAAGGTTATCATCCGGAATTAACGGGTTTAGCGCGGACTGGCTGGCCGGCTCAAAAATCTCCCTGGCCACCCCAGCTTCCTTTTCGCTTGCGATATACGGGAAACACGCTTTTCTTCCTCTCAGACACTGTGAGATCCAATCCCTGTTAGCCACCTTGGCCGGAAGGTGGGTTTTCAGCATCGACTCCACTTCTCTTCTTCTCGTCTTAGGCATCGTCTTGATCGGTTGCATAGAACATCCTTTTTTTTCAAAGGGAGTAGTCTATGCCACCTCTCTACATTTAATAAAGCGCAAAAACCAAAGATAATTAAAAACAAATACTTTACAAGACTGGACTATTTTAAAATAAAAAATACGCAAATGACAAGTTAAGAAGAATCAACTCACCCATTATTTGATACATCTATCACTAATTGATATTTACAGAAATATTTAAACAAAATACAATTGGTCGATTTTTTTAAAAATTAAAGGTGCCGATTAAACACCCCCAAAAGAATTAAGCGGCAACTAGTCACAGGCTAATTTAGGAGATATCACATGAGCTCGTACTCGATCACCAACTACCAGGGATGGCGTTTCGCCGGAACGTGCGACAGCCCCGCGGAAAAGCCAAGCCCGATGCGCTGACTTGCCCCGAACACGCCGGTAACATGCTAACTAAGGTTCGGTTCGTGTTCAGCGAAACGGCAAAAAGTAGCAAAACGCCGGGCAAGACACGCAACGTCGAAAAACTCCTGCAGCGTGATCTGACAAGAAGCAAGAGAGGGGGAACACAGCGCTGCTTTGAGGTTTGTAAACGCGATGAAGGAATTTATATCGTCTTTGGGAAATCCGAAGACCGCGAAGACTGCCTGATGCTAGGAGGTCTTGCGATCGTTGGAGGGTGCATTCTTGCAGCCACAGGCTTAGGTCTTCTGGCCCTTCCCGTACTCGGTGCCGGATCTGCCGCTTTCGGTGACGCCTACACAAAAGATGCTCTGCAGTTTGACAAACAGAAGAATTTAAAGCAGGCTGGAATTGGCGCCATTGCCTCTGGAGTGGGGGCTGTAGCTGCTGCTGGGACCGGTGCCTTGCTCGCCAGCAAAGGACTTCTCGCTGCTACGGTCACCTCAGTAGCCAGCGGCGAGGCCGGATATGTCGTTACCCAAAAACTTAACGGCGAGGAGATAACAGCAGTAGGCGCTCTAAAAGCTGCCGCTGCCGGTATCGTTGCGCCGATAGCATCCAAAACCACCGGGAATTTGCTTTATGATCTGAAAGGAGGCGAAGCCTTCGACAAAATAGTGAGATCCTCAGCCAAAGGAGCTGCCGGATCTGCCACATCTACAATGACTACCAACGTGCTGAGCGGCAAACCTCTGACTGCAGGCATAGGCCTGTCAGTAACCCTTGGAGCCGCTACATCAGCCTCGACCAAGCTCGGAAAAATCGGAACCGAAAAACCAAAGACATCACCCTCCTTGAATCCAAGCAGCCCAAGCACTACACAACCGACCTTCTCAAAAGTAACCAGCGACATATGGCGAAATAGAATCACTTATCTAATCAAAGAAAAATGCGAGATCTTCATCAACGGCAAGTGGGAACTTGTCCCTAAAAAAGACAGGGAGTACCACATCAGCCAATTCCTTGCAAAGATAGCCAACGGCGAGACCCTTCAATTTAGACCACGTAGAGGAGGTGCATGGATTTTCATTGGATTTGAGCCCCCCCGCTGGGATTCAATCTGGAGTGGTTTGCAGAGAGGCGACCAAGTCCTGCTCGACGGAAAATGGGTTCAAGAAGCACCAACTAAAGAGTTAGTGAATCAGATTATGGACAAAATCCAAAAGGGTGAAGTTGTCGAGTTTAAAAAGCCAACTCACGCTGCCTACTACATGGCCGATCCTAAGGCAAAGCGCGGAGTGGAAAATCAGCCGACAAATCAACCACCCAAAAGCCCCGTTCCAGCAACTACTGCAACAGATCCGGTTGCTCGCACGCCACAAGCAACGCCAGAACCCTCATCGAAGCGGTTTGAAGCAGAGCGTCAACCTCCCGCAGTGAATTCGACGAAGGCACCTGAACGAGTGGTGTTGCCATCCAGCTCCTCCTCGTCGGAAGCGGAAGATGACTACTCTGTCAAAAGCGCTACCCGCGGCCAAGAAGCTGGGAATTCTTTCGATAGAGAGTCTCTGCCTGTTACCGACAAGGGGATCGAATCGGCAGGTGATGATGAAGTCGATATGCCGGCCAAATTCGGCGATGAAACAAGAGATTTTCAAGACGAAGATCTTCAAGAGGCCCTCGAAAGATCCATCCTCGATCAGGCTGTGGCAAGCCACAGGGCGACAAGGGAGAGGATCAAGGACAACCTCCTTACACAACTCTGGGCTAAAGAGGAAAATCTCCTCTGCAAAATAAACGCCTTAGCACATGAGCTCTCCGCTGTCGAAGCGAAGATACGCAGAGACAGCAGCTCGAACCTGCTCAAGGCCAAAAAGCAGCAAATCGAGCATCTGCTTAGCAAACTGTGGGATGAGTACTTCTCAAACAAAAAAACTATCCAGCAAGTTAGCCGATAATTCAGATTCAGTCCGGCATGGGGCTTTTGCTTCAATCGATTGCAAAAGCCTCTATTTCTAACAAGGGCTGCACATAAGAGGCTCCTGCCTTAAAGCATTCACTGAAAACAGGCTGCACGAGCTGTATCTCAAAACTTGTTTTTTAAGACGTTTGGCCACCAAGCTGCCATGCCTTAGATTCCTAAATCAGCTGTGGTCAATCCAATCCTCCCCTAGACTTAAAACTCTCCCTTTGGCTGTACAATTTAACGAAAATGGTGCACTATTATCCCTTAGGCTTGCGCAAAATGCTTGCCAATCAATTAAAAAATTAATTTCGCTTTTGATATTTTAAGACGAGGAGAGGCTCATGAACTCACTACTAGAAAACTATCTCACCAAGACACCTAAAGAAAGCCGCTCCAAAGCCGCAATCGCCTATCTTGCCTCTTTAGACCACATCGGCACCTCCTCGCCGGAAATTCAGCAGAGCATCATCAAGGAAATCCAAGACCAGAGGACCTACCTAAAACTCATCGCATCGGAAAACTACTCCTCATACGCGGTTCAGCTGGCCATGGGCAACTTGCTGACAGATAAATATGCTGAAGGCTATCCCGATCACCGCTTCTATGCCGGATGCGACAACGTCGACGCCGTTGAAAAATTGGCGGCAGAAGAACTGGCCAGGCTGTTTGGCGCCGAATACGCCTACGTGCAGCCGCACTCGGGAGCAGACGCCAACCTGATCGCATTCTGGGCAATCCTCTTAACCAGAGTCCAAAACAAGGAAGTTGAGCGTCTCGGCAAAAAGAGCATCGACGAGTTCACGAGCGAAGAGTACGAAGCGCTAAGGCAGCTGCTTTGCAACCAAAAAGTGATGGGCATGGCCCTCTCCTCCGGAGGCCACCTGACGCACGGCTACCGCCACAACGTCTCGTCCCGGATGATGAAGGCTGTCCACTACGAAGTCAATCCCGAGACAGGCCTACTCGACTATGACGCTCTCGAAAAACAGGTGCTGGAAGAAAAACCGCTGATCCTGCTGGCCGGCTACTCCTCGTATCCTCGAAAAATCAACTTTGAAAGGATGCGCTCGATTGCCGACAAAGCTTCGGCGACACTGATGGTGGATATGGCACACTTCTCCGGTCTTGTCGCCGGAAAAGTTTTCACTGGCCCTTACAACCCAGTCCCTTATGCAGACATCGTCACATCCACGACGCATAAAACGCTGAGAGGCCCTCGCGGCGGCTTCATCCTGGCCAAAGAAGCCTTCAAAGACGCCGTCAACAAAGGCTGCCCTCTTGTGATGGGAGGCCCGCTTCCACACGTCATGGCCGCCAAAGCTATCGCGTTTAAAGAAGCGAATACTCAGCAATTTAGAGATTACGCAGCCCAGATTGTCTCCAATGCGGACGCTCTCGCGAAGGAGCTGATCAAAAACGGCATCGACATCGTCACAGGCGGAACAGAAAACCACCTGCTGATCATCGATCTAAGAAAAATGGGAATCAACGGACGGCAGGCCGAAAAAGCTCTGCGTGAGTGCCATATGACTGTTAACAGAAACGCGGTTCCGAACGACCCGAACGGACCTTGGTACACATCCGGCATCCGCATCGGCACTCCGGCGCTCACGACGCTAGGCATGGGCGAAGAGGAAATGAAAGCCATCGCCAAGATCATCGCCGATGTCCTTAAAAACACAAAGCCCGAGACGCTCAAAACAGGCGGAATAAGCAAGGCGCAAGCAGTTGTCGCCCCGCAAGTTCAGGCGAGAGTGCAAGAAGAGATCAAGGAACTGCTGGCTAAGCACCCGCTCTATCCGGAACTTGTGATCGAAGAGGCAGTATCTGTCGCAGTTTGATTTGCCTACAATGAATCACTTTCGTTAGGATCAATTTAAAAAAGACTCAATTAGACCGGAGAGAATCCCATGGCAAAATCACAATTAGAAAAAGAAAATACCCCGTTCCTTCAGCTGGACGATAAGATCGACAACGAAATCCTTTCCAGAAGAAGAGTGTTTCTCTGCAGAGATGTTTCCAGCGAAAGCGCATACGAAACCATCCGCAAACTCTGGTTTTTAGACTTCAACGAACCGGGAAAACCGATCCTGATGGTAATCAACAGCCCAGGTGGATCCGTCGACGCGGGCTTTGCCATCTGGGATCAAGTCAAGATGCTCTCTTCCCCTGTCTACACCTTGGTGACAGGCCTGGCAGCCTCCATGGGATCGATCTTAAGTCTCTGCGCTTCTCCTAAAAAGCGTTTCGCCACACCCAACAGCCGCATCATGATCCACCAGCCCCTGATCAGCGGTGTGTTGCAAGGGCAGGCAACTGACCTTGATATCCAGGCCAGAGAAATGATCAAAACCAGAAGCGCTCTCGTTAACATCTACGTCGAAGCGACAGGCAAGTCGGCGGATGAAATCGAAAAAGCGATCGACAGAGACACTTGGATGACAGCGGAAGAGGCTAAAGAGTTCGGACTGCTGGATCATATCGTCTCCAACATGTCGCAACTGGAAAAGCACTTTAAAAGCTAACTTGCATGAGAAGCGCTTTGGAAAGTGCAAAAATTGCGTTCGTTAAATACTCGGGCTGCGGCAACGATTTTATCATCGTAGAGTCGCCGCCTTGTTCTATGAATATTGGCCAATTCGCAGCCGCCCTGTGCTCAAGAAAGCAGGGCATAGGCGCCGATGGCCTCATCGTACTCTCTCCTGCTGTACAAGGCGATTTCAAAATCGCCTTTTTCAATGCCGACGGCTCGGAAGCTGAAATGTGCGGCAACGGCGCCCGTGCGGCAGTTCACTACTTCCACGCCAAAAACCCTATCAAATACTCCTACACCTTCGAGACAAAAGAGCGCCTCCTGCAGGCGGAGATTCATGAAAACGCCGTTGCGATTTCCATGGGAGATGTGCTGGCGATTGAACTGAAAAAAGAGTTGATGATCGATAAGGCAAAGCTCCCCTTAGTTTCGATGAACACCGGAGTGCCCCACGCCCTTCTCTTCACGAATGATCTGGAAACAATCGACATCGAAGCTATTGGTAAAAAGGTGAGGCACCACCCTCGATTCGCTCCTGCCGGCACCAACTTCAGTGCGGTGAAAATGACTGAAGAAGAGGTGCTGATCCGCACCTACGAAAGAGGGGTGGAAGCCGAGACACTCGCCTGCGGAACCGGGGCGACAGCCGCGGCCATTGCCGCCGCCCTCCTGTTTAGCGCGGCCCCGCCGGTTAAAGTCAAGGTGCGATCCGGAGACACCCTCACCATCGATTTTTCCCTGGAGGCAGGCAAGCCCTCGGGAGTGAAGCTATCGGGACCTTGCCATGAAGTCTTCAGAGGAGAGATCGCTCTCCAGGATATCAGGCGGTTTCAGAAATAGAATGTTAAAATAAACTTTTTAAGAGCGATCCCCCCCTCTAGCTTTCACTCCCAGAAAATGGCTCTTGAAACTTGGGGGGCGAATCGGGTATCATCCCTTATTTGATGAAGATCGGTGCGGACAAATGGCAAAGACAGCAAACTACCCCCAGGCACAAAACCCCTTAATCCTGAGAGCAAACCGCTTGATGGAAGCATTCGCAAAGTCGGATGACGAGCGCGACTTTTATGTCGACAAAGTCGAGGGATTCATTCTCTACATGGATCTTGATAAACCCAAAGAGAACTTAGCCCAACTGGAAAAAGAACTCGAGAATCAAGACCGCTACTGCCTCGTGCCCAAACTCTCCTTCTACGAGACAAAGAAGATCATGGAGAGCTTCGTCAACGAAAAAGTTTATGATATCGACACCAAAGAAAAGCTGCTCGATATTATCCAGGGCAAAGAGGCTCGGGAGAACTTTCTAGAATTTATTTACGACCAGCATACCGAACTTGAAAAGTGGCAACAGTTCTATCAGGAAAGATCCCGCATCCGTATTATCGAATGGCTGAGAAATAACAACTTCCATTTTGTTTTCGAGGAAGATCTTGATCTGGGAAGCAAAGTGGTGGAAAAGCTCAAGGAAGCCCTTTTTGATCCCAAAGCAGGAAAAGATATCCAGCAGGCGCGCAAGACGCTGTTTAGCAAGGCAAAAACATACTACTCGAACGAAGCGCTCAACCCCAGACCCAAACGAGGACGTCCTCCGAAGCAGATCGCCAAGCAAGAGCTAGAACCGCAAGTCTCTGCCGACATCTACACGACAGTCCCAGCCACGATCAGACAATTCCTCTTCACTCCGGACATCACCCAAGTATCGTTTGCCTCCTTCTCTTCGAAATTTAAATCGGAAGAAGATCTCTTAGCCAGCCGTGGACACTCTGCAACCTCCGCTTCGCTTTCCCATCTGGGCGATTTGAACAAGAAACTCGACGCCCTCCGCAACTTGTCCAAAAAGTGGATGGAGCATGAAAAAGTGCAAGACAGCTCGCCTTCGATGCCTACCTTGCCACGAGAAGAATCCACAGGACGTTACCTGCTTCCGGAAAGCCTTCAGAAAAGAACACTGAACGGTGAGAAGAAACCTCTTAAAGTTAAAGACAGTGAAGAGATAAGAGAGAAAAAGGTTTCTGTCGACACCAAGCCTGCTCCTCGAGAAGAGAAAAAGCCCCTCAAGAAAAAGGCTGAGCCCGTAAAAGCCGATAAACCTCAGGAAAAGAAACGAATCATTCCAAGAGGCAAGGTAGAAGACACCAAGAAGCGCATCAGGAAGATCATCCCTTCGCAGACCAAGAAAGTGGAAGCGAAAGGAAAAAAGATGAGTGCCGCACCAGGTGTTAGAGGCAGCCAAAGAAAAATCATCAAAAAAAAATAACCATGCCGGAGCTTCCAGAGGTTGAGGCTATACGGCAAGATCTCATCGCTATGGACCTTAAGGGCCAAGAGATCGAAAGTGTTATCGCTTTCAACGAAAGGACCCTGTCCCCTACTGAAAAAATGGCGTGGGATGTTTTTTTTCAAAGCCCCCGCCGCATCATAAGTATCGAAAGAAAGGGTAAATGGTTACTCCTCAAGTTGGCAGGAGGCACACTCTTTATCCACCTGCGCATGAGTGGCAAATTGCGGCTCACCGAAAGCCGACGCCCCATGACTCATGAGAGGGCTCGCCTCGTGATTAAGGGGGGGGCTTCCCTCTCGTTTATCGACCCGCGAAAGTTTGGAAGAATAGTCCTGATCGAAAAGGAAGATGCGTCTCCTTCAATAGGAATCGATCCCACGGAAGGCACCTTTACAGAAGAGGCACTTTTATCTCTTCTATCGAAAGGTCAGACAGCGATCAAAACGTGGCTGCTTGACCAAAAGAAAATCTCCGGGCTCGGGAACATCTATGTCGATGAAGCCCTTTTCAGAGCCGGAATCCACCCGGAGCACCCCGTTTCGAGACTCTCCTTGGCAAAGAAAAAACTCCTTTACCGCTCCATTGTGGGTACAATACAAGAAGCCATCAAACACCGCGGCACTTCCCTTGGAACAACCAATCAAAACTACTCAGGGATTCACAAAGCCCGCGGCTCTCATCAAGACCATCTCTTTGTCTATTCAAGACAGGGCAAACCCTGCAAAAAATGTCGAACCCCGATCGAAAAAGTCCGATTCCGTGGCAGAGGAACACACTTTTGCCCATCGTGCCAAAAGCCTGTCCATTGAGGATTTTATGGAACGCACGCCTTGCATCGTTTTATTCAGACAAGATTTAAGGACTACAGACAATCCGGCCCTCTACCACGCGGCCAAGTCGCAAAGGCCGGTACTACCCCTCTACATTTATGACGAGGTAACTGCTGGCCCCTGGGCGATGGGTGGGGCATCGAAAGTGTGGCTGCACTATAGTTTAAAACAACTTCAAGAAAGACTTGCGGCACTCAATCTGCCCCTTCACATCGTCAAAGGACCGACCAGGGAAACACTTGATCGACTCATTCAGAAGACGGGCTGCAAAGACCTCTATCTCAACCAATGTTATGAGCCGTTTTGGCAAAATGAGGAATTGAAGCTGAAGCAGGATTTGACCAAAAGCGGCGTTTCCCTCCACTCCTACAACGGATCGCTTCTCTTTGAGCCGGACGCTCTGAAACCCAAAACTGCCCCGTTTTATAAAGTATTCACCCCCTTCTATAACAGCTGTATAAAGATACTTGAGAAAAGACCTCTTTTTAAAGAGCCGGCATCAGCTATCTCATATGCCCTCTCTCCGTCACTGAAAGTGGAAGAGCTGGCCCTTTTGCCTCGTCACCCTGATTGGTCATCTGGAATTGTCGCCGCATGGAGGCAGGGGCAGCAAGAGGCCCATGCCCTTTTGCGTCACTTCCTCGACCGATCCCTCCTAAACTATAGCCATGGCAGGGACTATCCTGGAGAAAGCGCACCCTCAAAACTGTCCCCCTATCTTCACTTCGGCGAAATCTCGCCCATGGAAATCTTGAATGCGCTTGATGAGAGGATGCAAAAAGTGACGACGGAGGAAAAGCTCTCCATCGGTAAGCAAGCCGATCATTTCTTACGTGAAATTTGCTGGAGAGAATTTTCCTACCACATCCTACATCACTTTCCGGACCTTCCCGAGCAGCCGTACGTCAAAAAATTCGACAAGATGCCTTGGTCGCAAAATAGCGAACATTTAAAAGCCTGGCAAAGAGGGGTGACCGGCTTTCCCATTGTGGACGCTGGGATGCGGGAGCTTTGGCACACAGGCTATATGCACAACCGCGTGAGAATGATCGTCGGCTCCTTTCTGATCAAAGATCTGCTGATCGACTGGCGTGAAGGTGAAAAATGGTTCTGGGATACTTTGGTGGATGCGGACCTGGCAAGCAATGCCTTCAACTGGCAGTGGGTAGCCGGCTGCGGTTTTGACGCAGCGCCCTACTTCCGCATATTCAATCCGACAACCCAAGGAGAGAAGTTTGACGCCGAAGGCACCTACGTCCGTCAATGGGTGCCCGAGATCGCAAATCTTCCCAATCAATGGATCCACAAGCCTCAAGAAGCCCCTGAAAGGGTTCTTCGCGAAGCCGGCATCATTCTTGGAAAGACCTACCCCTACCCCCTCGTAGATCATGCCGCTGCCCGCGTCAAAGCGCTGAGCCTCTTAAAAACCATTTCCGAGTAGAGAATGACACCGGCAGTTGAACCTATCCAAATCATTTTACTTGGATAGGTTCAAAGTAGGAGCACTAAAAAGGTGTTAGTGCCTAAATTTGATACCCTTCCTTCGTCATCTTCACCTTCAGGGCAGACTGCAACTTTTCCAGGATGGGAGCCTGATGGCGAAATGCCTGGACGTAGTATTCAACCGCCTTGACGATATCACACTCGATCCCCTCCCCTGTCGAATACATGTCCCCCACCTCTTCCATAGATTTTACGTGCTTTTTGCTGTCCGCCGCCCGTTTGAAGAGCTCAAACGCCTTAGTTTTATCCATCTCGACGCCATTTCCCTCAGAATAGCATAGCGCCAGAAAATGAATTGCGGATGGATAATTCTGATCGGCAGAAAGCTGTAGGTAGTGAATTGCCTCTTCTCTATTCGTCTCGACTCCATCACCATAAAACTTCATCACGCTATAGTTGTACTGGGCCCGCGGCTCTCCCCGATTGGCGGCCCTTTTATAAAGGGCGGTAGCGTCATGATGATTAATTTCGGTTCCTTTCCCAAAATGTAACGCATCCGCAAGATAGATCTCTGCATCAACATGTCCCTTGGAAACCGCTCTTTTGAAGAGCTCATAGGCGCGCGGCAAGTCTTGAGCAATATGCTTACCACTCAGCAGCTCCAACGCGAGCTCATACTCTGCTTCAGGCTGGAATAAAATTTCAGCGTTCTCCTCGAAGATCTTAAGTGCCTTGGCCGGATCTGCCTCGATCCATAAACCATCCAAAAGAAGTTCAGCATAATTAAAGCGCGCTCTGGGGTGTCCCTGAGCAGCCGCTATCCTTAAGCAATAGGCCACTTCATCACTTTTCTCGTCATTGGGAAAAATTTTAAGGAGGAATGAAGACAAAGCATAACAGCAATCAGCGCAACCGAGCTCTGCTCCCCTCCGGAGGTAGTTTAACAAGGTCTCTTGATCGAGGTTAGGTTTCGCAGGATCTTTAGAAATCAGGAAAACCAAAACCCCTACACACCTGGCATATCCTTCCTCCAGCATCCTATCGAGGCAATCGATGAATACCCGCCTTTGGTCTTCCGTTATAGACCCCTCTTGGACCATTTTCCCTATTTCATTCATAACAGTTCCATACCGCGCTTCGAGTTCGCGCTGGCGCTTTAGTTTGGCGCACAAATCCTCTGTCTCACCGGGAAGTAGAAGAGATTCATCCGGCTTGAAGAATACGCGCATAAATTGGGGTAAATTACTGTCTGCATCTTCATGGCGGACTTTTTTTGTCGCCAATCCATCCGTTGTCGTATCACCGTTGAAGGCATCTTCTTGCTTTCGCTTAACGCCATTTCTCTGCTCCTCTTCCATAGGTTGCGGTGGGGTTGCGGTGGGCAGCATATGTGCTTGAAAAATAACCAGAGGAAAAGGTTGCATCGCAGGTGAAGGAATAAAAGAAGGCTGTAGGGGCAAATTCAAAAGTGGATTGAAGGGTGCAGGATTCGCCATCAATTGCTGAGGAGGTATTGCCTGCTGGAACAGAGGCAGCAGTTGCGGGCCGGGCGCCATCGGGGCTTGCTGCGGAGCGTTTGCATCCCCCTGGTTTTGAGGAGTAACGATTGCATTTTGAAAATAGGGAAAGTGAAAGGGATTCATTGTATCCTTGGTAATTAATCATTGATATTAGGGCGCTTCAGTTTGAGTGAGTTTTAAACCACCGATTTCTGAAGCTAAAAGTGTCGATTTCTATTGCGTAGGGGTTGCTTATGCAATCACCATCGGCATCATCGACCTCAATTTATTTTCCAAGGGCTTCCTTTCTTCTAAAGGCAAGGATGTAGTATTGATGCGCCTTGGGAATATCGCGCTCAATCCCGTCACCCGCCTCGTACATCCTTGCCACTTGGAACATGGATTTGCCATGCTTGGAGATTTCTGCCGCTTTTTTGTAGAGCTCAAACGCCTTTTTCTTATCCAGCGGAAGACCATCTCCTGTCGCATAGCGGTTTGCCAGAGTATGCTGTGCGGACGGATGGTTCTGATCGGCAGCAAGATGTAGGTAGTGAATCCCCTCTTCCATGTCGATCTCCACGCCCTCCCCCCTTAGCTTCATCTGGGCATAGGTATACTGTGCCCGGCTATCTCCACGATCAGCGCATCTTTTATAGAGAGCGCACGCTTCCGCTTTATTAACCGCAGTTCCCTCGCCATGATACAAAGCCCTTGCAAGACTGGATTCTGCAAGAGCGTATCCCTTAGAAACCGCCCTTTTAAAGAGTTCATAGGCCCGGGGCAAGTCCTTAGGTATATGCTCACCGCTTTGCAGCTCCAAAGCGAGTGCATACTCTGCATTAGACAGTTTTAAAATTTCGGCATTTTCCTCGATGAGCTTAAGTGCCACAGCTGGGTTGGCATCAACCCCTTTGCCGTTTAAAAGGTACTGAGCATAATTGAAACGTGCTTTCGGATGACCCAGGGCTGCCGCTACTCTCCAGTAATAGGCCACTTCAGCATTTTTCTCTCCCTCGGGATATTTTTTGTATAGGATCACACCCATTGCATAACAGCAATCAGTACTTCCAAGCCAAGCGCCCCTCCGATAATACTTTAACTCGTTATCTTGACCTTGGTTAGGGGCAGCCGGATCGCTTGAACTTAAGCAAGCGAGGGTATACGCACTTCGGGCATAGCCTCTTTTCAGCATATCTTCCAGAATATGACTAAAAAGCGATCTTTGCTCTTCTGTTATTGATTCTTCGAAAATCGATTTCCACATGCCGTTCAAAACACCTCCGAACTGTCCTTCCAGTTCGCGCTGGCGCAACAGCTTAAGGGACAAATTCTCTTTTTCGTCGGGGAGCAGTAAGGTTTCATCGGGTCTAAAATATGTTAATCTGGATACAGGCGCCTCAAGCGTGCTGCCCTCGCTACGGACTTTTTTTGTCAGAGCTCCAGCTGTCGATGCATCTGTATTCAAAGCATCTTCTTGCTTTCGTTTCACCCCTTTACTCGCCCTTTCCTCCGCAGGCTCCTTTACAACTACCGCAGGGAGTGTCTGCCCTGAAAAAATTGCCGGGAAAACCGCTTTTATTGTAGGCAAGGGGATCACCGGATAGGGGATCTGGAAAGGAATCTTCCCCAAGGGATTGAATAGAGCCGGATTGGACATCAAATGCTGCGCAGGCACTCCCTGCTTGAAAAGAGGCTGCAGAAGAGGACCGGGCGCCATCGGCTCCTGCTGGGGAGAAGTTGTCTGTCTCGAATTCAAAGAAACAAACTGTGGAAGATGGGGAAAGTTAATGGGATTCATCGGTTTATCCTAAATTATAAATGATTTGAATTAGGGCGCTCGAGTTTGAGTGAGATTTCACACTGCCACTTTACTTGAGCTAAAAACTGCGTTTTTAATTGGAAGGTTGTGGATGCCTAAATTACTCCCTCATTGTTCATTTCCATCTGCATCATCGATTTCAATTTATTTTCCATGGGCACCCCCCTCCTTAGAAGCAAGGAAATAGTATTGACGTGCTTTGAGAATGTTGTGCTCAATCCCGTCGCCTCTCTCGTACATTTTTCCCACCCGTAACATGGACTTTACATGCTTTGAGTCATCGGCTGCTTTTTTATAGAGATCAAACGCTTTCTTCTTATCCTTCGGAAGGCCATCTCCTGCCGCGTAGCGGTTAGCCAGAGCATGCTGTGCGGATGGAAAATTCTGATCGGCAGAGAGATGTAAGTAGCGAATGGCCTCTTCTACATCGGCCGTAACACCATCGCCCGTGAACTTCATCAAGGCATAGTTATACTGAGCTTTTCGATCGCCGCGATCAGCACATCTTTTATAGAGAGCGCACGCTTCCGGTTTATCGACCGCGGTTCCCTCACCATAAAACAAGGCCCATGCCAGCGTGGACTCCGCCAGAGTATGTCCCTTAGAAGCCGCCCTTCTTAAAAGATCGCAGGCTCGCGGCAAGTCTTCAGCTATATGTTCACCGCTACGCAACTCCGTAGCGAGCTTATACTCTGCATCAGGCTGGTTTAAAATTTCGGCATTCTCCTTCAATAGCTTAAGTGCCACGGCCGGATCGGCTTCGACCCCATTACCCTGCAAAAGGAGGCAAGCGTAGTTGAAGCGCGCATTCGGATGTCCAAGGGCTGCCGCTACTCTCCAGTAACTCGCCACTTCAGCATTTTTTTCGCCCCCGGGATAATTCTTGTATAGGATCATCCCTAAAGCAAAACAGCAGTCAGTACTTCCAAGTTCAGCCCCTCTCCGGTAGCAGTTTAACTTGTATTCCTGACTAAGGCGAGAGACGGCCGGATCGTTTAAACTCAGGTAAGCAAGGGTATACGCACTTCTGGCATAGCCTCTCTGCAGCAAATCTTCCAAGGTATCGATGAACTCCCGCCTTTGATCTTCCGTTATTGCACCGTCGAAAGCCGATTTCCATATGTTGTCTACAACAGTCCCAAACTGTTCTTCAAGCTCACGCTGTCTCCTCAGCTTAGCGGACAAATCTTCTTTCTCACCGGGAAACAGTAAGGTTTCATCGGATCTGAAATGTCGTAGCCTAGATACAGGCGCCTCAAGCGGGCTGTCCTCACTGCGGATTTTTTTTGTCGCTCCAGCTGCCACCTCATCTTCATTCAAGGCATCTTCTTGCTTTCGCTTTACCCCTTTACTTTCCTCTTCCTCCATGGACTGCGAAGCAACTGTCACAGGAAGTGTCTGTCCTCCAAAAAATGCCGGAGAAACCGCTTGGATCGGAGGCAAGGGGATAACAGGGAAGGGGATCTGGAAAGGAATCTTCCCCAAGGGATTGATAGGAGCCGAGTTGGGCATCAAATGCTGCGGAGGCACTCCTTGCTGGAAAAGAGAGAGTAGTTGCGGGCCAGGCGCCGCCCGCGCTTGCTGGAGAGGAGTTACCTGTTCCTGATTCGGAGGACCAAATTGTGGAAAATGGGGAGAGTTAAAGAGATTCATTACATCCTTGATAATTGATTAATTTAATTAGAGCGCTTCAGTGGGATTGAGAGTTTGACCCACAATAACTGAAGCTAAAACAGCTGGTTTTATGTGCAAAAAGCTTGAAACCTTCTAACTTTCAAACTCCCCTTTCGCCATCTCCACCTTCATGAAAGACTTCATTTTATTTTGAATGGGAGCGCCCTTCTTATGGGCTAAGACATAGTAATCAAGAGCTTTGACAATATCACAATCGACACCGTCGCCTGTCTCGAACATCTTCCCCAGCTGAAAAAAAGACTTCATATGCCCTGCACCATCTGCAGCTTTTTTATAGAGCTCATAGGCCTTCTTCTTGTCCATCGGAACACCATCTCCTGCCGCGTACCGAAGGGCCAGACCGTGAAGTGCGGAAGGATAATCCTGATCGGCCGAAAGCTGCATGTAGTGAATCGCCTCTTCTACATTAGTCTCCACTCCATCACCCGTGAGCTTCATCGCAGCATAGGTATACTGTGCCACTTTGTGCCCGCGATCGGCGCATTTCTTATAAAGAGCGCACGCCTCCGGTTTATTCACGGCAATTCCGTCTCCGAAGTAGAAACACGCTGCAAGATTGTGCTCTGCTTCAAGATGTCCCTTAGCAGCCGCTCTTTTAAAAAGTTCGTAGGCGCGCGGCAAGTCTTTAGTGACATGTACACCGTATAGCAGTTGGTACGCGAAACGATACTCCGCCTCAGTCTGTTTTAAAATTTCAGCATTCTCCTCGAAGAGCTTAACTGCCGTGGCCGGATCAGCCTCGACTCCGTTGCCCTGAAAAAGGCAATAGGCATAATTATAGCGCGCTTTAGGATGTCCAAGGGCTGCCGCCACCCTCCAGCAATACGCCACTTCAGCACTCTTTTCGCCATCGGGATAATTTTTGCTGAGAGCTGCACCAAATGCGAAGCAGCACTCGCCGCATCCGAGTTCCACACCCCTCTTGTAGTAACTTAAGGCATCCTCTTGCCGGAATTTTAAGTCTTCAGGATATTTCAAAATCAAGGAAGCCAAAGCAAAAGCACTTCTTGCAACCCCTTGCTGCAACAGATCCTCCAGGAAATCGACGACTGCCTGCCTTTGCTCTTGCGTTGTGGGGCCTTCGCACATCAATTTCCGTACGTCTTCCAAAGCAGCTCCATACGCGCTTTCAAGCGCTTGCTGCCGCTCCAGTCTAGGGAATAAATCCTCTTTCTCCGCGGGATGCAGCAGGGTTTCATCCAACCTAAAGTATCCTTTCCTTAATGCAGGCGGCTTCACAGCACCGTCTTCGCGGCGGGCTTTTTTGGTCGCTACCCCGACGTTCGCCGTCTCTTCCAGCTTCCTTTTCACCCCTTTACTCTCTTCTTCCGCCATAGGCTCCGGCGCAGTTGGTGCAGGGAGTGCCTGCCCAACAAAAATACCCTGGGGAACTGTTTGCATCGCAGGCAACGGATTAAACGCCATCGGATTTGCCATTGCCATCTGAGGCGGGATTGCCTGCTGGAAAAGAGGCTGCAAATGAGGACCAGGCGCTATCGGTGCCGGCTGAAGAGGATTCCCCTGTCCCGGGTTCAAAGGGGCAAAAAGTGGGTATTGAAAATAGGGAAAGTTAAAGGGATTCATGAGTTTATCCTTGATAATCGAAAATTTAAATTAGAGCGCTTCAGCTGGATTGAGAGTTTGACCACAATAACTGAAGCTAAAACTGCCGGTTTCACGTACAAAGGTTTGCAAAAGCCTAAATGTCATATCCCCCTTTTGCCATTTCCACCTTCATGACAGACTCCAATGTATTTTGAATGGGAGCACCCTTCTTATGGGCTAGGACATAGTAGTCTAGAGCTTTGACAATATCACACTCGACACCGTCGCCGGCCTCGAGCATCCCCCCCAGCTGAACAAAAGACTTCGCATGCCCTGCACCATCTGCAGCTTTTTTATAGAGCTCATAAGCCTTCTTCTTGTCCATCGGAACACCCTCTCCTGCCGCGTAACGAAGGGCCAGAGCGTGAAGCGCGGAAGGATAATCCTGATCAGCCGAAAGCTGCAGGTAGTGGATCGCCTCTTCTACATTGGTCTCCACTTCATCACCCGTGAGCTTCATCACAGCATAATTATACTGAGCTTTTCGATCGCCGCGATCACCGCATCTCTGATATAAAGCACACGCCTCCGGTTTATTAACAGCAGTTCCCTCTCCGTAATATAAACTCCCTGCAAGAGCGAGCTCTGCCACAGCATGTCCCTTTGCAGCCGCCCTTTTAAAAAGCTCATAAGCACGCGGTAAGTCTTTAGCGACATGTACGCCGCTAGACAGCTCACTGGCGAACTTATACTCTGCTTCAGGCAGTTTACTCGATTCCCTCGATCGGCGCATCTCTTATACAAAGTGCACGCTTCCGGTTTATTAACGGCAGTTCCCTCTCCATTAAACAAACTCGTTGCAAGATTGATCTCTGCCGCAGCATGTCCCTTTGCAGCCGCCCTTTTAAAAAGTTCATAGGAGCGCGGTAAGTCTTTAGCCATATGCTCACCACTAAACAGCTCGTAGGCGAACTTATACTCCGCTTCAGGCTGTTTTAAAATTTCGGCGTTCTCCTCGATGAGCTTAAGTGCCGTGGCCGGATCGGCTTCGACTCCGTTGCCCTGCAAAAGGTACTGAGCGTAGTTAAAGCGTGCCCTGGGATGCCCAAGGGCCGCCGCCACCCTCCAGCAATACGCCACTTCAGCACTCTTTTGGCCATCGGGGTAATTTTTGCAGAGGATTTGACCCACTGAAAAACAGCACACGGCGCATCCGAGTTCCGCACCCCTCTTGTAGTAGTTTAAAGCATCCTCTTGCTGATTTTTTGAGTTCTCGGGATATTTCAAAATCAAAAAAGCCAGGGCAGCTGCACTTCTTGCATACCCTTGCTGCAATCCCAGAACAAAAGCACTTCTTGCAAACCCCTGCTGCAACAGATCTTCCAAGAAATCGACGCCTGCCTGCCTTTGCTCTTGCGTTACGGGGCCTTCGTAAATCAATTTCCGTACGTCGTTCAAAGCAGCTCCATACATACTTTCAAGCGCTTGTTGCCGCTCTAGTTTAGGAAATAAATCCTCTTTCTCCGCGGGATTTAGTAAGGTCTCATCAAGACTAAAGTATCCTTCCCTAACAGCAGGCGGCTTCACAGCACCGTCTTCGCGGCGGGCCCTCGTAAATCAATTTCCGTATGCTGTCCAAAGCAGGTCCATACTCCCATTCAAACGCTTGCTGCCGCTCCAGTTTGGGGAACAAGTCCTCTTTCTCCGCGGGATGCAGTAGGGATTCATTCGGACTAAAGTAGCCTTCCCTAAATGCAGGCGGCTCCGAAGCACCGTTTTCAAGGCGAGCTTTTTTGGTCGCTACCCCAGTGGTCGCCGTCTCTTCCAGCTTCCTTTTCACCCCTTTGCTCTCCTCTTCCACCATGGGCTCCGGAGCAGCTGCGATGGGGAGTGCCTGCCCACCAAAAATCGCCTGGGGGAAAATCTGCATCGCAGGCAACGGATTAAACGCCATCGGAGGGTTAAAGGGAATCTGGAATGGAAGGTTCCATAAAGGATTGAAGGCCATCGGATTTGCCATTGCCATCTGAGGCGGGATTGCCTGCTGGAAAAGAGGTTGCAAATGAGGACCTGGCGCTATCGGCGCCGGCTGAAGAGAATTTCCCTGCCCCGGGTTCAAAGGGGCAAAAAGTGGGTATTGAAAATAGGGAAAGTTAAAGGGATTCATGAGTTTATCCTTGATAATCGAAAATTTAAATTAGCGCGCTTCAGTTGAAGTGAGAGTTTGAACCCACAATAACTGAAGCTAAAACTGCTGGTTTCACGTACAAAAGGTTTGCAAAATCCTAAATGTCATATTCCCCTTTCGCTATCTCCACCTTCATGAAAGACTTCA